>DASSFS010000083.1:0-31404 GCA_035694165.1 Solirubrobacterales bacterium | reverse complement strand
CCGATGGGCCGATAAGTTGACTCTGAGTCAACTTATCGGCCCATCGGCGGGCTGTTAGCGGGCTAAGACGGCGCGGGCGTGTGGGGCGATCGAGACCGCGATCAGCGCGGCGGAAGACAGCGCGATCGCGGCGCCGAGTAGGAACGAGCCCTCGTAGCTGCTCAGCGCCGCCGCGGCTCCGGCCAGCGGAGCGCCGAGGCCGATTCCGGCGTCGAAGAAGGCGGTGAAGGTGCCGAGGGCGGCGCCGCGCCGCGCTTCCGGGACCTGGTTGACGACGATCAGCGAGAGCGACGGGTAGAGCAGGGAGAAGGCGGCACCGATCGCCAGCGCGCCGGCGATCGCGACCGGGAGGCTGTGGGCGAAGGCAAGCGTGGTCAGGCCGACCGCCTCGACCAGCGCGGCCGCGGTCGCGACCCGCGCCGGCCCAACCCGGTCGGGTAGGTCGCCGCCGACCAGCCGCGTCAGCACGACCATCGTCGCCAGGGCGCCGAAGACGAGGGCGCCGTGGCCGACGCCGCGCTCGTCGAGATGGAGGACGACGAAGGTGGCCACCGCCGCGTACCCGGTCGATCCCAGCGCCAGCGCGGCTCCGGGCCGGAGCGCCTCGCGGGCGATCAGCGAGCGGTGTTCGTGCTCGAGCCATTTGGGGCGGAAGGGGTCGGGGACGCGGAGGGCGACGACGGCCCCGATCAAGGGCATTGCCCCGGCGAAGATCCAGACCGCGGAGTAGCCGGCGGCGTGCTGGATCAGTTCGCCGAACAGCGGTCCGATGCTGAGGCCCGCCCAAACTGAGAGCCCGTAGAGGCCGATTACCCGGCCGCGCCGCTCCAGCGGGGCAAGGTCGACGATCCAGGCGGAACCGGCGGTGAAGACCGTGCCCTCGCCGACCCCGAGGACCAGCCGCGCCGCGATCAGCCCACCGACGCCGAGCGGCAGCAGGTAGAGAAAGCCGCCGACCGCCATCAGCAGGGAGCCGATCAGGACCGCTGGCCGGCGCCCACGCCGGTCGGCGAAGCGGCCGGCGAAGGGCCGCATCAACAGGCCGGTGATCGCGTAGGAGCCGATCACGATCCCGACCGCGACCTTGCCCTCGCCGAGCGGGCCGTCGACGTAGCGCGGCAGCACCGGCAGGGTCGCCCCGACCGCGAGCAGGCCGCAGAAGGTGACGATGAAGATGCCGGCGAAGGCGATGCCGGGGCGGGCCAGCGCCGGCGCCGCGGGCTCGGCGTTCACGACAGCAGGGCGGCGAGGTTGTCGACGACGTGGTCGGGCGGCGGCTGCGCCGCCTCCGCCTCGGCCTGGGTGCTGGTCCCGCTGAGGACCAGGATCGTCGTCAGTCCCGCCCGGCGGCCGCCTTCGATGTCGGAGGAGATGCGGTCGCCGACCATTGCCACCCGTCCGTCCCCGACCCGCTCCAGGGCAAGGTCGAACAGGTGCCGCTCCGGCTTGCCCCCGATCTCCGCGGTGCTCCCGGAGGCGGTCTCGATCGCGGCCAGGATCGCGCCCGTGCCCGGCCACTCGCCGCCCGGCATCGGCAGCGTCGGGTCGCGGCTGGTGGCCACGAGGGCGGCGCCGTGCTGCAGCGCCCGCGTCGCGCTCAGCAGCTCCTCGAAGTCGAAGCCGCGGTGGCCGGAGACGACGACCACGTCCGCTTCGTAGGCAGCTTCACCCTCCAGCAGCGCCGTTCCGCTCGCCGCAACCATCTCCTTCAACGCGGTGGCGCCGATCACGAAAGCGCCGCCGCCGGGTCCCGCCGCCTCGGCGGCCAGGCGGGAGGTGACGACGCCGGCGGTGACGACCTGCTCCGGGCCCACCGCGACGCCCATCCCTTGCAGTCGCTCGGCGTAGGCGGCGGGCGGCTTTCCCGGGTTGTTGGTGACGAAGACGATCCGCTTGCCCGCTGTGAGCAGTGCCTGCAGCGCCTCGGGCGCTCCCGGGACCGGCTCGGCGCCGATCCAAACCACCCCGTCGAGGTCGATCAGAAAGCCGTCGAACTGTTCCGCCAGAGTCACGAGTCGCAGGCTATTGGCTGATCTCGATACGGTGCCCGACTAGTGAGTGTCAACGGACAGGTTGTGGTCGCCACCGACCTGACCCGCCGCTACGGCGACGGTGCCGCGGCCGTCGATGCGCTGGCGGGCATCACCACCTCCTTCGAGCGCGACCGCTTCACCGCCATCATGGGGCCCTCGGGCTCAGGTAAGTCGACGCTGATGCATATCCTCGCCGGCCTCGACAAGCCGACCACCGGCACGGTCGAGCTCGACGGGGTCGAGATCACCAAGCTCGACGACAACGAGCTGACCAAGTTGCGCCGCGACAAGCTCGGCTTCGTCTTCCAGTTCTTCAACCTGCTGCCCGTCCTCACCGCCGAGGAGAACCTGGTCCTGCCGCTCTCGATCGCGGGCCACAAGCCCGACCAGCAGTGGGTCGACCAGCTGATCCGCACGGTCGGTTTGGAGGATCGGCGCACGCACCGCCCCTCAGAGCTCTCCGGCGGCCAGCAGCAGCGCGTCGCCGTCGCCCGCGCCCTCGTCTCCAAACCGGCTGTGGTCTTCGCCGACGAGCCGACCGGCAACCTCGACTCGAAAGCGAGCGAGGACGTCCTACAGCTGCTGCGCCAGGCGGTCGACGAGTTCGGCCAGACCGTGATCATGGTCACCCACGACCCCGCCGCCGCCGCCCACGCAGACCGCTTGATCACCCTTCGCGACGGCAAGCTCGTCCAGGACGGGGCCCCCGGCTCCGCCGACGAGGTGATCGAGCTGATGAAGCAGATTGACTAGCCTCGCCCTCAAGAGCCTCTGGGCTCGCAAAGTACGGGCCCTGACGACCACCTTCGCCGTCGTCATCGGAGTCGCCTTCATGGCCGGCTCCTACATCCTCACGGACACGATCCTCGCTGCCTTCGACGAGATCTTCAAGGAGTCGAACAAGGGCGTCGCCGTCGTCGTCAGCTCGAAGAACCTGGTCAAACAGGAAAGCGGCGAAACGCCGACGATCTCAGCCTCGCTGCTGCCGCGGGTGCAGCGGACGCCGGGGGTCCGGGTCGCCTCTGGGGCGATCTTCACCTTGGGCGGCTTCTTCGACTCCGAAGGCGAGGCGATCGGGTCCAAATTCAATCCTAAGTTCATCTCCTCGACGCTGCCCGGGCCGCTGGAGTCGCTCAAATACGTCGAGGGACACCCGCCGCGGGGCCCGACCGAAGCCTCGATCGACGAAGCCGCGGCCAAGAGCTCCGACCTCGTGCTCGGCGAACAGATCCAGCTCGTCGGCCGGACCAAAGCTGTCAGTTACCGCCTGGTCGGCTTCACCAGGCTCGGCGATGCCTCGATCGGGGGCACCAGCATCGCCCAGGTGACGCTGCCGGAGGCGCAGCGGATCACCGACAAGGAGGGCGAATTCGACCAGATCATGGTGGCCGCCGACGATGGCGTCTCACCAGTGGTCTTGAAGCGCCGGATCGCGGCGGAGATGCCGCCCTCGGTCCGGGTCGAGACCGGCGAAGAAAACTCCGAACGCGGCTCCGATGAAATTCGCGAAAGCCTCGGCTTCCTGCAGACGCTGCTGCTCGTCTTCGCCTTCGTCGCGATCTTCGTCGGCGCCTTCCTGATCTTCAACACCTTCTCGATCACCGTCGCCCAGCGGATCACCGAGTTCGGGATGCTGCGCACGCTCGGCGCCTCGCGGGCGCAGATCCTGCGCACCGTCGTGGTCGAGGCGCTCGCGATCGGGTTGTTGGGAGCGATCGTCGGTATCGCCGGCGGCTACCTGATCGCAATTCTGCTCAACGGCCTGTTCAAAGCGATCGGCATCGACCTGCCGACCACCTCCCTGGTGTTGAAGTCGAGGACGATCATCGTCTCGCTCAGCGTCGGCGTCGGCGTCACCCTTGTCTCCTCGCTGATCCCCGCCGTGCGCTCGACCCGGGTGCCGCCGATCGCGGCCCTGCGCGCGTACGTGCCGCAGGTCACGCGCCGCCGCCGCGCCCTCAACGCCGTGCTCGCGATCCTGCTCGGCCTCGTCGGCCTGGGGATGCTTCTTGCCGGCCTCTTCGGCGGCGCGGACGGAGACGCCGCCGCCGGTTTGATGGGCTTCGGCGCGGTCGCCATCGTCCTCGGCGTCTCACTCTTCAGTCCGCGCCTGGTGCCGCCACTGGCCGCCGTCGCCGGCTGGCCGCTGGAGCGGATCCGCCGGCTGATCGGCCGCCTCGCCCGTGAGAACGCGCAGCGCAACCCGGGACGGACGGCGATCACCGCCGCGGCGCTGATGATCGGACTGGCGCTGGTCGCCTTCGTCACCGTCTTTGCCGCCGGGCTGAAGAGCTCGATCGCGGAGGCGGTCGACGACACTTTCCAGGGCGACCTGGTGATTCAGAACAGCGATGGCTTCTCGCCGATCCCGCCCGGTGTCGCGGTCGCTGCCCGCGACGTGCCTGGTATCGAGCTGGTCGCGACCCTGCGCGCGACCGAAGCGAAGCTGGTCGGCAGCAGCGGCAAGTCGCGGGTCAACAGCCTCTCCAGCGACGCCGGCGAGGTCTTCGAGCTGGAATGGGTCGACGGCGGCCCGCAAACGCTGCGCAACCTCACCAACGGCGAAGCCCTGGTCGAGGACTCCTTCGCTTCCTCCCACGACCTCGAAGTCGGCGACGATTTCCGTCTGCTGAGCCAGGCGGGGAAGCGGCCGCGCTTCCGTGTCGCCGGCACCTACAAGACCAAGGCCGGCCTGGTCGGCTCCGTCGTCGTCACGCCGGCGGTGATGGCGCGCGACTTCGACCAGGCCCAGGACACGATCGATTTCGTCAAGACCGAAGCCGGGGCCAGTGCCGCCGAGGTGCAGCAGCGCCTCGAAAAGCTGCTGGAACGCGACTTCCCGACCGCCGAGGCCCTGAACCAGACCGAACTGAAGGAAAACCAGGAAAAACAGATCAACACCCTGCTCAACCTGATCTATGCCCTGCTGGTGCTGGCCGTCGTCATCTCCCTGTTCGGGATCGCCAACACGCTGGCGCTCTCGATCCACGAGCGCACGCGGGAGCTGGGGATGCTGCGGGCGATCGGGATGTCACGCCGCCAGGTGCGGACGATGATCCGCTACGAGGCGGTGATCACGGCCCTGATCGGAGCCATCCTGGGGATGATTCTGGGCTTGATCTTCGCGGCGCTGATCGCGCAGCCGCTGAAGGACGAAGGCTTCGTCCTCTCATACCCGGTCGGGTCGCTGATCGTGCTGATGGTCCTCGCCGGCATCGCCGGCGTGATCGCCGCAATCGTCCCGGCCCGCCGCGCCTCGCGACTCGACGTTCTCGAGTCACTGCAGTACGAGTAGCCGGGACGTGGCGGGACCGGCGTCGCTCGCTACGCCGCCAGCCCCATCCGCAGCGCCCCTGCTGCCTCCAGCATCGCGCCGCGCGAGCTGCGGCTGACCGCGGTCAGGTGGGCGAAGCTGTGGACCAGCCCGGGGTGCCGGCGCAGTGCCACCTGGACTCCGGCCTCGCGCAGCCGCAGCGCGTAGGCCTCGGCCTCGTCGCGCAGCGGGTCGAAGCCGGCGGTGGCGACGTAGGCGGGAGGAAGGCCGGTCAGGTCCGGTGCCTGCAGGATCGAGATGCGCGGGTCGGTGGCATCCGTTCCGGGAGGCAGGTAGTGGCGCTCGAAGGTGTCCATGTCGCCTTTGGTCAGGAGGAACCCCTCGGCGAACAGCTTGCGCGACGGTGGATCCTCGGCGGAGTCGGTGACGGGGTAGATCAGCAGCTGCATCGACGGCATCGCGCCGCCGCCTTCGCGGGCAAGCAGGCTGACCACGGCGGCGAGGTTGCCACCGGCGCTGTCGCCGCCGACGGCGATCCGGGCTGGGTCGACGGGGAGCTTGGCGGCGTTGGCCTCGGCCCAGGTGAAGCCGGCCCAGGCGTCCTCGACTGCCGCTGGGAAGGGATGCTCGGGGGCCAGCCGGTATTCGATCGAGAGCACCGCCGTCCCCGCTGCCGCGGCGAGGAAGCGGCAGATGCCGTCGTGGGTGTCGAGATCGCCGATCACCCAGCCGCCGCCGTGGTAGTAGACGAGCAGGGGCGTCGGAGCGTCGGTCGGCGGCCCGGCGGGAGCGTAGAAGCGGGCGGGGATCGGGCCAGCCTGACCGGGGACCTCCAGCTCCTCGATCCGGGCCATCGGGATCGGCGGGCGGCTGTCGGTGACCTTCGCCTCGGCCCGGGCGCTGGCGCGCGCCTCCTCGGGTGACATACCGGCGACGAAGGTGGAGTCGCCGGCGAGGTCGGCCAGCTTGATCAGGGCGTGGATGTCGCTGGCCAGCGTCTGCCCGTCGATGCTGGGAGGCGCTCCGAACAGGCGGCGCTGCACCCGCGGCGACAGCTCGAGGACCCGCTTCAACAGCAGGTGCTCGGCGCGCGGCGAAAGGCGTGGGAGGTCTGCCATCGGCGGTGCCAGGCTATCGGGCGTGCGACGAACGTCACACGGAAATGGGTCAGAAGCGGGGTACGCTGATCTGAGGGCTATGGAGGCGACCGTCAAAGAGGGGGCTCCGACGACTGTCTCGCCGCCTGTCCGCGGACTCCCCCCGGGCCCGCGGATGCCGCGGGCTTTGCAGACGGCGATCTGGTCGCGCCAGGCGCAGTGGATGCTGGAGCAGAGCCGCGCCCGCTTCGGCGACATGTTCACGATCAGGATCGCCTACGAAGGCACCTGGGTGATGGTCTCCGACCCGGCCGCGGTCAAGCAGGTCTTCACCGGCGACCCGCGGATCTTCCACGCCGGCGAGGGCAACGAGATCCTCCGCCCGTTCCTCGGTGACAACTCGGTCCTCGTCCTCGACGAGAAGCCGCACATCGGCCAGCGCCGGTTGCTGCTGCCGCCGTTCCACGGCGAGCGCATGCAGGGCTATGGCGAGAAGATGCGTGAGATTGCCGCTCGCGAGATCGAGAGCTGGCCGACCGGCACCCCCTACAAGCTGCGCCCGCGGATGCAGGCGATCACCCTGGAGATCATCCTCGAGACCGTCTTCGGCGTCCACGACCGCGAGCGCCTCGAACCCCTGCGAGTCGCCCTACGCGACTTCCTCGACCTCACCACCAACCCGTTCCTGCTGGCGCCGCTGCTCCTGATCGGCCCGGAGCGCGTCCGCGGGGTGCCCACATTCCGCCGCCGCATCGAGCGGGTCGACGAGCTGATCCACCGCGAGATCGCCGAGCGCCGCGCCGCCGAGGATCTGGAGGAGCGCGACGACGTGCTCTCGATGCTGGTCGCCGCTCGCCATGAGGACGGCAGCCCGATGAGCGACGCCGAGATCCGCGACGAGCTCCTCACCCTCCTCGTCGCCGGGCACGAGACCACCGCCACTGCGCTCTCCTGGGCGATGGAGCGGCTCACCCGCCACCCGGAGAAGCTCGAGCGGCTGCGAGCGGAGGCGCTGGGCGGCGAGGACACCTACCTGACAGCGACGATCCAGGAGACGCTGCGGCTGCGCCCGGTGATCGTGCTGGTGATTCGCAAACTGACCGAGCCAGTCGAGATCGGCGGCTACGAGCTGCCCGCCGGCGCCCGGGTCACCCCCTGCATCCACCTCGTCCACCGCGACCCGGAGACCTACCCCGAACCGGACCGCTTCCTGCCCGAGCGCTTTCTCGAAAACCCGCCCGGCACCTACACCTGGATCCCCTTCGGCGGCGGCGTCCGCCGCTGCCTCGGCGCCGCCTTCGCCCAGTTCGAGATGCAGGTCGTCCTGCGCGAGCTGGTCAAGCGCCACCAGATCGCCCCCTCGCGCCCCGCCTCCGAGCGCCCCTTCCGCCGCGCCATCACCGAGACGCCTCGGCACGACGCCGAGGTCGTGCTCAGCTAGCTGCCTGCGAATCCTCTGGGAGGGGGAGGAGCCGGAGGACGAGGAGAATGGCGGTTGCGACCACGAAGACGGTCGCGAGGATCGCGTAGACCTTGGGACCGATGTCGATGCTGTGATCGACGATCGCGAGTATCGCCAAGGCGATGAAGAGCACCAGGGCACCGGCTGACGCGACACGGGAAAGCCGGCTTCCGGCGTCCTCTCCGGGGCGGATCGTCGCCAGCAGTACACAGGTCGTGGCCCCGGTGAGGGCGAGCAGGTCAGTGATTCCGGCAACCGTTCCGCTGGTGCCGCCAAAGATGAGGAAGAAGAAAGAGGGTTCACCGGTCCAGGTCAGGGCGACGGTCGCGCCGCAGGCGAGCAGCGACAGCATCGCGGTTGCCACTCCGAGTGGGGCAAAACGCGGCTGCCAGCGGACGAGGGCGATGCCCGCCGTTCCGAAAATCGTGAACAACACGACCGCCAGCGCCGTTCCGATCGTCTGGGCCGCCTGCTCGTCGACGTCCGAGCCAGTCAGCTGCGTGAGCACGAAGACGAGCCCGGCGACTATCCCCACAGCCGGTACCCAAGTTCTCCCCATTAGTCCACCCTACTGAGCGGTCCTGCGGTACGGCTTGGGCTTGCCGAGCGGGAGGACGAACGGTTCGGCGCGTCCTTCGCTGAAGACGTTGAGGTGCACCGGCCCTTCGCCCTTGACGCGGATCCCGCCGGGCCAGATCGTGCGCGGCTTGTTGCCGCAGAGCTGGAATTCGATTTCGCCGTAGCCGTGGTCATGCGGGAAGGAGGAGTCCCCGCCGAAGTAGAGGAAGGCACGTTTGCGCAGGGTCGGCGGCACGCTCACCGTCACCGTCTCGGGCTCCCGGCCTTCGACCAGCATCGGCATCTTCGTCACCAAGCCGCGTTTCGTCGGCGACATCTGCCGTAGAGGCCGCGGCAGGACCCCGACCGGCCCGGCGACCAGCGATTCACCCCGCCAGTCGGCCGACCCGTCCCCGACCATGGCCTTGTCGCAGGGAGCGACGCCCGATTCGCTGGGTGCCGCCACGGCGGTCCCGGTAACCACTGCCGCCAATCCGACCAGCGCGAAAAGCCGCTTCATGCGGACCACCCTACGCTGATCTCAGCCGCAGCCGGTGTTGTTGCCGCAGGACGAGCACGTGTAACAACTACCCGTCCGCTGCATCATCCCGCCGCACTGCTCGCAGGCCGGACCGAGGTCCAGCCCCGACATCTTCGCCGGCACAACCGGGGGGGTGTCGGTGAAGGCCGCGGCCGCCGGTACGGACTCGCTCTTGCTCGGCGTCGAGTGGCCGTTGCCGCCGTTGGCGGGGCCGGCGGTGTCGGTTGCGATCCCGATGCTGAGCTGGGAGGTCTCCGCCTCCTGCTTGGCCCGCACCTCCTGGGTCATGATCCCCAGTTCCTCGAGCGTGTCGGTGTCCTCGATGAAGCGGCTCGCGACCCAGCGCATGATGTAGTCCGGCAGCGATTTGGCGAAGGGGATCTCCGGGTTGCCGGTGATGCCCTCCGGCTCGAAGCGCATGTAGCTGAACTTGCGCACGAAGTCTTCGAGCGGAACGCCGTACTGGAGCCCGAGCGAGATCGCCGTCGCGAAGGCGTTCATCAGCCCCCGCATCGTCGAGCCCTCCTTGCCGATGTCGGTGAGGAAGATCTCGCCGACCGAGCCGTCCTCGTACTTGCCGGCGGTGATGTAGCCCTCGTGGCCGGCGATCGAGAACTTGTGGGTGATCGATTCACGCTCGCGCGGCATCCGCTTGCGCTCTGGCGCCGCCATCACGACCTCGACCTCGGTGTCCTTTTCGTCCTGGGCGTCGGTGCGCAGCGCCTGCGCCGTCTTCGAGCCGTCGCGGTAGATCGCCAGCGCCTTGAGGCCGCCCTGCCAGCCGCGCGTGTAGGCGTCGGCGATGTCGGCGACCGTCGCCGACTGCGGCAGGTTGACGGTCTTCGAGATCGCCCCGGAGATGAACGGCTGCGTCGCCGCCATCATGTCGATGTGGCCGGTGTGGGAGATCGCCCGCTCGCCGACCGCGACGTCGAAGACCGGCAGGTGCTCGTCCTTCAGCCCGGGCGCACCGACGATCGTGTTCTTCTCTTTGATGTGGGCGTTGATCTGGTCGATCTCCGCCTCCGAGTAGCCCATCGCTTCCAGCGCCAGCGGCACCGACTGGTTGACGATCGTCATCTGCCCGCCGCCGACCAACTCCTTGAACTTGACCAGTGAGAAGTCAGGCTCGATCCCGGTCGTGTCGCAGTCCATCAGGAAGCTGATCGTCCCGGTCGGTGCCAGCACCGTCGCCTGCGCGTTGCGGTAGCCGTGCTCCTCGCCGAGCTCGACCGCTTCGTTCCAGGCCCGCTGCGCGGCCTCGAGCAGGTCGCCCTTGATCCCGCTCGGGTCGACGTCGTAGGAGGCGTCGCGGTGCATCCGCATGACGCCGTTGTGCGGCTCGCGGTTCTTCTCGTACTCCTCGTAGGGCCCGGTCGCGCCGGCGGCGATCAGCGCCGACTGGCGGTAGGCGCGGCCGGTCATCAGGGCCGTGATCGCGGCAGCGACGTTGCGGCCGGTGTCGGAGTCGTAGGGGAGGCCGTCCGACATCAGCAGGGCGCCGAGGTTGGCGTAGCCGAGGCCGAGCTGGCGGAAGCGGTTGGCGTTCTCGGTGATCTCCGCGGTCGGGTAGCTGGAGAAGCCGACGACGATCTCCTGTGCGAGGAAGACGATGTCGACCGCGTGCTCGAACTCGGAGACGTCGAAGCTGCCGTCCTCGCGGCGGAATTTCATCAGGTTCAGCGAGGCCAGGTTGCAGGCCGAGTCGTCGACGTGCATGTACTCGCTGCAGGGGTTGGAGGCGTTGATCCGGCCCGACTCCGGGCAGGTGTGCCAGCGGTTGATGATCGTGTCGTACTGGACGCCGGGATCGGCGCAGCGCCAGGCGGCGTCGGCGATTTGGTTCATCAGCTCCCGCGCGTCGAGCGTTTTCACCGACTCGCCGGTCGTGCGCGCGGTCAGGTGCCAGTCCTCGCCGGCCTCGACCGCCTCCATGAACTCGTCGGTGACCCGGACCGAGTTGTTGGCGTTCTGGTACTGGATCGAGGTGAAGCCCTCGCCGTCGATCGACATGTCGAAGCCGGCGTCGCGCAGCGCCCCGGCCTTCTTCTCCTCGTCGGCCTTGCACCAAATGAAGTGCTCGACGTCGGGATGGTCGATGTCGAGCACGACCATCTTCGCCGCCCGCCGCGTCTTGCCGCCGGACTTGATCGTCCCCGCCCAGGCGTCGGCGCCGCGCATGAAGCTGACCGGGCCGCTGGCGGTGCCGCCCTTCTGCAACTGCTCCATCGAGCCGCGGATGTTGGAGAGGTTGATCCCGGAACCGGAGCCGCCGCGGAAGATGTTGCCCTCTTTGGTGTTCCAGGCGAGGATCGACTCCATCGTGTCCTCGACGCTGAGGATGAAGCAGGCCGAGCACTGCGGCGTCTCCTCGAAGCCGACGTTGAACCAGACCGGCGAGTTGAAGGCCGCCTTCTGGTTGAGCAGGATCGAGGTCAGCTCCATCTCGAAGGCGTCGGCGTCGTCCTCGGAGGCGAAGTAGCCGCCCTCGCGACCCCAGTTGGAGATCGTCCCGGCGACGCGCCCGATCATCTGTTTGACCGAGGACTCGCGCTCGGGGCTGCCGAGCTGGCCGCGGAAGTACTTCTGGGCGACGATGTTGGTCGCATTCTGGGACCAGCTCTTGGGGAACTCGACCCCGCGCTGCTCGAAGGCCGGGCTCTCGGGGTTGCCGATCACCGCATCGCGGATCTCCCACTCGATCTGGTCGAAAGGATGCACGCCGGCAGCCGAAAACCGCCGCTCTATAGAGAGGCCCTGGAGACCGTTTTTGGGAGTACTAGTGGCGGTCTTAGACATCGAACTTCTCCTCTCGCAGCGACTTTCAGGGGTAACTCCGCAGGATCGCTACTGGACCGGACAGAAACAGCGTCGGAACCCGCAAATAAGGGAGTGCGACGGCGCGCGATTGCTCTCTACATGGTGGCAATTCCGCTATCTCGGCACGAATGTCGCGCTACTCTCAGCACATGGCTGAAGATCTGCGTAGGGGCGCGGAGCGAATGGGTCAGCGGGCAACCGCCGCTCGTGACGCTGCGGTCGAGAAGGCCGGCGCCGCCAGGGAGGCCGCCACCGACGCGATCGCGTCGGTCAAGCCGAAGCTGCGCGGCGTCTCGCACGAGTGGGCGTTCTTCCTCTCGCTCGGCTTCGGGGTGGCGCTGATCCTGCTCGCCAAGACCCCGAAGGCGACCTTCGCGGTGGCGATCTACGCGGTCAGCCTCTCGGCCCTGTTCGGCACCAGCGCCCTCTACCACCGGGTCAACTGGACCCGCCCCCAGGTGCGCCAGTGGATGCGGCGCCTGGATCACTCGATGATCTTCTTCCTCATCGCCGGCACCTACACGCCGTTCGCCCTCTTGGTCCTCGACGGGCCGTTGGCCGACGCGATCCTCGCCGTCGTCTGGATCGGCGCCATCGCCGGCGCCATCGTCGAGATGGTCTGGATCGACCACCCGAAATGGGTGGCGGCGATCATCTACCTGGCGATCGGCTGGGTGGCGGTTGCCGCCTTCCCCGAGCTCTGGTCGGAGATGGGCGTCGTCGGCACCATGCTCGTCGCGATCGGCGGCCTTCTATATACGGCCGGCGCCGTCGTCTACGCGACCCAGCGCCCCAATCCCAACCCGGCGATCTTTGGCTACCACGAGGTCTTCCACCTCTTCGTGATCGCCGCCGCCGTGGCCCACTTCTCGGCGATCGCCTTCTACGCCCTGCCGCGCGGCTGATCCGATATCCTTACCTCAACAGAGAGGTAAGGAATCATGGATATTGCCGCAAAGCTGACTTCGAAGGGTCAGATCACCGTCCCCAAGGCGGTCCGGGACACCCTTGCATTGAAACCAGGGGATCAGGTGCTGTTCCGAGTTGAGGACAACCGCGCGATCATCGCTCGCACCAAGGACTTCCTGGAGCTTGCTGGTTCGGTGGCGGTTCCCAGCAACAGGAAGGGACGCGATTGGGACGACATTCGCCGAGAGACGCGTTCCGCCCGGGCCAGGAAGAGGGCTTGAAAGCCCTCTTGGACACCAACGTCATCATTCGCCACCTAACCGGTGACCCCCCGGCGATGGCAAAACGGGCGACGAAGCTTTTGGCCTCGGCCTCGGAGTTGGTCTTAGCCGACCTTGTAGTCGCCGAGTGCGTCTACGTACTCGAGTCCTTCTATGAAGTGCCGCGAGTCCGAGTCGCTGAATTGATGCGCGCTGCGCTCGCGATGCCCACCGTCCTGGCCGACACCGATCTTCTGCTGCGCGCACTCGAGATATATGAGCTCGAGCGCTTGGACTTCGCGGAGGCTTATCTCGTCGCTTGCGCTGAGCTCACCGGAACCGGCGCGATCGCCTCGTTCGACAAGGCGATCGATCGCGTTCGTTCGGTAGAGCGCCTCGCTCCCTAAGCCGCGGCGGCCAGTTCGGTCGACTCCTCGACCGCGGCGACTAGCTCGGCCAGCAGGCCCTCCAGCTGCTCGGACTGCTGTGGGGAGAGCTGAAGCTCGCCGTCGACGAGCAGCTGATCGGCGCGAGCGACCGGCAGCTCGGCCTCGATCACGCGGCCGCCCATGGCGCCGAGGACTTTGCGCGTCTCGGCCTGGGCCCAGACCGCGCCGAACATCCCGGTCGAGGCGCCGATCGCCGCTGCCGGCTTGCCGCTGAGGGCGCTTTTGCCGGCCGGGCGCGAGGCCCAGTCGAGGGCGTTCTTGAGCACGCCCGGGATCGAGTGGTTGTACTCCGGGGTCGCCACCAGGACGGCGTCGGCCGCGCCGATCGCCTCGCGCAGCTCGCGCACGGCGTCCGGAGTCTCAGTCAGTTCGAGGTCGCCGTCGTAGGGCGGGATCTCACGCAGGTGCTCGTACTCCACCAGCTCCACCCCTGCGGGCAGCCGCTCGGCGGCCGCCCGCAGCAGGGCGCTGTTGAGCGAGTCCCGGCGCAGGCTGCCGGAGATGCCCAGGACCCGCATCGTTACTCGCCGTCCTTTGCGAACTCGAGCTCGACCGCGATCCTGACCTCGTAGTCGAGAGCTTGGCCGCCACTCGGCAGGTCCGCCTGCCAGTCGAGACCGAAGCTGCGCCTGTCGACCGCCGCCTCCAGCGAAAGCCCGACGCGGGGGACGCCGGCGAGGTCGGCTCCGACCTGACCGATGCGACCGCTCGCCTCGACCTCGTGCACCTGGCCGCGGATCTCGAGCTCGCCACGCACCGTGAGCTCGCCCTCGTCGCCGAGCTCGACCGCGGTCGAGCGGAACTTCAGCTGCGGGTGCCGCTCGGCGTCGAAGAACTCGGGGGAGAGGAGGTGGCCCTTGAGCGCCTCCTCGGTGATGTCGACGCTGCCGACGTCGACCGTGCCCTCGAGCCTCGGCTCGGAGCCGCCCTCGAACTTGGCCTCGTAGCCGCGGAAGCCGCTGCGGAACGTGGAGAGACCGTTGTGGACGACGGCGAAGTTGATCGTCGAGTGGACCGGATCGACGCTGTAGGTGCCGGCCGGAACCCCTTGCTTGATGGTCTGGGTGCTCATTCTCAATTCCTTCCCTTGCAGTTGGTTGCCAAACAAATGATTGACGCAGAAACAATCATATCAGAAATGCTTGTAATTACAACTATTGCCACGACAAGGGTTATCTGCGATGATCCAGTGGATGAGTGACCAGGCGACTGCAGCCCCGACGGCCGGCGACGGCGCTACCGCCGCCCCAACGCCTCACGGCGAGGCCTGGGGCGCGCTCGCCCGCACCCACGCCGCCGTCACCCAGCGGTTGCAGGAAGCGCTGGCCCAAGGCGACTACCCACCGCTTCCCTGGTACGAGGTCCTCGCCACCGTCGCCGATTCGCCGGAGCAGCGGATGCGGATGGGGGACCTGGCGGAGGTGCTGGTGATCACCCGCGGCGGCCTGACCAAGCTGGTCGACCGCCTGGTCAAGGCCGGCTTCCTGGAGCGGACCTTCTGCGAGACGGACCGCCGCGTCAGCTACGCGACGCTGACGGCGGCCGGCCTCGACCTGCTGGCGGAGATGCGGCCGGTGATCGTCGGCGAGCTCGAGATCGCCTTCTCGGCCAACCTCAGCGTCGAGCAGGCGAACGAGCTGCGCGAGAACCTCGACCGCGTGCGCTCCACCGCCTGCAGCGGCCTCGCCTAGCGGGGAGGTTTAGGCCAACGCGGCGGCGGCCCGCTCTTTGGCGGACTCGATGATCGCCAGCACCGTCGCCTCTTCGCCCTCGCGCAGCAGCACCACCGGGTCGGGGTCGCCGTTGACGATCCCCTCGAAGAACTCCTTGCGGTCCTGGTAGGTCGGCAGCGTCCCCTTCGCCCAGCCGCGGGCGTCGTTGAGAATCACCGCCAGGCGCGCGTACTCCTCGCCGAACAGCTCCGAGACCTCGCGCTTCATCCGCTTCGCCAGGGCGGGGGAGGCGCCGGCGGTGGAGATCGCGATCGCCAGCGGCCCGGTGCGGACGATCGCCGGCAGGATGAAATTGCAGAGCGGCGGCACGTCGACGATGTTGACCAGCATCGCCCGCTTCTCGGCGTCGTCGAAGACGGCGATGTTGATGTCGGTGTCGTCGGTGCAGGCGATCACCATGAAGACGCCCTCGAGGTCGGCAGCGCCCGCGTAGGTGCGCTTCTCCCACTCGATCGAGCCCTCCTGCGCCAGCTCTTCCAGCTGTGGGTGGGCGACCGGGGCGATCAAGGTCACGTCGGCGTCGCAGGCGAGCAGCCCCTCGACCTTCTCGAGACCGATGTCGCCGCCGCCGACGACGACGCAGCGCCGCCCCTTCAGTTTCAGGCAGGCGATGTAGAACGGCGTCTCCAGCATGTCCCGCACGCAGGACTGATCGCAGATCCCCTTGCGGAACTGGCAGACGCACTCCTTGCCGGCATAAGCCTGGGCGGGCATGTGAGGAAGGCTAGCGATCCCCTGCCGGTGGGCCGAAAAGTTGACCCTGAGTCAACGTATCGGCCCGTCGGCCGGCGGTTAGAGGGAGTCCAGCGTCAGCCGGAGGCCCTCGTCGATGCTCGTGGCCGGGGACCAGTCGAGCTCGCGCTTGGCGCGGGAGGCGTCGAGGGTGATCCGTTGCACCTCGCCGGCTCTCGCTGGCGCGAATTCCGGCTCGAAGTTCTCAGCCGCGCCGAGCCGCCCCAGCGCCTCGGTCAGTTCGAGGACGTTGGTCTCGATGCCGGTTCCGAGGTTGATCGCGCCGCTGACGCTGGACTCGGCCGCCGCCAGCGCCGCCGCGACGACGTCGCCCACATATATGTAGTCGCGGGTCTGGGTGCCGTCGCCATAGATGGTCGGACGCCCGCCGGACTGCAGCAGGCCGCAGAAGATCGCGATCACACCTGCCTCGCCGAGCGGGTCCTGGCGCGGGCCGTAGACGTTGCCGAGCCGCAGGGCGACGCTGGAGAGACCATAGAGCCGCTCGTACAGCGCCAGGTAGCCCTCGGCCGCGAACTTGCTCTGGCCGTAGGCGGAGAGCGGCGCGATCGCGGCGCCCTCGTCCAGCGGCAGCTGCTGTCCCTCACCCTCGCCGTAGATGGCGCCGCCGGTGGAGACGAAGACGACGCGCCGGGCCTTGGCCGCTCGGGCGGCGTCGAGCACGTTGGCGGTGCCGCCGACGTTGACGGCCGCGTCGAAGGCGGGGTCGGCCAGCGACTTGCGGACGTCGATCTGGGCGGCCAGGTGGAAGATCGTCTCGGGCCGACGCTCGCTCGCCAGCGCGGCCAGCGCCGCCGCATCACGGATGTCGATCTCGACCAGATCGGCACCTGCAGCCAGCGCCCCGTCGAGGTTGCTCCGCCGCCCGGTCGAGAGGTCGTCGACCACGGTCACCTCGTCGCCGCGCGCCAGCAGGGCGTCGACCAAGTTCGAGCCAATGAACCCCGCACCGCCAGTGACCAAGCTCCTCATCGAGTCGCCGATCCTAAGGGGATCGGCGTGTGGCAGGCACAACGGAGCGGCCGAGCGCCCCTGCTACCCTCGCCGCCCCATGCGGCTAATCGTCACCGAGAAGAACAACAGCGCCAAAAAGATCGCCGAGGCTTTGAGCGGCGGCAGCAACGGCAGCGACAAAACCTTCAAAGTCCCGTTCTACACCTGGACGGACGCCGAAGGCGGCGAGCACATGACCATCGGCCTCAAGGGCCACGTGCTCGGCCCAGCCTTCCCCGAGGGCTACTCGAACTGGCAGAAGACCGACCTGCATGACTTGATCGACGCCCAGCTGATCAAGGAGCCGACCGACAAAAACGTCGTCAAAGCGATCAAGAAGGTCGCCAAAGAGGCGGACGAGCTGGTGATCGCGACCGACTTCGACCGCGAGGGCGAGCTGATCGGCCTCGAGGCGCTCGAGGAGATGCTCGACGCCAACCCGGACCTCGGCTCCCGTGAGGGCACCGCCGACGGCAGCCTGGTGATCCAGCGCGCCCGCTACTCGGCCCTGACCAAGGAAGAGATCGAGCGCGCCTTCGGCAATCTCGACACGCTCTCCTACCCGCTCGCCAACGCCGGCGCCGCCCGCCAGGACATCGACCTGCTCTGGGGCGCGACCCTGACCCGCGCCGTCTCCCTCGCCAGCCGCCGCTTTGGCTCTAACTTCCTCTCGGTCGGCCGTGTCCAGAGCCCGACCCTGGGCCTGATCGTCGAGCGCGAGATGGAACGCCGCGCCCACGTCGCCAAACCTTTCTGGGAGCTGTTCGCCAAGTTCGAGCACCCCGAGGGGACCTTCGAGACCCACCACGCGACGGACAAATTCTGGGACAAAGCCGAAGCCGACGCCGCCCTCGTCGGCACCAAGGCGCCCGGCGTCGTCAAATCGGTCACGGCGCGCAAAAACACGCGCAAACCGCCGACTCCCTACAACACCACCGCCTTCAGCACCGACGCCTCCAGTCGCCTCGGCATCACCCCCGCCAGCGCGATGCGGATCGCCGAGGACCTCTACATGGACGGCTTCATCTCCTACCCGCGCACCGACAACACCGTCTACCCGGCTTCGCTGCCGCTGCGCGAGCTGGTCACCTCGCTGGTCAAGGTCAAAGAGTTCTCCGCCGCCTCCGGCCTGCTCGACGGCGAGCTGAAACCGACCCGCGGCAAAAAAGAGACCACCGACCACCCGCCGATCTACCCGACCCAGGCGATCCACCCGGGCGCCCTCGACGGCTCGAAGAAACGGGTCTACGAACTTGTCGTGCGCCGCTTCCTCGCCACCTTCAGCCCGCCGATGATCACCGAGTCGACCCGGGCCGATATCGAGGCCGGCTCGGAGACTTACTTCGTCCGCGGCTCGGTCGTCGTCGATCCCGGTTACGCCGGCATCTACACCTACGCCCGCTCCTCCGACGAGGAGATCCCGGCGCTGAAAGAGGGCCAGCAGCTCGACCTCGATGGTGCCCCCTGGATCGTCGACAAGGAGACGCAGCCGCCCTCGCGCATCTCGCAGGCAAAACTGATCGAGATGATGGAGGAGCGCGGCCTCGGCACCAAGGCAACCCGCGCCGACATCATCCAGAAGCTCTTCGACCGCGGCTACGTCTTCGGCAACCCGCCGGTCCCTTCGGAGACCGGGATCGCCCTGTATGAGGCCTTCAAGAACTACGTGCCGGCGATGGCGACGCCGGAGATGACCGCCCAGCTTGAGGCGGAGATGGACCGGATCGCCGCCGGCGAGATGACCAAGGGCGCCGTCGTCGGCGAGAGCCGCGACCTGCTGCACAAAACCTGGACCGAAATCGACGGCAGCCGCGAGGACCTGGCCAAAGTCATCTGGAAAGGGATGGATGAAGACCGCGTCCTCGGCCCCTGCAAAGTCTGCGAAGAAGCCGGCCGCAAAAAGGAGGACGGCTCGCCCCACATGCTGCGGATCATCCGCGCGAAAAAATCGGGCAAACGCTTCGTCGGCTGCAGCGGCTGGACCCTCGACGACCCCAACTCCTGCGACCAGACCTTCCCGCTGCCCCAGCGCGGCGACGTCTTCAAACTCGAAGACCGCTGCTCGGTCTGCGGCGAGACGCCACGGCTGAAAGTGGTTCCCTTCCGCGGCCGCCCCTGGAACCTCTGCCTCAACGACGACTGCGAGTCGATGCAGGAGATGAAGAAACGCCGGGCCGAGCGCGAAGCCGCCAAAGCGGCGAAAGCGGCAATGGAGAAGAAGCCGCCGGTAAAAGGCGACGAGGACGCGCCCGCCAAGGGCAAAAAATCAAAAGCGAAAGCGTCCAAAGCGGATACCGCCACGCGCGGGCGCAAACGCGCCAAAGCCGCGGCTAAAGGCTGAGGCCTCGCGACGTTGTTCATTTCCCTCGAGGGAGTGGACGGGTCCGGGAAGAGCACCCAGGCGCGGCTGCTGGTCGCGGCACTGGGACCGGGGACGGTCGCGATCCGCGAGCCGGGCGGGACCGACGCGGCGGAGCGGATCCGCGAGCTGCTCGCCGACCCCGGGGTGCCCTTGGAGCCTCTGGCCGAGTTGCTGCTCTTCCTCGCCGCCCGTGCCGACCTCACCGAGCGGGTGATCCGGCCGGCACTCGAGGACGGCCGCGACGTCGTCTCCGATCGCTTCTCTGACTCCAGCGTCGCCTACCAAGGAGCGGCGCGCGGCCTCGGCGTGGGGGAGGTGATCGGCCTCTGCGACACCGCCACCGACGGCCTCTGGCCGGACCTGACCCTGCTGCTGAAGGTCGACCCCGAGCTCGGCCTCGGCCGCGCCGCCGGCGAGGACCGTTTCGAGTCCGAGGGCTTGGAGCTGCAGCGCGCCGTTGCCGAGGCCTACGAGGAGATCGCGATCATCGCCAGCGACCGTATGGTCGTGATCGATGCGACCGGCACGGTCGAGGAGGTCCATGAACGCGTGATGGCGATCGTGGATGAGCACCGTGCCGCTGTCTGAGGCGACCGAGCACCAGGCGCGGGCGCGGGTGGCGCTGACGGCGGCGTTGGCCGGTGCGCCCTCCCATGCCTATCTCTTCCGCGGCCCACGCGGCGCCGGCAAGGGCGCGGCAGCGCGTGCCTTTGCCGCCGAGATCCTCGCGACCGCGGCCGAGAACCCGGACGATGCTCGCCGCCGCGCCCTGCTCGATCCCTCGCCCCACCCCGACCTCGTCTGGCTGACCCCGCGCGGCGCCCAGCACTTGGTCGACGAGGTGCGCGAGCGGGTGATCCGCGCCGCCGCCTATCGGCCCTTCGAAGGCAGCAAGCGCGTTTTCGTCATCGAGGCGGCGGAGGCGATGCGCGACGAGAGCCAGAACGCGCTGCTGAAGACGCTCGAGGAGCCGCCCGAGTTCGTCCATCTGATCCTGCTCAGCTCCGAGCCCGAGGCGCTCCTGGAGACGATCGCCTCCCGCTGCCAGCCCGTCGACTTCGCCCCGCTCTCAGCCGAGGTCCTCGAAGCCCAACTTACCGCCGATGGGCCGATAAGTTGCCCCCAGGGCAACTTATCGGCCCATCGGCCGGAGGAGGTTGCGGCGGCGGCGCGGCTTGCGGCGGGGGACCTGGGGCGGGCGCGGTTGTTGCTCGGGGAGCGGGGGAGGGAGGTGCGGGCCGAGGCGGAGCGCTGCGTGACCGCAGCGCTTTCCGGCGAGGTCTCCTCGGCGCCATGGAAGCGCCTGCTCGACCGTGCCGAAGCCGCCGGTGAGGACGTCGAAGCGGCGACGCGCGAGGCCCTGGAGGAGGAATCCAAGGCCGGGCTCAAGCGCACCGCCCGTGATATCGCCGATGAGTCCAAACGCGCCGGCCGCCGTCGCCGCACCGAGATCCTCGACCTCGGCCTCGAGCTCTGCGCCGCCTGGCTACGCGACCTCGCCGCCGTCGCCGCCGGGGCCGAGGACGTCGCCTTCAACCGCGACCGCCTCGACCAGCTCCGCTCCCAGGCCGCCAGTCTCGACCCCGCGCAAGCCCGACAGGGCGCCGAGGCCGTCCAAGAGACCCGCCGCGGCCTCGACCTCAACGTCTCCGAGGAGTTGGCCTTGGAGGCTTTGTTCTTCAGGCTTGAGCGCGAGTTGCGCTAAAGAACTGTCAATGCCGTGACGTTGGGCGCACCACACGTGCGCTTTGGCCTCCTAGCGTCGTGGCGCGATGTACTCGTTCCTAGAAATCCCGGTCGCTGGGGGCACGAGCGGGTCGAGTGGATGACCTCATTGGGTTTCGTCATTGGCATCGTGCTGTCGATCCTTCTGCTGGCTTTCGATTTTGTCCTGGGCTAGACTGCCGCCATGATTCGAGCGCTGACAATACGTTTCGGAATTATGTGCCTCTTTGCGCCTGTCCTGGTCGCCGGACTCAACTGGCTTGACCCAGCACCGCAGCTGGGGATGATCGCTCTGATGGCCTACTGTCTCGCGGTGAGCGTCGTTCTTGGGCGGTACTGCCTTGCGCACGAAGACGAGATCCCGGTGCGAACGCCGGACTCAGACACCGCTATGCGGCGTCCTCGGTCACCCAAATAGCGCTGCTATTCGGGCTCCCTGCGTCCTGGCCTAGCGACGTCTGAGTCTCGTCGTTGGTGGCCATTTGCCGCCGCCTGCTCGCGGGCCTTCTCGATCGCTCGCTCCTGGGCCAGTCGCGTGATCTGGGCCGCTTGGCGGGACATGATCACGCTGAAGTTGAGGGCGAGGCCGAGCAGCAACAGGAGCACGATCGAGAACAGTGCAACGTTGGTGTCGCGAACTCCCATCAGGTCGGCGACGAGCTCCAGGAGGCCGGGGAAGGCGGCGCCGGCGAGCATGCCGAGGCCGGCGACGAACCAGATCACGCTGTAGCGCTCCTGCAGCCGGTCGCGGCGGATCAGCTCGAGGATCAGCAGCATGAAGGCGATCGCGATGATCGCCGCCAGGATCCGCGTCTGCGAGGTCAGGTGCACCTGGCTGGCGTCTGCCGCCAGCGCCAGCCAGCTCATCGCTCCGCCTCCGCGTGCCGCGGCCGGAACTGGCCGACGAGCAGGACGACGACTCCCTTGAAGATGAAGAAGGCCGAGCGCACCGGCGTCAGGAAGGAGCTGCCGCCGGTTCGCTCCAGCATCCGCACCGGCACCTCCTCGACCCGCAATCCCTCCCGCACGGCCAGCTGCAGCGACTCGATCTCGGCGAAGTCGGGCGAGTAGTTCTCGCTGAACAGCGACATCACCCGCCGGTTCGCGGCCCGCATGCCGCTGGTCGTGTCGGTGAAGCGCTGGCGCGTTGCCAGGGTCAGGAAGAAGCGGAAGACGCTGGTCCCGATCCGCCGCGAGAAGGTCGGCCTGTAGTCGTCGCTCTCCGCCACTGCGTCCGGGTCGTGGTAGCGCGAGCCGATCACCAAGTCGGCGTGGTCGGCTTCGACCTCGGCCAGCAGGCGCGCCACCTCCGCCGCCGGATGCTGGCCGTCGGCGTCGAGATGGGCGCAGAAGTCAAAGCCCTCGCGTAGGGCGAAGAGATATCCCGTCTGCAGCGCGGCGCCGAGCCCCTGATTGAAGGGGAGGGTGGCGACGAGGACGCCCAGCTCCCGCGCCCGCGCCGTCGTCTCATCGGTCGAGCCGTCGTCGACGACGAGGATGTCGGCCCCAGGCAAGTGCTCGCGGACGTCGGCGACGACCGCCTCGATCGACGCCTCCTCGTTCCAGGCTGGGATGAACACGAGCGTCCCCACGACGGCGATTCTCCCACGAACGCCAGCCGCCACCGCACCCTCCCCTGGAGCCCGGATTGGTTTTGTGTTAGTAAACGTTCATGAGTTACCCGCGCGAGACGCCCCCCTCGCCCCGTCAGGCAGTGCCGCGGATCGGCATGCGCCTCTGGCTGACCGCCGCCTTCGCCGCGGTCAGTCTGATCACCGCCGGCGCCGTTTCCCTCTTCGGCGACAACCAGCAGGCGCTGATCGCCGCGGTGATGTCCGGCGTCCTCGCTGGCTTCCTGATCGCGGTTGCGATTTCCCACCGCGTCGTCCGCCTCGCCCGCGCCGCCGGGGAGATGGCGGAGGGGTCCTTCGACGCTCCGCTCAACGTCTCCGGCCCCGATGAGATCGGCGACCTCGCTCGTGCCCTGGACTCGATGCGCGCCTCGCTGAAGGAGAGCTTCGGCGTCCTCACCGCAGACCGCAACAAGCTGGCGGCGATCTTCGACGGCCTCACCGACGCGGTGATGGTGGTCGACTTCGAGGGCCCGGTCCGCTTCTCCAACAGCACCGCCTCGAGCCTGCTCGACGCCGCCGGCAAGCCGCCGCAGGTGGTCCTGCCGCAGCTGCACCGCGCTTCCGAGGTCGGTTTCTCCGCCCATCCGGCACTGCGGATCGGCGACCGCGCCTACGCACTCAGCGCCCGCTCGCTGCCCGACGAGCGCGCCGTGCTGGCCGTCCTCCGCGACCGCACCGACGAGCTGCGCCGCGAGCTGGCCGAAGCCGACTTCGTCTCCAACGCGGCCCACGAGCTGAGGAACCCGCTGGCCGGGATCTCCGGCGCGATCGAGGTACTCCAGGGCGGCGCAAAGAACGAGCCCCGCGATCGCGACCACTTCCTTTCCCGCCTCGCCGACGACGCCGACCGCATGAGCCGCCTCACCCAGTCGCTGCTGACCCTGGCCCGGGTCGAGTCGCGTGGGGCGGCTGAGAGTGAGGTCGTCGACGTGCCCGCGGCGATCCGCGACGTCGTCGCCGCTGTCGAGGCCCCACGGCACGTCGCCCTCGAGGTCGAGGTCGAGCCCGATCTGGCCGCCACCGGTGACCCCACCCTGCTGCGCCAGGTGGTGATCGGGTTGCTGACCAACGCCTTCAAGAACACGCCACCCCCCGGCACCGTTACCGTTCGCGGCCGCCATGAGGGAGAGGGAGAGGTCGTCGTCGAGGTCATCGATACCGGCACCGGGATTCCGGCGGCGGAGATCGAGCGCGTCTTCGAGCGCTTCTACCGCCGCAGCGAGTCCCGCAAGCAGGAGGGCTTTGGCCTCGGCTTGGCGATCGCCCGCCGTATGGTTGACGTGATGGGCGGCGAGATCGGCGCCGAATCCGTCGAGGGCGAGGGCAGCACCTTCTGGGTCCGCCTCCCCGTCGCCCAGCCGAGCCCGACCCCGGTGGCCTGACCTATGAATAGAGAGCCGACATATATGGACCGCACATGAGCAGCGGCCGCATCCTGATTGCCGACGACGAGCCCTCGGTCCGCGACTCGGTCGGCTACGCGCTGACCCAGGAGGGCTTCGACGTCACCGCCGCGGCCGATGGGGACGAGGCGACCGACAAACTCGGCGACGGCGTCCCCTTCGACCTGCTGATCCTCGACATCATGATGCCGGGGCCGAGCGGGCTCGACATCTGCCGCGACGTCCGCTCCCGCAGCGCCGTCCCGATCATCGTCCTCACCGCCAAGGACGCCGAGGTCGACAAGGTGGTCGGGCTCGAGGTCGGCGCCGACGACTACGTGACCAAGCCCTTCTCCGTGCGCGAGCTGCTCGGCCGGGTTCGGGCCCAACTGCGCCGCCGCGAGCTTGACCGCTCGCCGCTGGCCCAGGCGGTGAAGATCGAGTCCGGGGTCGTCTCGATCGACCTCGTCCGCCACGTCGCCACCGTGCGCGGCGTCCCGGTAAGTCTCACCCGCTCCGAGTTCCAGCTGCTGCGACTCCTGGTCGGCCGCCCTGGCGAGGTCTTCGCCCGCGCCCAGATCATGGAGGAGCTCTGGCAGACCGAGTTCGACGGCGACGAGCGCGCCTGCGACGTCCACATCTCGAACCTGCGCCAGAAGGTCGAGCGCGACCCCCAGAAGCCCGAACTGGTCGTCACCGTGCGCGGCGTCGGCTACAAGTTCAGCGGCGACGGCGTCTGAGTTTCACGAGCCCTGTGGCGCACAGTTGAGACGACGTGCGCGCAACTGGCGCAACGTTTTGTCTTAGCCTGCGTCATCATGGAGGCGATGACGAGATCCACCTGGACGGATGAGCGCATGGATGACCTGTCCCGGCACGTGGACGAGGGCTTCGAGTGCGTCGATCGTCAGTTCGAGCGCGTCGACAATCGCCTCGACCGGATCGAGGATCGGCTGGCGAAAGCCGAAGAAACCTCCGCCCGTCAGTTCGAGCGGCTGGACTCGAAGTTCGACCAGTTTGCCGATCGAATCGACGCCCGAATCGACTCCTTCCAGCTCGCCATCATCCGCGTCGGCGGCGGTCTGATCGCGACGATGGCGCTCGGTTTTGCTGGCCTCCTGATCGGCTAGACCTTAATAGCGGCAGCGGCCAAACCGGCTAAGCTGTCCCCATGGGCAGGGGAGTGACCCGCGGGTTCGCGGTGGCTGTTGCCGCCGTGCTGCTGCTTGCTTTGACGACCAGCGCGTTCGGCATCAAGAAGGTCACTAAGGTCCATATCCAGGCCGGCAACATCGTCGTCGACGGCGAAGGCGGCTTTTCACCGACGACGCTGCCGAAGAACGTCGATGCGCCGATCGAAATATTCGGCAGCGGCAAGATCAGCACGGTCGACGGCAACTTCCCGCCAGTGCTGGAGACGATCGAGTTCGAATTCGACAAGCACGGTTCGGTCGACACGACCGGCCTGCCGAAATGCAGCGCCGCCAAACTTCAGGCGACGACGGTTCCGCAGGCGCGCAAACTCTGTCCGGGGGCGATCGTCGGCAAGGGTTTCGGCCACGCGGTCGTCAATTTCCCCGAACAGGCTCCGATTCCGGCCGACTCGCCGATCACGCTCTTCAACGGGCCGCGGATGGGGGGCGACCCGAGTGTCCTCGCCCACGCTCACACCACGGTCCCGGGGCCCGTCACCTTCATCGTGCCGATCCGGATCGAAACGATCCATAACGGCCGCTATGGCTACCGGGTCAATGCCCGCATCCCGAAGATCGCCGGCGGCGCTGGCGTCCCCATCTCCGGCTCGCTCCGGGTCGGCCGCAAATGGACCTTCAAGGGCCAGAAGCACAGCTTCATCAACGCCCGCTGTCCCGACGGCCGCCTGCAGGCGATCGGCGAGTTCGGCTTCAAAGACGGCAGCCTCTTGAAGGGGACTTTCCTCAGTCCCTGTCTAGGCAAGGGTTGAGGGACGCGCCGGTCGCGCTGACCGGCCGCCCTTCCTAGCGCCGCCGTCCGTCTCCGTTGGCGATCTGGCAGGCCTCCTCGGCGCCAACGAAGGGCGTCAGCGCCACGTAGGTGATCAGCGGCGCGGTCTGCAGCAGCGCCGCCGGACCCTTGCTGTGCACCTGATACATCAGCAGGGCGTTGATGGCGCCGATCAACGCCTCGGCGATTAGCTCGCCGACCTCTGGTGCGCTCTCGAACTGGGGGCTGAGGATCGCCTTCATCGCCCCGATGCCGGCCGCGTCGCGCTGGGCGATCGCTTCCGGCCCGGCGCCGTAGACGGCGAGGATCCGCATCCGTGCGAAGGCCGGCTCTGAGGCGAGCCAGCCGCAGGTCGTCCCGGCAACGATTCGCACCGCCTGTTTCCAGTCCTGTGCCCGCCGCGCCGCCGGCAGAACGGCCGCCAGCATCTGGGCGCCACTCGAGTCGAGCGCCGCCGCCATCGCGTCGGCCTTGTCGTCGAAGTGTGAGTAGAAGGTGCTCTGGGAGATCGAGGCCGCGTTGGCGATGTCGGCGATCGTCGTCTGCGCGTAGCCCTTTTCGGCGACGACTGCGGCGAAGGCGCGGATCAATCGCTGCTCAGGGTCGTAGGCGGCGAACGGCGGCGCCTCGCTGAGGGGGGTGCCGGCGCGGCGGCGGCTTTTCGGTCGCAGCGGTTCGGGGGGAGGGGGGTAGCTCATCGCCCACTCCCAGAGGTGCGGGATCAGCTCCGGCAGCTCGGCCTCGCGTCCCTGGTGCAGGCGCTCGTAGACGACGCGGTGGAAGCCGCCGATGATCGCGCTCGCGAGCTCGGGAACCGTCTCGGTGCTGCCCGGTACTTCCTCCAGCGCCTGCAGGCCGAGCTGGTTTATTTCCTCCAAGCCGCTCCACACGGCATCAACCGCGCGGTCCCCGGCGACGTAGGACTCGAGCAGGCAGAGCCGCGCGGCGGCTGGCTGCATCGCGACCAGAGCGAGCAGGGCCTCGAGCACGGCGCGGGCCCGCTCTTCGCCGTCGCCCTCACTGGCGATCAGATGACGCGCCATCGTCACCACGTCCCCCAGCATGTATTTGGCGGCAGCGATGAAGCAGTCCTCGCGGTCGCTGAAGTGTTCGTAGAAGGCGTTGCGAGAGACCCCAGAGAGCTCCAGCAGGTCGGCGACCGAGGTGTTCTCGTAGCCCTTCTCCGCACAGGCGGCGACCATCGCCGCGTAGAGCCGTTCGCGCTGATTGCGTACGACTGCCTCGCGGCTCTGACCGCGCCCGGGAGGGAGCTTGCGATCTCGCAATTCCCCCGCCTCACCCCATGGCGTCACGACCATCTGAATAGGACGATAGCTGGCCCGCTCTATTTTGGGACTCGAATGTTTTTGCGTACTCGAATGTCCCCGTACTAGAGATTTACGAACCGTCGTCCAAATCGTTGTTTTTCGCTCTTCACTGGGCATTGCTGGGACCTTCGACTCGCTGCATCGAGGTTTCCTCCTCTTCTCTATTTGACATTCTAAGAACCAGCTGTTTATGGTGCCCTCCGACTCGGAAACCAGGCTGTTTGTACGAAGCTGGCGACCGAGAGGGACAACGGGACAAGACGAACTCCGCGGGGAGACGCTGTGGGAGGCGGTCCAGCGGGGGAATCTGCGGGTCAGCATCGACGGCAACACGCTGCCGCAGTCGCGGCGGGTGACGATCGCGATCAACCGCCACGGCCGCATCGACTCGGCCGGGCTGCCGCTCTGCAGCATCGAGCGGATCCAGCCCGCGACGATCAGGAACGCGCTCCAGGTGTGTGGGCCGGCGGTCCAGACTCGTATTACAAAACTGTTTGTTTTTGTACGTTTTTGTTTCCCGTATTCCCTTTATTTAAAGGGTATATAGGAGTATGCCTTGACAATCCGATAGGGAGCTGTCTATTGTGTCCCTCGTACAGAAAACCGAGCTGTTTCGGTGATCTGAGGGACAGGGGAAAAAGGGGGCATGCATGAGGGGCCACACGAAGGCGCTGAAAATGTACGTCTCTATCCCTTGACAGTGCCTTGCTTAAAGGCTTTTGAGGCGTCGGCCTTGACAATCCGATAGGGAGCTGTCTAATGTACGCTCCTGTACAAGAAACTGAGGTGTTTGCAATCACCTCGGCGCCAGGGAAAAAAGGGACAAGCAAACGAGCCCCGAGGGGGGCCGCTTAAGGGAAGCGGCCAGGCAGAGGGCTCATGGGACAAGGAGAGATTTACGTGAGAAGCCACACGAGGGCGTCGGTCGTCGTCATCGCACTGTTCGCCTTCTTCGCCTTCGCCGCGGCGCCGGCGTTCGGCGCCTACGTCGAAGTGGGCAGCTTCGCCGGCGGCGGCCCTGACCCGAGCGGCTCGGGCTCGGCCGATGGCTTCCTCTCCAATCCGGGCCAGGCTGACGTCAACGACGCCACCGGCAAGATCTACGCCGCCGACACCGGCAACAACCGCGTCGAGGTCTTCAAACCGAATGCGATCGGGGGCGAATACGACTCGCAGGCCGCGGTCCCCGGTGCCGTCGGGCTGGCGATCGACCAGAGCAACGGCGACGTCTACGTCGCCACTGCCACCGGCGTCTCCAAGTTCGACGAAGACCTCGCACCGATTGGGGCGCCTAACTGGACCGACCCTGCGGTCACCGGCCCGCTCGCCGTCGATCCCTCCAGCGGCGACCTGCTCCTGGCCGATACCGCCGCCAACCTCATCCGCCGCTTCAACTCCGACGGCACCGCCGCCGGAACCTTCGCCGCCGAAAGGCCGATCGACCTCGCAGCCGACTCGACCGGCGACGTCCTCGTCATCACTTCGACCGCCGACCCGGTCACCGAATGCGCCGCGACCGTAGTGGTAAAGCGCTTCTCCGGCGTCGGTGTCGAAGAGGAGACGGTGGGTGCCTCCCTAAGCGCCCCCGGCGCCCTCGCGGTCGACCCCGACGACGACTCGATCGTGATCGCCTCGCGAGTGAACCAGTACTACTGCGGCAGTGAAACGCCGCTGATCTCCTTCTTCAGTGCTGCCGGCACCGAACAGGAGAGCATCCCGCTCGCCGCTGACACCCAGTACGGGTCGGTGCCGGGCCTCGCCGCCCAGGGAGAGGACTCCACTCGTGTCTACGCGGTCAGCGAGAACCCGGCCGGTGACATCTATGGCGCGACCAAGATCACGACCTTCGAGATCCCGGAGCCCACCGCTCCGGAGGTCGTCGGGCAGTCGGTGCTGCGCGGGGCCGAGGACGCGACCCTGCGGGCGACCGTCGATCCAGGCGGCCTCGCCAGCGATTACCACTTCGAGTACGGGACCACGACCGCATATGGCGAGCAGACCGACGAGGAGTCGCTCGCGGCCAGCTTCGAGCCGACGCAGGTCAGCGCCCAGATCTCCGGGCTCGCTCCCGGAACCACCTACCACTACCGGGTCGTCGCCGAGAACTCGCTCGGCGAGACGCCCGGCCCCGACCGCACGTTCAAGACGGTCGCGGCGGACAGCTGCCCCAACGAAGCCTTCCGCACCGGCTTCTCCTACCTCACCGACTGCCGCGCCTTTGAGATGGTCACCCCGTTCGGCGCCGACGCCGACATCCGCCTCGAGGGCGGCCCGGTGACGCCCGACGGCGACGTCGTCTGCTTCAACACCGAAGACTCACTGCTCGGCTCCGCCCCGAACGGGATGAAGAACGCCGACGACGGGTTCTGCTCCTGGCTCACCGCCTCCGGCTGGGAGAGCAAATGGGTGACTGGCCCGGCCTCACCGACCCCGGGCGCCTACGCGGTGGGCTCGAACGTCTACTTCCTCTCGCCGGACGGCAAGCGACTCGTCTTCGCCTCCGACGGGAACCTGCTCGGCAACGACTACGTTCCGTCGCCGTTGGAAGCGAACGGCGGAACTGCGAGCGCCTACATGTGGGAAGCAAGCGAGACGTCCTGGCTGGCGCCCCCTGGACCCGCGCCCTACCTGCCGGAGTCGGCTGGATCGGCGCAGCGCCGCCCGCTCGCCGTCTCCGAAGACCTGACCAGAGGCATCTTCAGCAGCCAGCTCGGGATCCTGCCCGAGGACGAAAACGGCGAACCTGACATCTACGAATGGTTCCCGGGCGGGCTGCGCGTGGTTTCGACGGACTCCTCCGGCAAGGCAGCCAGCGGGAGGCCCGGATATCAGGACACTGTTGTGCATAATCAAAAACTCGACATCATCGACTACGGCACCCTTTCCCAGATGGAGGCCCCTCCGGGCGCGATGTCGGCCGATGGCAGCCGGGTCTTCTTCGGCCACAGCGGGGTGCCGCTGGACGGCGACGCGACCGAAGCCCCCGAAACGCAAGACACGTTTGAATTGGGGCTTCCGTGGATCCAAAGCGTATACATGCGCGAAGGCGACGAGATCACCCTGATCTCACCGCGGCGCGGCAGCGGACCCGACACCAGCGTCTTCTTCGTCGGTGCCACCGCCGACGGTGAATCCGCTTACCTGGAAACGACCCAGCAGCTCACCCCCGAGGTCAAGCAGTCCTACCGGGCGATCTACCGCTACGACGTCGAGACCGATGAGCTGGAGCTGGTCGCCGACGCTCCGGGCGGGGTCAGGTTCCTTACCCTCTCGCCCGACGGCTCGACGATCCTCTACCGGGAACGTGCGACGAACGACCTGATCGTCGAACACGACGGCGTGACCATGACGCTCGGCAAGTTCGCGGCGAGCGAGGTCGGAGTTGTCGAACAAAGCGCTGCCCAGAATCGAGCGGACCAGCGCATGCTGCGGGTCAGCCCTGACGGTCGCGTCGTCGTCTTCGCCTCGACGGGCGAATTCGGCGGCTTCGGTCCCGGCCCAAGGCAGGTCTACCGCTGGGAGGCCGGCGAGGGCCTGGAGCGGATCTCGGCCGTGGCCGGAAGCGAGCCGGAGAAAGCCGCCTCGATCGGCGCCTACGCCACCCCGATAGGCGACCGGAGCGATTACTTCTACAACCACAACGGGAAAGGGAACCGCGGCCGGGTGATGTCCGACGACGGCAGCCGGATCTTCTTCGAGACCACCGAAGCGCTGGTAAACCGCGACGTCAACAACCTGGTCGACGTCTACGAATGGCACGACGGGGAGATCAACATCGTCTCCACCGGGACCGGTGGCAAGGCGCTCTACCACGGCAGCTCGGCGGACGGGAAGACGGTCTTCATCACCACCTTCGACCGCCTGCTGCCGCAGTGGGACCGCAACGCCAAACGCGACCTCTACGCCGTGCGGCCGGACGGCGGGTTTGCACCGCCCGCACCGCCGCCGAGTTGCCAGGGCGAAGCCTGTCAATCGAAACAGGCGGCCCCGCCGCCGGTCAGCGCCGGCGAGGGCTCCGGCGAGGCCAACCTGCAGCGCGGCCTCGCCGACGCGAGGCTCGCCAAGGGCGGCAAGTCGGTCCGGGTCAGCGTTCTGGCCCCCGGCAAGG
>DASSFS010000082.1:0-3239 GCA_035694165.1 Solirubrobacterales bacterium | reverse complement strand
AGCGCACCTGTCCGGTGTCCGGATCGAGTGCGTAGAGGCGGTGGTCGAAGGAGCCTACGTAGACGGTGCCGTCGGAGCCGAGCGCGGGCGAGGACGTGACGTAGCCGGGCGTGAACGTCTGCCAGCGCAGGCCGCCGTTCTGGTCCAGCGAGAAGGCGTAGAGGTCGACCGAGCCCCAGAAGGTGTTGCCGGACTCGCTCCCCTCCCCGAAGGCCGGCGTCGTCCACACGGACTGGCCGCGCTCAGTCGCCCACCGCTGGGTGCCGTCGGGGTTGATCGCGTACGCGGCGCCGCCGGTGTTGCCGACGTAGATGGTCCCTCCCGGCCCGATCGCCGGGTTCCCCTCCCACCAGCTCACCTGCTGGCCCCCGACGGGCGGCAGGGTCGGCTCGAAGGTCCAGGCGATCCTCCGCTTGCGGGGCAGGTGCGCCGTCGTGCGCAGGCGGTAGAGCCGCTCGTCCCCGGATCCAAAGATGATCGGGGCGCTCCGCCCCTTCTTCGCGCGGCTTCCCAGGGCTGCGGCGCTGTCGATGATGCCGCCGGTGCGGAATCGCCAGACGACGCGCCCGCCGGGGCCGAGGGCGTAGAACGACTGGTCCGCCGATCCGATGTAGACCGTCCCGTTCCCGCCGATCACCGGCGTGCTGAAGATTCCCCTCGCCGTCGCGAACGACCACGGCCGATCGCCGCGGTAGACCGCCCGGACGGGGCTGGAGCCCGTGTTGCGGCTGTCCCGTCGCATCTCCGGCCAGGGCGATTTGGCCTGGACGGGCACGCTGTACCTGAAGGCCGTCGCCTGGTCGGCGGCCGCCAGTCCGAGCGCGATGGCGATTGCCGCGGCCCCGAGAGCTGCGGGCGGGCGGCGCATGAGGCTAGGTCGTCTTCACGATCCAGACGTCGCAAGGGGCGTGGTGCGAGATCTTGTTCGGCACGCTGCCCAGCAGGAAACGCCTTGCCCCCGTCATGCCCTTGTTGCCGACCAGGACCAGGTCGGCGTCGTTCTCCTCGGCGACGTCTAGGATCGCGTCCGCGGGATCGCCCTCGCGGGGATGCGTGACCACCTCGACGTTCTCCTTCTTCGCCTCGGCAGCGGCCTGGTCGAGCACGAACTGGACGTCCTCACGGGGGTTGATCGTGTGCGAGAGATCGCCGGAGATGCCCGACTCCTCCTGCCTGAGACGAGACTGCGGGACCGGCTCGTAGGCGCTCACGATCTCCAGCTTCGCGCCGGTGAGCTTGGCGAGCTCGACCGCGGTCCTCACCGCCTCCGTGGCGGTCTCCGAACCGTCGGTTCCAACCACTATCCGGTCGAACATCGATCCCTCCTCCAGAGCCCAATTTGCGCGGGCAGTCTATCCGGGCCCGCACGGCCGACGCTACGGCTCAGTCAGCTGAGCTTGACGATCGCGATCACCATCGAGGCGATCAGGCAGGCCACGATGATCACCATGCTGGCTATCCAGAGGCGCGGCATGGGTCGATCGTAGCCGCGTTCAGTCGGCCTCGATGGGCTGGACCTGAGGCGCCGGGACGCCCTGCAGGGCGCTCGGCGGAGTGCCGGGCGCGACCTCGTACCAGTCGACGTAGCGGCCGCAGGCTCGGCGAAGCGGCACCACCTCGCGGGGCGGGTCGGCGCGGGTCGCCGCGATGCCGGTCAGATACGCCTTGCTCTCGGCGCGCAGGAGGCGGCCGATCAGCGGCGGGTCATCGACGCTGACCCCGAAGACGACCTCGCCCGGCCTCTTCACCTCGAGGGTCCCCACGGGGTAGAACGGCGACGGCCCTCGGAAGAGAAGGTTGGCGCGCAGCGTCGTGTCGAAGGGGGCCACGAGCGGGCCGCCGGCCGCCGTGACCTGGAGGGCCTGCGTGCTCGCGTATTGGATCGAGATGTCCCAGCGGCCGGGTGTCAGGTAGAGCCGCTGCTGCGCCGGCTTGGTCTGGGTGAGCGCCGGGCTCGGGCGCCAGACCCTGCCGACGACCGGCTGGACGGTGAACGCGGTCGCCGTGCCCCGGACGCTGCGGAGCTTCGCCTCGCCCGGATCGCCGCAGTCCAGCGGAGCGCCGGGGTTGATCGGCTCGAAGAGCGTCCGTCGCTGCCCGACCGGGTGATCTCGCTGCCAGAGGACGAAGTCGTGGGTCCGCAGCCGCGGTGAGAAGCCCGGGGGCGCCTGGCTCTGCATGGCGGCGCTCGTCGTCACCACCCATCTGAACTTGTTCATCACGAAGACCGGGACGTTGTCCCAGTCGAATTTGGCGTTCAGGTCGGTCGCCCGGTAGAGGGCGTGCACCTCCTCGACGTCGTAATGGTTTGTGATCGGCGCGTAGACCTCCGAGCCGATCAGCTCCCATGAGACGAAGTTGTCCCGCCCGAGGAAGAGCACGTTCTGCCCGTCGACGATCGGGCGCATCTGGAGCATCTCCTGGAAGTGGTAGTCCGGCCCGACCGCGGCCTGCCGCAGCGGCAGCAGGGTCGAGAAGGCAGCCGCGGCCGCGAATGCCAGCGTCAGCAGGGGGACGCCGATCGGGGCGAGCGCCAGCAGCGGGCGCGGCGGCCAGCCGGTCGCTCCGCCCTCCTCGGGCACGGCGGACTCCTCGCCCTCGATGGGATCGGCGGAAAGGAGGCCGCGCAGCGCGATCACCATGATCAGCGGCGCCGCGACGGCGAGGCACTTGGCCTGGGTGTACGGCGTGCCGACCGCCAGAGCGCCCAGATAGATGAGCGTGGCCGCCAGCAGGGCCGAGGGCAGGGCCGACTCGCGTCGCGACAGCGCCCGTCCCAGCCCCCAGGCGAACGCGGCCAGAGCCAGCAGCCCACCGAGGTAGAAGGCGATCTCCGGCGTGGTCGAGTTGGCTGGGGTGATCCGGAACTCGCCCGAGGGCCAGATCCCGAAGGCCTCGAGCGGGTTGAGCGGCTGGCGCAGGTTGCCGAAGCCGACGGTGGGGCCGGTGCCGGAAGGGTTGAAGGCCTTGAAGCTCGAGAAGCTCGCCAGCCTGAAGATCTCCGGCAGGGCGCAGATGACCGGGATCGCGATCCCCAGGACGATCGCCGAGCGCGCTCGCCGCAGGCGCTCACCGAGGCGGAGACCGGCAAAGAAGGACGCCGCCCGGTCTCGCTCGCGCAGTGCAATGACGAGCATCCAGATCAGCGCCGCCCCGAGCAGCCAGGCGAGGCCGGGGAAGCTGTAGTTGAAGATCGCCCCGGCGAGAATCACCGCGAGCGGGATCACCGCCCTGGCACC
>DASSFS010000081.1:0-8924 GCA_035694165.1 Solirubrobacterales bacterium | reverse complement strand
CGATATGCAATCTGGTTCCCTGCCCGCCATAGGCGGGCAGCATCTCCAGGGAGCCTGCCCCGACAGGGGCGCGACGAATTCGCTCAGACGACGACCGGACGGCCCTACCGCCGCGGCCGGCGCTCCTCGGCGATCGGCCCGCCGTCCTCGCCGGCGATCGCGTCGGGGGGCCAGGGGCCGGCCCAGTTGTCGCGGGCGCCGTCGATCGTGATCGTCGTGCCGGAGAAGAAGTCGCCGGCGGGCGAGGCCAGGTAGGCGACCAGCCAGGCCATCTCCTCGGGCCGGCCGGCGCGGCCGATCGGGATCGAGCGCTCGAGGTTGTCGACGACCACCTGCGGATACTTGGTCAGCAGCGTCTCCGTCGCGAACTGGCCAGCGGCGAGGGCGACGGTCTTGATCCCGAAGCGCGCCCACTCCACAGCCAGGGTCCGCATCATGTTCTCGACCGCGGCGCGAGCGGCGCCGGAGTGGACCATCCCCGGCATCCCGTTGTGGGGCGAGAGGGTGACGCTGAGGACCTTGCCGCCGCCCTGGGGAATGAAGGCCTTGGTCGCGGCGGCGTGGGTCATCAGCCAGGTGCCCTGGACGTTGAGGTCGATCACCGTGCGAAAGCCCTTCGGCGTGATCGCCTCGGCCGGACTGAGAAACTGGCCTCCAGCGTTGTTGACGAGCACGTCGAGGCGGCCGTGGCGCTCCAGCAGGCCGTCGAAGAAGCGGCCGACGGGCTCCTCCTCGCGGATGTCGAGGCACTCATGCTCGAAGGAGCCGGGCAGGTCGGCGGCGAGTTCGGCCGTCTCCGCCAGCGGCTCCTCGCGGCGGCCGCAGGCGACCACGGTCGCGCCCAGGCGGGCCAGCTCGAGGGCGGTCTCGCGGCCGAGGCCGCTGCCGGCGCCGGAGACGGCGCAGACCTGGCCGTCGAGCAAACCGTCCCGAAACACCTGCGAATGCGAGCTTTCAGCCATCGGCGCGCAAGCCTATAGGCGACTCGTTCTGCGTAATGTCACTGGCGATGAAGGTTCAGGTGGAGGCCCAGCCCCTGCACGAGCCGCTTCCCGGCGGGACGCCGGGAGCGACCGTCGCCGTCGAACCGCTGATCGCCGGCCACGTCGACTTCCCGCTAGCAATGATGGTCAACCCGGGTGGCCGTTTCGTCACGCTGAAGCTGCTCAAGCAGCTGCTCGGCAGCTCTCCTCCCAACGTGGTGCCGGTCCCCGCCTTCCTGATCCGCCACCCCAGTGCCGGCGCAGTCCTCGTCGACACCGGCCTGCACCCGTCCATCGCGACCGACGGGAAGGAGAATTTCGGTGCCCTTGGCAACCGCACCGGCAAGCCGACGCTGGAGCAGGGCGAAGACGTGCCGGCGCAGCTGCGCGACCGTGGCCTCGATCCGAACGAGCTGCCGACTGTGGTGATGACCCACATGCACATCGACCACACCTCGGCGATCTCGGAGTTCCCGAACTCAGCCTTCATCGTCAGCGAGAGCGAGTGGACGGCGGCTGCCACCGGTCCCAAACCGCTCTTCAACGGCTACCGCCGCCAGCACTTTGATTACGCCTTCGACTACCGCACGATCGACTTCGACCGCGCCAACATCGATTCCTACGCCAGCTTCGGCCGCACCTTCGACCTCTTCGGCGACGGCTCTCTCCACCTTGCCTTCACCCCCGGCCACAGCTCCGGCCACATGTCGGTGATCTGCCGCCTCAAGCAGAACGACTTCGTGATCGGCGGCGACGCGACGTACGTGCGCGCACAGCTGAGCGGCGACGCGCCGATGCCGCCACGGCCCTTCGACGCCCACAACTTCCGCCGCTCACTGCAGGAGCTGCGGCTCTTCCAAGGTCAGTTCCCGAACGCGACGGTCACGCCGGGGCACGATCCGGACTTTTACTCCCGGATCGACTCTCGCTACGAGTAGCGAGGCCCTCGTACAACTCCCCAACTCGGTCGAAGATCTCGGTCGCGGCCTCGAGCTGGCGGTCGTGGTCGGGGGCGGGCTCGGTCGGGAAACTGATCGGCTCGCCGAACTGGACCGTGACCCGCGGGAAGCGCAGACGTTTCCAGCTCCGGACCTTGGCTGAACCGTAGATCGCGACCGGGACGACCGGCGCGCCCGATTCCAGCGCGATCCGGCCAATCCCTGGTTTCGGCTTGCCCATCCGGTCGGAGCGGGAGCGCCCGCCCTCGGCGTAGACGAGCAGCATCTCTTCCTGGCGGAGGATCTCGTTGGCGGTGATGATCGCCTCCTCGTCATGGTGCCCGCGGCGAACGGGGAAGACGCCCCCGTGCTTGTAGACATAGGTGAGGACCGGCGGCCCGAACATCTGCGATTTCGCCATGAAGCGGATTTTCCGACGCAGGTAGACGCCGACGAAGAAGTGGTCCATCTGGCTGAAGTGGTTGGGGGCGAGGATCAGCGCCCCCTCACGTGGCACGTTCTCGAGGCCGATTTTGCGCACCCGGTAGAACAGCAGCGTCGGCAGGGTGAGGACGAGACGGCCGAGCGTGTAGGTCCAGCCGACACCCTTCCGGGCGGCCGTGTGGAACTGCGTGAAGTACTCCGCCGGGCGCGGGTCCTTGTACACCTGTGGCTTCATCTCAGACATGACGAGACGGCGGCATCGGAGCCGCCGCCTTTGCCTACCCTCTGTCGCGGCGACGGTTACGCGTCGATTTCAGGGCTGACCCAGCCGCGGGATCGCTCCAGCGCCCGCTGCCACTGCGTCAAAAGCGTCTCGCGCTGATCGGCGCCCATGCGGGGCTCGTAGCGAGCGGCCTGGCGCCACATCTCCCCCACCTGCTCACGGCTCCAAAAGTCGGTCGCGATCCCGGCCAGGTAAGCGGCACCCAGTGCGGTCGTCTCGGCGATCTCCGGCACCACCACCGGGACACCGAGCACGTCGGCCTGGAACTGCATCAGCCAGCGGTTGGCGACGGCACCGCCGTCGGCCTTCAAGACCTCGAGCGGCTCGCCGCAGGCGGCCTCCTGAGCCCGCACCGCATCGACCGTCTGGTAGGCGATCGCCTCCAGCGCCGCCCGCGCCAGGTGGGCGCGGCCGCTGCCCCGGGTGAGGCCGACGATCGTGCCGCGGGCATAGGGGTCCCAGTGAGGCGAGCCGAGGCCGGTCAGGGCGGGGACAAAGTAGACGCCGTCGTTGGAGTCGAGCGACCCGGCGAGTGCCTCACTCTCCCCCGCCTCCTCGACGATCCCCAGCCCGTCGCGCAGCCACTGCACAGCGGCACCGGTGACGAAGATCGAGGCCTCGAGCGCGTAGGTGACCTCGTTCTCGAGACCCCAGGCGACGGTGGCGAGCAGCCCGGCGGGCGGGCGGGGCGCCTCGGCGCCAGCGTTGAGAAGGACGAAGCTGCCGGTGCCGTAGGTGTTCTTGGCCATGCCCGGGTGGTGGCAGGCCTGGCCGAAGAGGGCGGCCTGCTGGTCGCCGGCGATCCCAGCTACCGGGACCTCGCCGCCAAACTCGGTCGTGGTGCCGTAGACGTGGGAGGAGGGCAGCGGCTCGGGGAGCCGCGCTGGGTCGATCCCCAACAGCGCACAAAGCTCCTGATCCCAGGCAAGGCGCTGGATGTCGAACAGCATCGTTCGCGAAGCGTTGGAGTAGTCGGTCACGTGGCGGCCGGTCAGCTTGAAGAGCAGCCAGGAGTCGATCGTCCCGAAGACCGCCTGCTCGGCGCCCTCAGCGTTGTGCAGCAGCCACTCGATCTTGGTGCCGGAGAAGTAGGGATCGATCGTCAGCCCGGTGCGCTCGCGGACCAGCGGCTCCTGCCCTGCCGCCCGCAGCTCGTCGCAGCGTCCGGCGGTGCGACGGTCCTGCCAGACCAGGGCCCGGTGCACCGGCTCCCCGGTCACCGGATCCCAGGCGACCACGGTCTCGCGCTGGTTGGTGATCCCGATCCCGTCGAGGTCGCCACCCTCGATCCCGGCCGCGGCGATCGCCTCGGCGGCAACCCGGCGCGTGACCTCCCAGATTTCTCCGGCGTCGTGCTCGACCCAACCCGGCCGCGGGAAGTGCTGCTCGAACTCCGAGTAGGCGCGGCCAGCGATACGACCCTCAGCGTCGAAGACGAGGCAGGTCGTCCCGGTCGTCCCCTGGTCGATCGCGAGGATCACAGGCAGCGTCAGGTCAGAGCTGGGTGACGATCACGCCCAGGAACCCCGCCGCCATGGTGGCGATCGTCCCGATGCTGAGCTGGAGCATAATTCGGTGGTTGGCGCCCATCTCTGTCCGCAACTCGCGAATCTCGGTTCTCACGTCGCGTATCTCGTGGTCGAGCCGCATGAAGCCATCGCTCATGCGAGCGTTCATGTCGTCGAGCCGCTCGTCGGTCCACTTGTCCCGCATCGCCTCCATCTTTTACAGCCTAGAGAGGGAGGCATCATGTGTGGGTGTCAAGAGTGGAAAATCTCTGTGACCCGTTCAGCCGCCGCGAACCTTGCAGCTGCGAGTAAGGGTCGAAGACAGCGTGCGGCCGTCGGCGAAGCTCATCGAGGCCTGGGCGAACGGGAAGACGGCGCCGGGGAAACCGGCGGGTGCACTACAGGCGGCGGTCAGATAGCTGCGCGGCTGACCTCGGTACGTGTAGTTGCGATGCAAGGTGAGACTGATCCGTTTGAGGTAGCCCCAGCGGTTGAGCGTCGCGGGCAGGGCGCCGGTAAGGACCGTGCCATAGGTGCCACCGGTTTCGCGAATCCGGAAGACGATGATGCGGGTGATCGGCACCGGGTTCGCGCCATAGACGTGGGCGAGGATCGCGCGTTTGCCGTTGAGGACAGCGTTGAAGGCGAGGATGCGGCCACGCGATGGGAAAGACGACTGTTCCGGGAAGGCCACGTCTGCCGCGTAGTGACCGCTGCCGACCAGCGCCGGGCCGCAGGCTTCGAGTGCTTCCTGCGTCGAGGACGGTTCGATCTGGCTCTGCTTGCAGACCGGCAGGCCGCGGGCGTCGAGCCGACCACCGCGGTTGATCGCGATCGAGATCCCCCGCAGCGCCGGCGGCCGCGAGCCGGAAAGCGTCTTCACCGTCCCCGTGATCTGGACCGAGATCGGCGCCCGCACCTCTCGCGGCAACGCGTTGGGGGCGATCCCGCCGCTGAACTTGATGAAGAGATCCCCGCGCGCCGTCAACTCGGCTTGGGCGAGCGAAGAGGAGATAGCCAGGATCGTCGCCATCGCTGCCACCATCCCGATCTGCTTTCCCATGCGCTTCATGCCGAACACCAGGCTAGCGACGCGACGCGTAGACGCGAGCAAAGTCCACCAGCTGGGCCCCACGGTGGCGGAACCCCGCCACGGTCCGCCCGGTCGCCCGGTGCTCGAGGTCGAGCTCGTACTCGCGCAGGCGGTAGCCGGCGCGGATGACGTCGACCGTCATCCCAATCTCCATCCCGAAGCCGGCGGCAAAGGGCAGGGTCGCACGCAGAGCCTCGACCCGCAGCGCCCGCTGGCCGGAGATCGGGGCCTCGGTCTCGGCCCCACAAAGGCGGCGGATCGCCCGGCGAGCGAAGCCGAGGGCGAGGCCGAAGCCGCCACCGACCCGGCGCGAGAAAGAGGCGACCGCGAGATCGCACTCCCCCCTCTCCACCGCCTCGACCAGCGGCGCAAGCCGGGCCGCCGAGGCGCCGAGGTCGCCGTCGCAGAGGAGAACCAGCCGCGGTGCCGGCTCGGCGCTCAGCGCCGCCTCGGCCGCGGCGGTCACGTTCCCGCCCTTGCCGTGCGGACGGCCGCGGCTGACCACGTGGGCCCCCGCCGCCATCGCGACCTCCGCGGTCCCGTCGCTGGAGGCGTCGTCGGCGACCCAGACCGCCGCCGTGGGGAACTCGGCCCGCAGCGCCGCCACGGTCTCCCCCACTCGGTCGGCCTCGTTGCGGGCGGCGACTATGACGGCGAGGGAGTCCATGGCGGCGGTTATTGTCCCCGCCCATGCCAGACATCGAGGCGCACATCACCGGCAACGTTTGGAAAATCGAGGTCGCGGTCGGCGACAAAATCTCCGATGGCGACACCGTCGTCATCCTCGAGTCGATGAAGATGGAGATCCCAGTCGAGGCCGAGGACGACGGCACGGTGAAGGAGATTCGCTGCGAGGAGGGCCAAGCCGTGAGCGAAGGCGACGTCCTCGTGGTGTTGGAGTAGCCCTGGTGGAGGAGTCGCTTGCTGGGGGCAAGCTGGTTCTCGACCGACCCGCCGAGGCCGTCGCTCGAGTCACCATCTCCAATCCCGAGCGGCGCAACGCTCTCGACCACGAGATTCTCGACGCCCTGGCGGAGGCGCTGCCGCGACTCGACCGCGGGATCGAGACCCGTTGCGTGCTGATCACCGGTGCCCCCCCGGTCTTCTCCGCCGGCTACGACATCGCCGGCATTCCCGAGGAGACCTTCGAGCGCGATGCCGAGGCGCTCGTCGCCCATCCCTTCCACGCCGCGATGGAGGCGATCGCCAAGTTCCCCTGGCCGACCGTGGCAGCGATCAACGGCCACTGCCTCGGCGGCGGCCTGGAGCTGGCGATCACCTGCGACCTGAGGATCTGCGCCTCCGGAGCGAAGCTGGGGATGCCGCCGGCGAAGCTGGGCCTGATCTACGGTCACACCGGATTGCGGCGGTTCCTCGACACGATCGGGCTGGCGCGAACGAAAGAGCTGTTCATGACGGGACGCAACTACGAGGCAACGCGGGCCGAGCAGCTGGGCCTGGTCAACGAAGTCGTCAGCGACGAGCGACTCGAGACTGCAGCGGTCGAGCTGGCGGCCGACATCGCGGCCAACGCACCGCTCTCGGTGCGGGGCAACAAACAGGTGATCGATCTGCTCAACGCCCGCCCTGTCCTCAGCGACCAGCAGGAGGCTGGCCTGATCACCCTGCGCGAGTCCGGCTTCTCCTCTGAGGACTTCCGCGAGGGCATCCGGGCCTTCGCCGAGAAGCGCAAGCCGAACTGGACGGGGCGATGAGCGCCAAGGCGCGGGCGGCGCTCGCGGGGTCGGACCCGAAGATGGCGGCGCTGATCGAGCGGGTCGGCAAGATCGACCTGAAGAAACGGCTGCGGCGGCGCAGCGAGGAGCGTCCTCCCGATGCCTACGGCGCCCTGCTGCGGGCGATCGTCGGCCAGCAACTCTCGACCAAAGCGGCGCAGACGATCTACCTGCGCGTGCTCGACATCTTCGGTGGCAGCACGCCGTCACCCGAGCAACTGCTCGAAGCGAGCGAATCGGACCTGCGCGGGGCCGGGCTCTCAGGCCGCAAGGTCGAGTACATCCGCGACCTCGCCTCACATGTACTCAGCGGCGAGCTCGAGCTGGACCGGCTCGACGAGCTCAGCGACGAGGAGGTGACCGAAGAGCTAGTGGCCGTGCGAGGGCTTGGCCAGTGGACGGCGGAGATGTTCCTGATCTTCCATCTCGAACGACCCGACGTCCTCTCCGGCGGCGACCTCGGCATCCGCAAAGCGGTGCAGATCGAGTACGGCTTGGAGGAGATGCCGACCCCGCAGAAGGTGCTGGAGATCGGCGAGCGCTGGCGACCGCACCGCAGCCTCGCCAGTCTCTATCTCTGGGAGTCCCTGGCTGCGGTCCCGGGTGGCTGAGATGCGCCTTCGCTTCTGGGTTGGCCTTGCCGCCGTCCTCCTGATCGCCGCCGGCTCGGTAACCGCGGCGGCGATCGTCCACACCGACGACAAGGCCGACTTCGACCAGATGCAGCGCGACGAGGCGATCCGCTCGGCGCGGCAGGCCGAGGCGGTCGCGGCGCTCTCGATCGGCCAGCTCTCCAGCGCCGCCGCCTTCTTCCAGTCCCAGGGCACCTTCACCGAGCACGAGTTCGACGTCGTCGCCGAGCCTTTGCTGGCGGGGGGAGCCGTGACTGCCACCGCCTTCCTGGATCGGGTCCCCCAATCCGAGCGCGCCGCTTTCGAACTGGAACACGACGCACCGATTCACGAACTCCGCGACGGCGGGCCGCGCCGCTCGCGCGAGCGGTCGGTCTACTACCCGATCGTCTATGCGGTCAGCAACCGGGGCAGCTTGGCGCCGGTCGGCTACGACCTTGGCGGCGACCCGACCCGAGCGCCGTTCCTGCGGCGTGCTCGCGATAGCGGCAAGTCGGTGGCAACGCCGCCGGTTGAGCTGATTCTCGGCGGCACCGGCATCAACGTCTACCGGGCCGTCTATCGCGACGGCGCCCCGACCGCGACCGTGGCGCAGCGGCGGGCGGCCCTGACCGGCTTCGCCACCGGGGCCTTCCGGATCAAAGACCTGGCGGCGGCCGCCGTCTCCACCGTCGCGGACGAGGTCGACGTGCAGCTGCGGATCGAGGGTGAGCGGGTGTTCGGAGCCAAGGGCGAACTGGACGACGCCGCTGCGGCACCAATTCACATCGCCGATCGCACCTGGGTGCTGGTCGTCCGCGACTCGAACCGCCCGAACGTCGCCCTGCCGCTGCTGTTGGCGGTGGTCGGAATCTCGCTGGCGGCGCTGCTGGGATCGCTGATCCTCGCCTGGACCCGCAACGAACGGATGGAGGAACTGCAGCGCCAAGCGAGCCTGGACCCGCTGACCGGACTGAAGAACCGACGCCGCTTCGAGGAAGACCTGCGGCTGGCGATGGCGCGCGGCCGGCGCGAGGGGACAACGGGCGCGGTGCTGATGCTCGACCTCGACCACTTCAAGCAGGTCAACGACTCGCACGGCCACCCGGCCGGCGATCGGATGATCGAGGAGATCGCCGGCGTACTGCGGCGGCGCAGCCGCGAGAGTGACACGCTGGCCCGGCTCGGCGGCGACGAGTTCGCCATCGTCCTGCCCGGCTGCGAGCTCGACGAGGCGGAGGAGGTGGCCGGCGAGATCGCCGCCTCGATCCGCGAGCGCATGAAGAGCGAGCCGGAAGTACCGCCGATCACCGCCAGCATCGGCGTCG
>DASSFS010000080.1:0-15778 GCA_035694165.1 Solirubrobacterales bacterium | reverse complement strand
GAGCTAGCGACGCGCCCGGCGAAAATCCCAGCGAAGGTAGAGGGGCACCCGACCCCTCCCCTCCGCTGGGCTCACCGCAGTCCTATTTCTTCGGCGCAGCCACGACAATCTTGGCTCTAGCCGCTTTACCAGCCGACCCTTTGACCTGGAACGCCACCTTGTAGACACCGCCCGCGAACTCGCCAACCTTGATCCTCAGTTTTGCCGAATCCTTGGCCCCGGCGGTGACCGCGCCAAGCGGCTTGCACTTCGGTTTGGCTTTGAGGTCTTTCTTCGCCTTTTTCGAGGTCTTGACGCAGACGCGGGCGCTCGCCGATTTGAGATCGCCCTGATTGACCCCCGTCACTTTGAAGATCGCAACGCCGCCCGGCTGGACGCGAGCTTTCTTCTTCGTCGTCAGCTTCATGGTCGCCGCTTTGATCGTGGTGGGGGCACTCGCCTGAGCAGCGGCGCCAGCCTGATTCGTGGCGGTCACGACGCAGGCGTAGGCGCCGGGGGCAGTTGCATCCAGCGTGGGCGCAGTCGCACCCGCGATCGCGGCGCCATTCAGAATCCACTGGTAAGTGATCGTGCGCGGTGCCTGGTAGACGAACGAGCCGGCGAAGTCGGCCGCCCAGCCGCCCTGCGAGCAGCTCAGCAGCGAGCGCGAGGTCGCCACCTTGCCGATCGCCGGAACTGCCGTGCCGGTCGGGCTTTTCAGGATCACAGGGTCCTGCGCCCCGTCCAGCGGTGCCGTAACCGGGCTGATACCACCGACGCCACCCGCGAGGTTGAGGAATCCGATCGCATTTGCGCGGACCTCGTCCTGGTCGTAGTTGGCCCAGTAAACCCTGCCCAGAACTGGATCGATCGCGAGGCCATATGGACCATTGAAGGCCGCACCGGTGAGGTTGAGCTCTCCGCCACCGCCGCCGCTGACACTGGCGAAGCCGATGTGTTCGCCTTCCTCGTCAAGCCAGTAGACCCGCCCCGCCGTGGAGTCGACCGCCACCCCAGTCACGAATTCTGGCGCAGGTGCACCGGTCAGATCGAGGATGCCACCCCCACCGGTGTTGTTGAGATTCGCGAAGGCGATCTGGTCCGGGTCGGACTCACCGTTCGCCCAGTAGACCCGGCCGCCGACCGGGTCGATCGCCAGCTTGTATGGCAGTGCGACCGTCGTTCCGGCCGTGTTGAGGGTCCCACCGCCGCTGCCGTCGAGCCTGGCGTACGCGATGGTGCCCTTGTCCCCAGGGCCGCCTTCGCTGTTGGCCCAATAGACCATCCGCGTTGCGGGATCAACCGCGACGCCATAGGGGTCAACTACCTGCGCGCCTGAAGTGTTTAGGACGCCGGCGCCGCTGCCATCGACATTGACGAAGACGATCTCCCCATCGTCGCTGGCACCACCGGAGTTACTCGCGATGTAGAGCCTGCCCGTGACGGAGTCATAAGCGATCCCTTCTGGGTCCTCGAGGGTCATTCCCGTGAGATTGAGGGCGCCGCCGCCGGTGCCATCAGTGCTGGCGAAGGCGATCGTCTGCGGACTGGCCTTGAAGTTGTCCCAGTAGACGAGTTCAGCCGCCCCGGCCCCCGACGCGGTCGCGAGCAGCGCGGTGACGACGAGAGCAAACGAGACCACAGCGATGTTGCGCAGCGAACCGCCGCGCTTCCAGGCGAGACTCAACGGGATTCCTTTCCTAGTCCTGCAGGACGCGAATGGTCCGCCCCTTGCGGGCGGTGAAGAAATCGACCTTGCCGGCCTGGGTGGCGAAGATGGTGTGATCGCGACCGAGGCCGGTGCCCTCGCCGGGCCAGAACTTGGTCCCGCGCTGGCGGACGATGATCTCGCCGCCGGTTACCTCTTGGCCGGCGAAGACCTTGACCCCAAGCATGTTCGGGTTCGATTCGCGCCCGTTGCGGCTGGACCCCAGCCCTTTCTTATGAGCCATCGGAGTCCTCCTCTTTCTTGGCGGCAGCTTTTTTCGGAGCCGCTTTGCTTGCTTTGATCGAGGTCACCTCGAGTTTGGTCAGCTCGGAACGGTGCCCCTGCTTGCGCCGATAGCCCTTCTTGGCCTTGTATTTGAAGACTTTGATCTTCGGGCCGCGCAGGTGCTCGGCGACTTTGGCCTCGACTTTGACCTTCTCCAGCTCTTTCGGCGCCGCGACGACGTCGGTGTCGCGGAACATCACCGCGCGCAAGGCGACTTTGTCGCCCTCTTTGGCATCGAGACGATCAACGAGGAGGGACGTGCCCTGCTCGACCTTGTACTGCTTGCCACCGGTTTCGACTACTGCGTACATGCTCAGCTCACTCGTCCTTGCTGCCTTGTTTGGCGCGCGAACGCCCCCGACCGCCCCTGCGGCCGCGACTGCGTTTACGCGAAGCAGCGCTGGAGTCTAGCTCGGAGCCGTTTTCCTCGCCGCCTCCAGAACCGTTCGGGGAGTCGGAGCCCAGCAGCGAAGCGATTGCGGCCGAGCGCTCCACCTCCTCGATCCGCACCAGCTTGCGCTCGCCGACGAAACGACCGCCGCCGGTGACGCTGACGATGTAGGAATCGATCCGGGCGACGGCGTCGTCGGCGTTGTACATGTGCGGCTCGTCGATCTTGACCAGCACCTCCTCGCCGACCTTGAACGGCAAGGCCCGCTCCTCGATCTCCTCGCGAGTTCCCTGCTCGATCAGCGTGAAGGTGTCGATCGACAGCGCGTCGCCGCCCTCGAAGTGGAAGCGCTTGCCGGTTTCGCCCTCGAGCTCGGCCAGGCCGCTGTCCTCGTCGGTCAGCTCGTGGGCGACTTTCGGGTTGACCCGGATCAGGAACGCCTCGGCGTCGGCGTGCTCGGCGGCGATGTCGCGCATCTGCCGCAACCCCTCCAGCGCCACCGTCTCGGCCGAGAGCACGACGCCCTCGCCATGGCAGGTGGGACAGGGCGCGGTGAGGATCTCGCGGACGCCGTCGGTGACGTTCTGGCGCGTCATCTCGACCAGCCCCAGCGGCGAGACCTCGACCACGTAGCTCTTCGACTTGTCGGCGTCGAGCGCTTTGCGCATCGTCTTCAGCACCTTGTCGCGGTTGCTGGCGCGGGCCATGTCGATGAAGTCGATGACGATGATGCCGCCGATGTCGCGCAGCCGCAGCTGCCGCACCGCCTCCTCGGCGGCCTCGGTGTTCACTTTGGTGATCGTCTCCTCGAGACCGCCTTTACCGCGGCCGGTGAAGCTGCCGCTGTTGACGTCGATCACCGTCAATGCCTCGGCGTAGTCGATCACCAGGTAGCCGCCCGAGGGCAGGTCGACGCGCCGGTTCAGCGTTGACTCGATCTCCTCGTCGATCTTCCATTTTTCGAACAGCGGCTTGGAGTCTTTGTAGAGCTCGACGCCGCCGACCAGCTCCGGCGCGGTGCGCTGGAAGAAGTTGGTGACGCGCTCGAACTGCTTCTCGGAGTCGATGATCGCCTTCTCGAACTCGCGGAGGAAGACGTCGCGGAGGACGCGAACCGAGAGGTCGGCCTCCTGGAAGACGAGCGCCGGCGCCTTGGTGCCGTCGCTGCGGCGCTCGAGGATCTCGTTCAGCCGCTGCAGGTAGCCGATCTCCCGCACGAAGTCGGATTTTTTTGCCCCGTGGGCGGCGGTGCGGACGATCAGCCCGCCCGGTCCCTTGTAGGTGCGGTCGACCATCTTGCGCAAGCGGTCGCGCTCGGAGTCGGAGAGGCGGCGGCTGACGCCGACGCCTGAGCCCTGCGGTGCGAAGACGAGATAACGACCGGCGATCGAGACGTTCATCGAGAGCCGTGCGCCCTTCGTCTTCAGCGGATCCTTGACCACCTGGACGAGGATCTCCTGCCCAGGCTTGATCAGCTCGTTGATCCGGCGGCCAGAACCGCGACCGCGCTTCGGGGCCTGCTCGCCGCCGGGGAGAACGATCTCGTCGACGTGGAGGAAGCCGTTGCGCTCGAGGCCGATGTCGACGAAGGCGGCCTCCATGCCGGGCAGGACGTTGTCGACCTTGCCCTTGTAGATGTTGCCGACGATTGACCGCCGGCCGCGGCGCTCGATATAGAGCTCCGCGACGTCACGTTTGCCGCCTTTGGTCTTCGACTCGAGGACGGCCACACGGGTCTCTCCGCGCTCGGCGGAGACCAGGATGGTTTTCTTCATTTGTTGTTCAGCTCAGTTCGGGTTGGTACGCAGGCCGGGGGGCCCTCTTTCAAGGCCTCACCAGGCGAACCTTCCCTTCTGAGCGAGGTGCGCTTGGATATTGATGCTCTGAAGCACTCCGATCGCCAGGAAAGTGGCGAGTACAGAGGACCCTCCGTAGCTCATCAACGGTAAGGGGATGCCCGTGATCGGCATGATGCCGAGGTTCATCCCCACGTTGACGAAGACCTGGAACAGCAGCGAGACGGCGATGCCGCCCGCCACCAGGGTCCCGTATGAGTTCTTCGAGAGCGTCACGATCTTCAGCGCCCGCCAGAAGAGGAGGGCGTAAAGGGATAGGACGAACGCGGCGCCCATGAACCCGTAGCGCTCACCGATCACCGCGAAGATGAAGTCGGTGTGCCGCTCGGGAACGAAGTCGAGCCGCGTTTGGGTGGCACGGTCGCCGCGGCCGGTCTCCTGACCGGAGCCGATGGCGACCACTGATTGATTCTGTTGGTAACCCGCGCCGCTCGCGTGCTCGTTCGGGTGCAGGAACGAGGTAAGCCTCTGCTCCTGGTAGCTCTTCAAAACGGGCACCCCAACTGAGGGGGCCGCGACGAGAACGAGCGCGATCAAAACAGCGAGAGTTGAGCCAATGATGGCGAAGTGGGTCCAAGGGACACCACCGAAGTACATCACGGCGAGGGTGGCGACGACGAACACGAGGGACGTGCCGAGGTCTGGCTGCAGGAAAACAAGCGCAGCCGGAGCGAGGCCGAGACAGAGATAGCGCACCGTGCGCTGCCTCGCCGAGCCCCGCCTGGCGCCATCGATAACGAACCCGGCAAGCGCCAGGACAAGCAGGAGCTTGCCGAGCTCCGATGGCTGGAAACTGAAGAAGGGAAATTCGAAAGCGCGCCGCGAGCCGCGGGCGGCGAAGCCGAAAACGAAGACGAGCGAGATGCTGACGCAGAGGAAGGTGTAGATCCCGACCCGCAGCTCGCGGAAGCGCGAGTAATCAATCCGGGTCAGGACCAACATTCCGATCAGGCCCAGCAGGCAGTAGAGGGCCTGGCGATCGACGAAGTAGCGAGGACTGCCGGGGACGTCGTTGAGCGTCGCCTGGCCGAGCGTGAAGACGCTGAAGGCGGCCAGCGCCACAGTGGCGATCGTCAGCGGCCAGTCCATGTGGGCGAGGCCGAGCCGCTCGGCGATGCCGACGCGGACGGCGAAGGGCTCCGGGCGCGCCCGCCTGGTGCGAGTCGCGTACATCAGCCCGGGCTTCCCCCGTTGGCGGCGCCGGTTTCCGTCGCGTGCTTGTCGAAATACGCTTCGAGGATCTGCAGCGCTGCCGGCGCGGCGGCTTCGGCGCCGAATCCACCTTCCTCGACGGTCACGATCGTGACGATACGCGGGTTCGGGTAGGGCGCCATCACCGCGTACCAGGACTGATCGCCGTGGCCAGGGCGTTCCGCCGTCCCGGTCTTGCCCGCTACATCGATCGGGAAGCCACCGAAGACGCCGTAGGAGGTGCCGCCAGGGGCCTGTGCCGCCTGATGCAGACCTTCGAGGATCGCCGATCTGTAGGTGGGATCGATTTTGATCGTGCGACGGGGCTTCGGGTCGAATTCCTTCAGCACCCGGCCGACGGCATCCTCGACTTCCATCCCCACGTGTGGGGTGACGATGGTGCCGTCGTTGGCCAGGGCCGCGTAGGCGATCGCCAGCTGCAGCGGGTTGGTCTGCAGATCGCCCTGGCCGATCGCCAGCTGGACGTTGTCTCCGGCCGACCAGGGCCGATCGGTTCCGCCTTCGGCGAAGAGCTCGTCGCGCCATTTTCTGCTCGGGACCAGACCTTCGGTCTCGCCGGGAAGATCGAGGCCGGACTCCTTGCCGATCCCGAGCTTGCCCGCCCAGCTCTGCAGCTGACCGGTGTTCCACATTTTCAAACCGAGCAGGTAGAAGTAGACGTCGGAGGAGACCTGAAGGGCGGAGACCATGTCCACCGTCCCGAGCGCGACGCCACCGGCGTTCTGGAACTCCTGGTCGCCGACAGTGATCGAGCCGCTGTCGTTGATCGGTTCGGTCAGGGTGATCTCACCGCCTTCGAGAGCGGCCAGGGCGGTGATGATCTTGAAGGTCGATCCAGTCGGGTAATAGCTTTCAGTGGCGCGGTTGGTCAGGGGAGCGGCGACGTCATCGCGGATCAGGGCGTTGACCTGGGCCTGCGTCATCGGCCTGGCGAGCACCGTGGGATCGAAGGTGGGGAACGAGCCCATGCCGAGGATCTCGCCGTCGTGCACATTCATCGTCAGGAAGGCTCCGGGGAGGCCGAAGGAACCGAGCGCGCTTTCGCCCGCCGCCTGCACGTCGGGGTCGATCGTCAGCTTCAGGTTGTTGCCGGGGGTCGGCGGCTCGGAGACGAGCTGGCCGCCAGGGGTCGGCTGGCCGAGCGCGTTGACCTGGATCTTGGTCAGGCCGGGCTCGCCGCGCAGGAAGCGATCGTAGGTGTACTCGACGCCGCCTTTGCCGACCTCGTCGCCCGGCTCCAGACTCTTGTACGGCGCTTCTTCCAGCTCTTCTTCGCTGACCTCGCCAACGCTGCCGACGACGTGGGCGGCGCGGGATCCGGTCGGGTAGGCGCGGACGAAGACGCGCTGCACGGCGACGCCAGGGAAGTCGCGCTGGTTCTCTTCCAGGTAGTAGACGAGGTCGTAGTCGACGTCCTTGCGCAGGGTGACCGGAGCCCCGGCGGCGACCTCTTCGGATTCACGGATCGTCCGCCGCACCTTGCGCAACGACATCCCGGCGAGCTTGCCGACCCCGGCCAGCTCGGCCTTTTCTTCGGCCGGGTCATCGGGCAGCTTGGCGGTGTTCAGCTGGAGCGCCAGGCTGGTCCGGTTGTCGACCAGGACGTTGCCGTCGCGGTCGAGGATGTCGCCGCGCGGGGCGATCACTTTGAACTCGCGGGTTCGGTTGTTCTTCGCCTCCGCCAGGTATTCGTCGCCGTCGAGCACCTGCAGGTTCCAGAGGCGGAAAAAGAGGATCCCGAAGAGGACCACGGCAAAGCCGCCGAGGACCGCGGTTCGAAGGGCGAGGCGGCTGCTGGGGCGGTCGTTTGAGCGCTGGTACATCTGTCTGACCTTAGGCTCCCAGCACCGTCGGCCGCCGCGGACGGCTGGTCGGGTGCAGGTCGACGAGGGCCGGACGGAGGGCGCGGCGCAGGCCGAGGTACAGCGGCCAGCCGAGGAAGAAGGCGAAGACGCCCTTGAGCAGGATGTCGCGCACGACCAGGCTGCTGACGGTCGCATCGGCGCCGAGCATCAGCTCGACCGCGCCGAACCCGAGCTCGGCGAAGACGGTCAGGCCCATGCAGAGCAGCGGCGGGACCAGCGGACCGTGGATCTCGACCCGCTCGCGAAAGAGACCCGCCAGGTAGCCGGTGCTGAGCAGAACCAGCGAGCCGCCGCCGAGCGGCTGGACCAGCAGGCAGTTGAGCAGGAAGCCGACCGAGAAGCCGGTCACGGCGCCGGTCATGGTGCCGCCGAGCAGGCCGAACGAGACGACCAGGGCCGGCAGCAGGTCGGGGCTGACCCGGAACAGCGTCACCTGGGAGAAGAAGGAGAGCTGCAGGATCACCGCGAGCAGCACGATCGCGACCAGGCGAGCGAGGATCTTCGGGGTGAGGATCATCCGCGTGAGCCGCCGGTGAGGACCTGGACCAGGTCGAGGTCGCGGAGGTCGGCGTAGGGACGCACGTGCACCTGCTGGCTCGCCTCCTGCGCCAGGATCGAAGCCTGGGTCACCTCTCCGATCGGGATATTCGGCGGGAAGCGCGACTCGATTTCCTCCGAGCGCCAGCCGGCCGTGACCACCGGCTGCCCGCGGTGGACGTGTTTGCTCGAGTCGATGAAGTCGAGGATGAGGTCGCCGGGATCGCCGACGTTGGGCCGGACAACGCCCTGGACGCCGATCGGCACCACCTTGGCGGAAACGGCGCTGGAGTGGTCGGCGATCAGCGTCACCTGGGCGGAGCCGCCGGTCACCGCGGAGACGGTGCCGACGAGGCCGTCGCCGTTGACGACCGGGTCCTCGACCTGGACGCCGTCACCGCTGCCGGCGTCGATCGTGACGTCGGAGAACCAGACGGTCGGCGAGCGGGCGATCACCCGCCCGGTAACCGGTTCGTAGCCGGAAGGAATCGCTCCGCTGCGGTCGAGCTCGAGCAGCTTGCTCAGCTGCGCGTTTTCGGCCAGGGCGGCATCGGCGGCGACCGCCTCTTTGCGGGCGACCGCGAGTTCGTCGTGCAGGCGGCTATTGCGGCCGCGCGCGTCGAAGGTCTGGTCGAACCAGTTGACGAGGTCACGGGCGGGCTTGAGGGCTCCGTCGGCGACCGACTGGACCGGGCTGAAGATGGTGCTGACACCACGCTGCAGGCCGTTCGACCCCGAGCCATAGGTGATCGTCAGCAGCACGAAGGAGCCGACGATCAACAGCGCGAGCACCGCCCTACGGCGGCGTACTTGCTTTCGGTACACGTAGAAGACCTAAGTTCGTTGCTTTTTTCCGGCACGGTGGATCGCCTCGAACTCCTCGAGCGAGATGCCCGAGCCGACCGCCACGCACGTCAACGGCGACTCTGCCAGTTGACAGGGCATCTGGCACTCGTCGCGCAGGCGCTGCTCCAGTCCTTGCAAGAGCGCACCGCCTCCGGCGAGGGTGATGCCGCGATCCATGATGTCACCTGCCAGCTCTGGGGGCGTGCGGTCGAGCGTCTCTTTGACCGCGTCGACGATGTGGCTAACCGTCTCGTCGAGCGCCTCGCGGACCTCCTCCGAGCCGAGCGTGACGGTTTTCGGCAGGCCGGAGACGAGATCGCGACCGCGGATCTCGGTCCGTATTTCCTCCGGCAATTTGGAAGCCGAGCCGGCCTCCAGCTTCACCTCCTCCGCCGTCTGGGTACCGATCGCCAGTTTGTAGGTGTGTTTGCAGTGCGCGATGATCGCGTCGTCGAGCTCGTCGCCGCCAATCCGGATCGATTGCGAGACGACGATGCCGCCGAGCGAGATCACCGCCACCTCGGTGGTACCGCCGCCGACGTCAACGACCATCGAACCGGTCGGCTCCGCCACCGGCAGGCCGGCGCCGATCGCCGCCGCCATCGGCTCCTCGATCAGGTAGGCCTCGCGGGCACCGGCGGACAGGCAGGCCTCCTCGACAGCGCGCTTCTCGACCCCGGTCACCCCCGAGGGGACACAGACGACGACGCGCGGGTGGGCGAAGCGGTTGGAGTGAACGGACTGGATGAAGTGGCGCAGCATCTGCTCGGTGACGTCGAAGTCGGCGATGACGCCGTCCTTGAGCGGCCGGATCGCGGTGATCGTCCCGGGGGTGCGGCCCAGCATCCGCTTCGCCTCGACGCCGACCGCGTGGACCTGGCCGTTGCGGGAATCAATCGCCACCACCGAGGGCTCCGAGAGCACGATTCCACGCCCTCGAACGTAGACGAGGGTATTCGCGGTTCCGAGGTCGACGGCCATGTCGCGGCCACCGAGCCTTTTCAGGTAGCTGAATACGCCCATATGGTGATTTCCAGGGCAGAATCATCCCAAACGCACCTAATTGGCCTGGGCGCTTCCGCTCAGGCGGGTGCGAAGAGACCTGGCGCGAGCTCGATCAGAAGCCCCACCGGCAGCCCGACCACGTTGGAGACGCTGCCCTCGACCCGCTCGACCAGGGTCGAGCCCAGGGTCTGAATCGCGTAGCCGCCAGAGCGACCCCGCCACTCGCCGAAGTTGACATAACGATCCTTATCCGCCTCGGAGAGCTGCTTGAAGACGACCGAGGTCCGTTCCAGCCCCGACCGTTCCTCCCCGCCCTCCAGCACCACCAACCCGCTCAGCACCTCGTGGGATCTCCCGGACATCCGATCGAGGTATTCACGCGCCTCGGCGGCATCAGCAGGCTTCCCGAGTGCCTTGCCGTCGAGCACAACATCCGTGTCGCAGGCAATGACCAACGCCGCGTCATCGGCTGCCACGGCATGAGCCTTCATCCGAGCGTTCTCGACGACCTCGAACTCCGGGTCTCCCCCGGTCAGCTCATCGACGCCGGGCACAACGACATCGAACTCAACGCCCAACTTGGTGAGGATATCCCGCCGCTGGGGAGACCCCGAGGCTAGGACAGCTCGGGGAACCAGATCCCGATCTCGCGCTCGGCCGACTCGGCGGCGTCAGACCCGTGGACCATGTTGAAAGTGACCTCCAGCGCGAAGTCGCCGCGGATCGAGCCGGGGGCGGCCTCGACCGGATTGGTGGCCCCGATCAGCTGCCGGGCGGCCGGAACGGCTTCCTCGCCCTCGAGCACCATCGCCACCAGCGGGCCGCCGGTGATGAAGGAGACCAGCTCGCCGAAGAACGGCTTCTCGGCGTGCTCGGCGTAGTGCTCGTTGGCGATCGCCTCATCCGCCTGCATCTTCTTCAGGGCGGCGATCCGCAGACCCTTGCGCTCGAAGCGGGCGATTACCTCGCCGGTCAGGGCGCGTTCGAACGCGTCAGGCTTGACGAGGATCAGGGTCCGGCTCACGGCTGGGGCTCCTTTTGTCTGGTTTGGAATCGGGCGCCTCTTTCGGGGCGCTGCGGGCCGGTTTCTGACTCTCGGCCTCGGCGGTGGGTTTGCTCGCTGCGGGCGCTTTTTTGCGGCGCGCCGGGGGACGTTTTGCGGGTGGCTCCCCCTCGGGGCGCCGCTCTTTGCGCGGCTGGCGGCGCGGGCGCTCGCCACCGCCCAGCGTGGTCTCACAGAAGGGACAGAGGCCCCAGCGCGGGTCGACCGGCTTTTTGCAGGTCGGGCAGGGATCCTTGAGGCGACGCTGGCAGTTGGGGCAGCGAAGGAAGTTTTTCTCGACTGGGTACTCGCAGTTGGGGCAGGTCTGCTCTTTCAGCTGCCGCACCCGCAGCTCCGCCGCTTTGATCTCCAGCTCGCGCTCGTGCGCGTCCTCGAGGAACTCCGGCGGCCGCACGATCGCGTAGACGGCAGTGCCGATGTAGGGGAAGAAAGAGGCGACGGTGGCGCAGGCGACCAGGAATGGGTCGGAAATGCGGCGGCGAGCGTCGAGGTAGGTGTAGACGATCAGCGCCAGCCAGAGCACCACCAGCATCAGTGCGAAGAGGGTGGCGACCAGGTTGAGGCCGTCGTTGGTGATGCCGAAGATTGCTAGTGACATGGGTGGGGGCCCGCTAGAGGGAGCGGGCAGTCTACTTCGATGCGCGGGCCGCGAACCCTGTCGGCATTCACTGGGCGCCGGCCACCGTCAGAGAAAGAGCCGACCGAAGAGGTAGCCGATCCCGAAGAAGACGAGGATCACGATCGCCACGACGGCAGCCACCAGGCCCATCATCGAGAGCAGTTCCGAGCCGGCGCCGCGTTTCATCGCCCGATCCTCGCACAGAGCGAGCGAGTCAAAGCGCCTCCCGGGCGGGTGCGATGCCGTAGTGAGAGCCGGCGACCAGGACGGCGCCCTCGGGCGGCTCGGAGGCGAGCTCCCGGGCCCGCCGCAGCGCCGCCGCGAAGCTCGGCTCGGCCTCCGCCGCCAGCCCGGCCTCAGCACAGATCTCAGCGAGCTCCGCCGCCCGAACCGACGGCCGATGGGCCGATAAGTTGACTCCAGAGAAACTTTTCGGCCCATCGGCGGGGAGTTCGGTGCAGACGACACGGTCGAGAGCAGGGGCAAGGGCGCCAACCATGGCGCGGGCGTCCTTGTCAGCGAGGATCGCCAGACAGGCGACGACACGGCGGCCGGCGACGACCGCGGGCAGGGCCTCGGCAAGAGCGGCGGCGCCGTCGGGATTGTGGGCGGCATCGACGAAGGTGGGCGGGCGCTCGGCAATCAGCTCGAGACGGCCCGGGATCGGGACGTGAGTGGCGACGTCGGCGACCAGCTCGGGGTCGAGCTGGCCCAGGAAGGCCTCCGCAGCGGCCATTGCCAGGGCGAAGTTACGGCGCTGGAACTCGCCCGGCGCCAACAGGCGCAGCTCCGGGCCCGGGTCCTCGGGGGCGCGGATCAGCCGGGCGCCGCGCGCGGCCGCGGTGCGCTCCGCCCGCGCCTCGACCTCGGAGGAAACCCGACCCAGGACGAGGGTCGTCTGGTCGCGCAGAACCGCCAGCTTCTCAGCCGCGATCTCGAGCTCGGTCTCCCCCAGCCACTCGGTGTGGTCGAGCCCGATCGAGGTCAGCACCGTGATCCGCGAAGGGATCGTGTTGGTCGCATCGAGGCGGCCGCCGAGACCGGCCTCGATCGCCGCCGCCTTGACCCGCGCCGAGGCCAGGGCGACGAAGGTCGCCGCCGTTGCCGCCTCGAACTGAGTTACGGCGTCGCCGTCCTCCAGGGTCCGATTGACCCCCTCCGCCGCTCTGGCCACCCGTTCGACGGCGCTCGCCCACTCCCCCGCGCCGACCTCCTCGCCGTGGATCAGCGTCCGCTCCGCCCAGCGGGCGGTATGAGGCGAGAGACAGGCACCGGAGCCGACCCCGTGCGCCTCCAGCAACGCTGCGGTCATCCGCGCCACCGAGGACTTGCCGTTGGTGCCGACGATGTGGATCGAGGCAAAACGGTGCTGCGGCAGCCCCAGCGCCGTGTTCAGCTTGTGCATCCGCTCCAGCCCGAGCCGCCAGCCGATCGGCTCCAGCGAATCGAGATAGGCGTCAGGGTCGAAGGGGCTCAACCCAGCTCGGCGAGTTCGTCCCGGTAGCGCTCGAGCTTGCCGCGCTCCTCCTCGACGACCTCGGCCGGGGCCTTGGCGACGAAGCCCTCGTTGCCGAGTTTGCGCTCCCCCCGCTCGACCTCGGCTCGCAGCTCCTGGCGTCGCTTGTCGAGGCGCGTGGCCACCGCCTCGGCGTCGAGCTCCTTGGAAGGCAGCACCCGCACCGGGCCGACCGCGGCGACCGGCTCGGCTCCCACGCCGTCGAACTCGAAGCGCGAGAGGCGGCCGACGAACTCAGGTGGCTCGACGCCGTCGATCACCGCCACCAACACAGCCGCGGCGGGCACGTCGACCAAATCGCGCCAGGCACGCAGGCGCTGGGTCAGCCCAATGCCGCCTTCGACGTCCGCCTCCGCGGCATCGTCGAAAAGCGACTCGTCGGCGACGGGGAACGCGTGCACCGCGAGGTGTCCGCGGCATGAGGGATGAAAGGACCAAATCTCCTCGCTGACGAACGGCATCACTGGGTGCAGCAGGCCGAGCACCCGCTCCAGCGCCCAAAGCAGGTTCGCCGAGACCTCCGCCTCACCCTCGTAGAGGCGCGGCTTGACGATCTCCAGATACCAGTCGCAGAGGTCGCGCCAGAAGAATGAGTAGAGCTCCTGGACAGCGTGGGCGAAGTCGTAGGCCTCGAGTTTCGCCGTGACCGAGGCGATCGTCCGCTCCAGTCGCGAGAGGATCCAGCGGTCCTCGACGTGGAGCGGTTTGGGGGCCGGCTCGACGTCGGCGGTGTTGAGGAGGATCAGCCGCGAGGCGTTCCAAAGCTTGTTCGCCAGGTCGCGGCCCTGCTCGACCTTGGCGTCGGAGAAGCGCACGTCCTGGGTCGAGGACATCGCCAGCAGGCCGAAGCGCAGCGCGTCCGCCCCATGGACGTCGATTTCGTCGAGCGGGTCGATCCCAGTGCCGAGGCTCTTCGACATCCGGCGGCCGTCGCGGGCCTGGATCACCGAGTGCACGTAGACGTCGCGGAAGGGGATGGCGCCGGGGAACTGGATTCCCATCATCACCATCCGCGCCACCCAGAGGAAGAGGATCTCGCGCGCGGTGGTGAGGAAGCTGGTCGGGTAGAAGGCGCGCAGCTCCGGCGTGTCGTCGGGCCAGCCGAGCGTGGCGAAGGGCCAGAGGGCCGAGCTGAACCAGGTGTCGAGCACGTCCTCCTCCTGGCGCAGCTCGCCGCCGCACTGCCCGCAGCGCTCGGGGGCCTGCTCAGCAACGATCGTTTCCTCGCAGGGATCGCAGTACCAGACCGGGATCCGGTGCCCCCACCAGAGCTGGCGCGAGATGCACCAGGGGCGGATTTCCCGCATCCAGTCGAGGTAGACGCGCTTCCACTGCGCCGGCGCGATCCTCACCTCGTCGCGTTCGACGACTTCGATCGCCGGCGCCGCCAGCTCGTCCATGCGGCAGAACCACTGCAGCGAGATCAGCGGCTCGATCCGCTCTCCGGAGCGGTGCGAGAAGGGGACCGAGTGGGTGTAGGGCTCCTCGGCGCGCAGGCGACCCTCCGCGCGCAGCGCCGCGACCACGGACTCCTGCGCCTCGGCGGCGCTCATCCCGGCGAACTCGCCCGCCTCCTCCGTGAGCCGGCCGTCGGGGCCGATCACGACGATCTCCTCGAGCCCGTGCTTGCGGCCGATCTCGAAGTCGTTGGGGTCGTGTCCAGGGGTGATCTTCAGCGCCCCGGTGCCGAACTCGGGGTCGACGTGCTCGTCGGCGATGATCGGCAGGCGGCGACCGACCAGCGGCAGGACGCAGTGCTGTCCGACCAGCTCGCCGTAGCGCTCGTCATTTGGGTTCACGGCGACCGCGGTATCGGCAAGCATCGTCTCGGGGCGAACGGTGGCGACGGTGAGGACGCGATCGGAGCCCTCGACCGGATAGTCGATCGAGTACAGGGCGTCCTCGACCTCGCGGTTCTCGACCTCGAGGTCGGAGATCGCCGAGTGCGAGCCCGGGTCCCAGTTGACCATGTAGTAGTCGCGGTAGATGTAACCCTTGTCGAAGAGCTGCTTGAAGACGCGGTAGACGGCCTTTACGTAGCCCTCGTCGAGGGTGAAGCGCTCGCGCTCGTAGTCGAGCGAGGCGCCGAGCCGCTTGTACTGCTCGACGATCTGCGAGCCGTACTTCTCTTTCCACTCCCAGACCCGCTCGACGAACTCCTCGCGGCCCAGCTCCTGGCGGCTCTTGCCTTCCGCCCGCAGCTCTTTCTCAACCACGGCTTGGGTGGCGATACCGGCGTGGTCGGTGCCAAGGGTCCAGAGGGTGTCCTTCCCCCGCATCCGGTTCATGCGGACCAGCGCGTCCTGCATCGAGCCGTTCAGCGCATGGCCCATGTGCAGAGCGCCGGTCACGTTCGGCGGCGGGATCGCAACCGAGAAGTTCTCCTCGGGAGCGCCCTCGGCCTCAGGGTGGAAGTAGCCCCCCTCGATCCATTCCGCAAACACCCGCGCCTCAACCTCGGCCGGGTCGTAGCGAGTCGCCTCTTCCAGCTTTTTCCGATCAGCAGCCGCCATCGCGGCGAGTCTAAAGACGCTAAGCGGATTCCTCGCTGAGCCCCTCCTCGGCCGCGCCGATGTCCTGGTGCGCAGCCTCGGTTACAAGCGTCGGCCGGCGGCCCTGGGAGATCGTCTCCTTGGTGACCACGCACTTGGTGACGTCGCGGCGCGATGGCAGTTCGAACTGAACGTCGAGCAGCGTCTCCTCGAGGATCGAGCGCAGGCCGCGGGCTCCGGTCTCCCGCTCCAGTGCCTTGTTAGCGATCGCCTCGAGGCTGTCCTCGGAGAAGACCAGCTCGATGTCGTCGAACTCGAAGAAGCGCTGGAACTGGCGGGTGAGCGCGTGCTTGGGCTCGGTCAGGATCGTGGTCAGGTCGTCGCGGCTGAGCTGGTGGATCGCG
>DASSFS010000079.1:0-10755 GCA_035694165.1 Solirubrobacterales bacterium | reverse complement strand
AGGCCGCCAAGGCCGACGCCGGCATCCGCCTCGACGAGGTGATCGTCGGCGGCATCGCCTCCCAGATCGCCGGCGAGGTCTTGCAGGGGGGCGGGGCGCAGCTGCGGGACCTCGCGCCCCAACTGCGCGAGTACGTGCTCGCCTTCTACCGGACGGGTGGCCCCGACGCCGGCAGGGTGGTCGCGCTGGAGCCCGGGCAGTCAGCGGAGGCTGCTGAGGCGCCGAAGCGCGCCACCGTGTAAAGCGGTTCGCCCCCCGGATTTCGCCGCGCTGTCTCCAATCGCACGCGATGAATTCACGCGGAAATCGCCTGCTAAAAAGGCGTTTTCTATCAGCAATACCACGTGCGTATCTTGACAAGAAGGAACCCGCGTGTTTACATCCACCCACGTCTTCACTCGGGAACGACGCTGGTATGTCGGGCTCAGCGAAGCAGCAGGGAGAAGTTCACACGTTCAGGGACAACTGAGCTCGGGGCTGCCAAGGGAAGCGGCCGGTAGAAGGGCTCATGGGACAAGGAGAGACTTACGTGAGACGTCTTATGTCAGCCCGCGGGGGTCGTGCGCAACTGTCGAGGCTGACCGCCTTGCTCGTGCTCTCCACCGCGTCGCTTCTCGTTCCGGCCGCCGCCGCATCCGCCGTGGAATGCCCCAACGAAGCAATTCGCAACGCTCAGGGCTCCACCTACCTACCCGACTGCCGCGCCTACGAGCTCGTCTCCCTCTACGACAAGGGGGGAACCCCGGTCGGCAACGGACGAATAACTGCCGATGGCGGAGCGGTCGTCTACTCCATCGCCGGCGGTGCCCCTGGGTCAACGGCTGGGGGTAGCTCGTGGTTTCGCGCCAAGCGCAGCGGGGGCCGTTGGGATTCCTCCAACCTGCTTCCGTCCCGGTCGGCTCTCGACGCCAGCTCCTGGTCCGTTGCGTTCGGGGCTTCCTCGGATCTGACTCGCTTCGTAGGAACCGCCTCATCGGGCTTCTCGCTCGGAGAGACGATCGTTCGCTTCGGAACGGCCGGGCTCGACGATCTCGTCTTCACCTTCCCGGTTTCCTCAGGGCCTTTCGGAAAATTGTCGTCGGCCGACCTCAGCGTGGTTGTGGCGACCAATCGAGCCTCCCTCGACCCCGATCATCCTTGGATTCCCGCCACCGGGACTGAACAGCTGTACGAATTTGATTCCGCTGGCGCCCATCTCATCAGCCTCCTTCCCGACGAGAGCGTGGGGGCATGCGGTTTGATTCCCGGCGGCCGCTTCAGCTTCGCGAGCAACACCCATTCGACCTCCCGCCAGCATTGGCTGTCGACTGACGGCGAGCGCGTCATCTTTCCCAGTCGCGGCAACGGGGGGGACTGCTTCTCGACCCTCACGCCTTCCCATCTCTACCTGCGCGAAGGCGGCGCCGATGGCACCACCACCCTGATCGACGGCCCTGTCCTCTCGGGCGAAGACAGCGGCGGTCAGTTCATTCAGGCGACGCCGGATGGCTCCCGGATCTTCTACCTCTCCAGCTCCAGCCTGGATCCAGCAGACGCCAATACGACCGCTGACGTCTACCGGTACACGGTGGGCCAGGGCAACGAGTGCATCACCTGTCTCGTCCCGGAAGCGGACGTGACGAACCCCGGGCCTCATTCGAGCGTGCCAAGCCTGGCCGTGGCAGAGGACGGCTCCCAGGTCTACTTCACTTCGGCCAAGGAGCTCGTCCCCGGCGAGGGCAGTGTCGGTGAGAACAACCTCTATCGAGTCGATGTGGCCGCCGAGACGATCGACTACATCTCCCCGTCGAGCGGCATCGCTGCCACCCCGCTCGAGGGATTCTCTCTCTCCTCGGACGGAATGACCCTGGTCTTCCGCGCCCATGCCCTCAGTCTGAACGAGGCCACGAGCCCGCCCAGCGAAAACGGCGGCAAGCCGCAGCTCTATCGCTATGCGGTCGACGAGGGGAGGGTCAGCTGCGTCTCCTGCCCAGACGGAGAGCCGGTTTCCGAAGGGGTGCCGACGCGGCTGGCGGGCAACGATCTATTCGAAGTGGACTACGTGCAGCCGATGACCATCGATGGGACCTCGGTCTTCTTCGCGACCCCGGAGCCGCTGGTCGAGCGAGACGTGAACCAGGCCACCGACATCTATGCCTGGCGCGACGGCGACGTGAGCCTGATCACCGACGGGGTCAGCGCCCAGTTGCCGGGCAAGGGCAGCCCGCAGTTTCTCGGGGCCACGCCCGACGGCGAGAGCGTGCTGTTCATGAGCTCGAGCAAGCTCGTCGCCGGCATCGCCGAGGGATCTGCAAGCCCAACCGCGCAGCTTTATGTGGCCCGTGTCGGCGGCGGGCTGCCACCGCCCCCACCGCCGGCCAGGCCCTGCGTTGGTGACGCCTGCCAAGGGCTGCTGGAGTCGATCCTCCCGCGCGGCTCTGTCGCGACCGGCGCCTCCCGGGGTGCGGATAGCCATCGGCGGCGCGGGAGCGGCAATTGTCAGAAGCTACGCCAGAGGGTGCGGAAGCTGAAGCGCGCCGCCGCCAGTGGGAAGGGCGAGGCGAAGGCCAAGCGCAAGCTCCGCGCCGCTCGTCACCAGGCGGCGCAGTGTGAGGGAGGTCGGTCGTGAGCGCTCACCCGATCCCGCCGACCGATCCGACCGTGACCAAGGAGACGCTCCGCATGCACCTGCGCCTGACCAAGATCGCCCTCGCGACCATCGCTGCAGCCCTGTGCCTGGTGGCCCTTAGCGCTACTGCCACGGCCTCGGCGGCGCCGCGCTGGGATGTCGAAGTCCACCACAGTCCCACCAGCCTTGAGCCGGGAGGCCCAGGGGAGTACTACGTTTACGTCCGCAACCTCGGCGACGCTCCCTCCGAAGGCGAAGTGACGCTGACGATCGAGCTGCCAACCGGGATGGTCACGCGCCCCGGCTTTCCGGTGAGCAGTCCCTTCATCACCACCAACGAGTTTCTGACCGGCTGGGAATGTGGTCTCGGCAGCTTTCTGCCCGGGGCCAGCACCTTGACCTGCACGCGAACGACGCCTGTGCCCGTAACCTTGCGGCCAGCAGGTCTGCCGATCGATCCGGTTCGTCCCTTCATGTTCTTCGTCACCGCGCCCCCGATCGCAGGGACGGCGGAGGTCAAAGCGACGGTTGCCGGCGGAGGCAGCGGCAGCGTCACGGCGACCGAGTCGACGCCGATCGACACGGACCCGGTTGAGTTCGGGATGGTGGCCGAGACCTTGAAAGCTGACGCCTATGACGCCGGCGGCGTTCCCGTACGTCAAGCCGGTGCCCACCCTCGCGAAGCGGTCTTCTCCTTCGACATGAACACGGCGTTCAAGGACGGGCCGACTTACCGCTACACCGAACCGCAGGGGTCTCTGCGCGACGTCGAGGTGCTGCTGCCGCGTGGCCTCGTCGGCGATCCGCAGGCTGTGCCTCAGTGCACGCCGATGGAGCTGCAGGAAACGGTCGGCCCCGAGGGAACCTCCTGTCCCACGTCGAGCCAGGTAGGGGTCGCCGACATCACGCTGGAGTTCGAAGGCCCTGCGACCTACCACCTGCCGGTCTACAACATGGTGCCACCGAAGGGCGCTGTCGCCGACTTCGGCTTCGCCCTGTTCGGGGGCCCGGTGCACATCTTGGCCGAGCTCGATCCCGCGAACGGCTACACCGTGAAGACGACGGTCGAGAACATCAACGAGACCGGTCCCGTTCGGGACCAGCGGCTGACGCTGTGGGGCGTGCCGGGTGACCCGGCCCACGACAACGACCGGTTCAACCCGCTGACCGGAGGGTTCGGGGCGAGCAGTACTGCTCCGCGCAAGCCGTTCATCACGCTGCCATCCGAGTGCGGGGTGGACGGGACGAGCAAGCTGCGCCTGTTCTCGTGGCAGGGTCTCAGCGATCCGGAGCTCGGTGCGCCGCCGTACGAATCGGTGGCGAGCCAGGTCCACGGCTGCGAGAAGCAGAGCTTCCGTGCCTCCCTCGAGGCTTTGCCCGACAGCTCGGCGGCGGCGAGCCCGACCGGCCTCAGCGTCGACCTCGCGATCGATCAAGACCTGAACCCGAGCGGTCTCGGTACCCCGCCCCTGAAAAAAGCGGTCGTCACGTTGCCCGAGGGCATGACCGTGAACCCGGCTTCGGCCAGCGGGCTCAGTGGCTGCTCGATGGAGGAGCTTGGGATCTCCGCCTCTGGCGTGCCCAATGGCGAGCCGGTGCGCTGCCCCGACTCCGCCAAGATCGGAGCCCTGAACGCAACCACTCCGGTGCTCGCCGAAACCCTCGAGGGCTCGGTCTACCTCGCCGAGCAAGATGAGAATCCGTTCGACTCGCTGCTCGCCCTCTACCTGGTGATCGAGAACCCCGAGCGCGGTCTGCTGGTCAAGCTCGCCGGTAAGGTCGAGACCGATCCGAGCACGGGCAGGTTGACCACGACCTTCGAGGACAACCCCCAGCTCCCGGTCTCGTCTCTGAAGCTCCGTTTGAAGTCCGGCTCCCGGGCTCCCCTGATCACGCCCTCCAGTTGCGGCACTTACACCACGAAAACCGAGCTGACTTCCTGGAGCGGCCAGGTCCGCGAGAGCTCGAGTTCGTTCACGATCGACCGCGGCCCCGATGGGCGCCCCTGTCCCAGCGGCGAGTTCGAGCCGAGCTTCGAAGCGGGCACGATGAGCCCGATCGCCGGCGAGTACAGCCCGCTCCTAATCAGGGCATCGCGCTCCGACGGCTCGCAGACCCTGAGGGGTCTGCGCTTCGATCTCCCCGCGGGGCTGACCGGCAAGCTCGCGGGGATCCCCTACTGCCCGCAGTCGGCGATCGACGCTGCGGGTGCGAAGAGCGGGCGGGGAGAGCTGGCCTCGGCCTCCTGTCCGCAGGCGAGCAAGATCGGCATCGTCAACGTCGGCGCCGGGGCGGGGAGCACGCCCTTCGGCGTGCAGGGCAACGTCTACCTGGCGGGCCCCTATAAGGGCGCGCCGCTCTCGGCGGCTGTAGTTACCCCCGCCGTCGCCGGACCATTCGACCTCGGCACGGTGGTGGTGCGAGCGGCGCTTCAGGTTGACCCCAGCACTACCCAGATCCACGCCGTGAGCGATCCCATCCCGAGCATCCTGCAGGGCATCCCTTTGCAGGTGCGCTCGATCGAGGTGAACGCGAACAGGTCCCAGTTCACCCTCAACCCGACCAGCTGTGATCCGATGAGCATCGAGAGCACCCTGCTTGGGGCAGCGGCATCCAAGCTCCTCTCCTCTCATTTCCAGGTCGGTGCGTGTGAGGCGCTCCCCTTCAAGCCCAAGCTCAAGCTCAAAGTCACCGGCGCCACCCGGCGCGGCCAGTTTCCCAAGCTCCGCGCCGAGCTGAAGGCGAAACCTGGCGAAGCAGGGATCGGCCGCGTATCCGTGGCTCTGCCCCATTCCGAGTTCCTCGCTCAGTCCCACATACGCACGATCTGCACCCGGGTGCAATACGCAGCTGACACCTGTCCTGCAGGCTCGATCTACGGCAAGGCGCGCGCCTTCACGCCCCTGCTCGACCAGCCACTGGAAGGGCCGGTCTACCTGCGCTCCTCGAGCAACCCGCTCCCCGACCTGGTCATTGCCCTGAAAGGACAGATCGACGTCGATCTGGTCGGAAGAATCGACTCCGTAAATGGAGGAATCCGGAGTACCTTCGAGACTGTTCCCGACGCTCCCCTCTCCAAATTCGTCCTGGAGATGCTGGGCGGGAGGAAGAGCCTGCTCGAAAACAGCCGCAACCTCTGCGAAGGGACCAACCGGGCCACGGTGCGGATGGACGGGCAGAACGGCAGGGCCTTCGACGCACGGCCGGTGCTGGGGAACAGCTGTGGAAAGGCCAGGAAGACGCGTTAGTCATACCACGTGCGTATCTTGACAAATACAAACCGGCATGTTTGTATTCGCAGCCGTCCACCTTTGAGAACGGGGTCGTTATGCGTCGAGGTTTCGAGGGATAGAGAGGAATGGCTGGGAGCGATACCGAGCTGCCGACCCGTGCGCCGCGTGGCTCGCGGCGCCGGCCCGACCTGCCGCCACCGCGAGCGGAGAAGATCCGCCCGCGATCGGGGATGTCGCGAGCGGAAGTGATCGCTGACCAGCGCCGGCGCATCCTCTACGGGCTTGCCGCGGCCCTCGCCTATCACGGCTACGAGGACACGAAGATCACCGACATCGTCGAACTGGCGGCGATCTCACGGCCGACCTTCTACGAGCACTTCGAGGGCAAGGAGCAATGCTTTGCTGCTGCTTATGAGGACGGGGTCGAACGGCTGACCGCTGCGGTCGGTACGGCGGCAGCGGGTCATCCCGACTGGGAAGGGCGCCTTGCGGCCGGGTTGGGAGCGGGGCTCGAGTTCCTCGCAGCCGACCCCTCGCTCGCCCATCTGTTGCTGGTCGAGTCGCTCGCGGCCGCCCGCCCGGCCCGGCTCGAGCACGAGCGCTCGCTGGCCCGCCTGGCAGAGGCGCTGCGGGCACCTGTCGACGAGTTGCCGGATGGGGTCCGGCCGATTTCGCCGCAGACCGCCCGACTGCTCGCCGGGGGCATCGCCTCCCACCTCTCGGGCCTCCTACTGGCCGGCGAAGCCGACCGACTCCCTGATTCCCATGCGTTACTGCTCGACTACCTGCTCGTACCCTCGCTCCCGGGCGCCGCGCGCTCCGCCGATGAGCGACGCGCCTGAGCGGTTCGAGCCCGACACGTTCTCCGGCCTTCCCGCGGAGCTCGGCCTGGCCCGCCTGCCACCCGGCCGCCACGGCCTGCCGCGCGCCTTCATCGCCAGCAACCAGCGACTGCGGATCGTCGCCGGCATGCTGCGGGTCCTGCCCCGTCACGGCTACCAGGCGACGACGATCACACACGTCACCGGCGAGGCCGGCGTCTCGCGCGCAGCCTTCTACCAGCAGTTCACCAGCAAGGAGGATTGCTTCCTCGCCACCTATGACGTCGCCAGCGAGTGGTTCTGCGGGCGGGTCGAGCGCGTTGCTGCATCGGAGGAGTGGCCCGCGCGCGTTCGCGTCGGCGTCTCGGAAGCGCTGGCGCTGCTCGCCGCCAATCCCACCGTTGCCCACCTGATCGGGATCGAGGCGCTGCAGGCCGGTCGCCCAGGCCGTGAGCGCCAGCAGGCCTGCCTGGAGCGCTTCGCGGCGGCACTCGGCCCCGGCGATGCCGGCCGCCCGGAGGTCCCGCCCGACCTCGAGCAGCTGCTGCTCGGCGGCGTCGTCTCCCTGATCGCCCGCTACGTCGACAGCGGCCGCACCGAGCAGCTCCCGGAGGCCACGTCCGTCCTGGTCGAGAGCCTCCTGATCCCCTACCTGGGACCGGAGAAAGCCGAGCGCTACGCTGGCCTCAAGCGACAGGCAAGGAGGTCGTAATGGCAACGCAGACGGTGAACGCAGTCGACCACAAGCTCCTCGCCGCTGGCGAGTGGATCGAGACCGGCGAGTGGGACGAGGTCTCCAGTCCCTATGACGGCAGCGCCGTCGGCCGGGTCGCAACCGGCGACGAGGCGACCGTCGAGCGCGCCGTGGCCGCCGCGCAGGAGGCCTTCGAGTCCGCCGATTTCCCCCAGTACGAGCGCGCTGCGCTGCTCGACCGCGCCGCCCACCTGGTCGGCGAGCGGGTCGAGGAGCTGGCGCTGACGATCGCCGCCGAGGCTGGCAAGCCGATCAAGACTGCCACGGTCGAGGCGCAGCGCTGCGTCGACACCCTCACCTTCGCCGCGGTCGAGGCGCGCAAGCTGACCGGTGGCACGGTGCCGATGGACGCCTCCGCGGCTGGCGCCGGCAAGCTCGGGGTGATGCTGCGGGTCCCCTACGGGGTGGTCGGCGCGATCAGCCCCTTCAACTTCCCGCTCAACCTCGTCGCCCACAAGCTTGGCCCGGCGATCGCCGCCGGCAACTCGATCGTCCTCAAGCCGGCCGGGCAGACGCCGATCTCGGCCCTGAAGCTGGCGGAGATCCTTATGGAGGCGGGTCTGCCCGAGGGCTGGCTCAGCGTCATTCCCGGCCCTGGCTCGACCGTCGGCAATGCGATCGTCGAGCACGAGCTGACCAAGGCGATCACCTTCACCGGCTCGGCCGGGGTGGGTTGGGACATCCGCAGCCGCGTCCCGCACAAGAAGGTCAACCTCGAGCTCGGCTCGAACGCGCCGCTGATCGTCCACGACGACGGCGACTGGGAAGCGGCCGCCGACAAAGCTCAGATCCACGCCTTCTCCCACGCCGGTCAGAGCTGCATCTCGATCCAGCGGATCCTCGTCCACGAGGAGGTGGCCGAACGCTTCACCGAACGCCTCGTCGCGAATATGGAGAAGCTGAGCGTCGGCGACCCGCTCGATTCCGGCACCGACGTCGGGCCGCTGATCACGCCCGGCGATCGCGACCGGGTCAAGGCCTGGGTCGACGAGGCAGTCGCCGATGGCGCCGAGTTGCTGAGCGGCGGCGAGCTGGTCGACGAAGGACGCTGCCTCGCCCCGACCCTGCTCTCCTCGCCGCCCCGAGAGGCCAAGGTCTGGTGCGAGGAGATCTTCGGCCCGGTGGCGACGATCGATACCTACAGCGAGTTCAGCGAAGCGCTGGAGATGGCGAACGACTCCAAGTTCGGCCTTCAGGCCGGGGTCTTCACCCGCGACATCGGCCGCGGCCTCGAGGCCGGGAGGACGCTCGAGTTCGGCGGCGTCCTGATCAACGAGGTGCCGACCTTCCGCGCCGACCAGCAGCCCTACGGCGGTGTCAAGGACTCCGGCAACACCCGCGAGGGCCCCGCCTTCGCCGTGTACGAGCTGACCGAGGAGCGCTTCGTCACCCTGCAGGGCTAGGTACCTATTTATAGGTACCTAGGGTAGTCTCCCTAAGCACTACAGACCCTTTGAGCGGAGGCGGAGATGAAGGTTTGGGGAGCGGGTGTGCGGTTTGGTGTCGTGCTTGCGGCTTTGGTCGCGATCGCTGTGGGCGCAACTGGCGCCTTCGCGGCGGTCTCCGACACGGTCGGCAAAACCAGCCTCGAACAGCGGATCGTGCCGGCTGCCCCCGGCGCCTTCCGCTTCCTCCAGCTCGGCGCCGGCGAGCCCTACATGGTGCGCCAGGACCTGGCGACGGCGGGAGCCAGCCGGGCCGAAGACCGCGCCTCGCTCGTCTACTTCGGCCAGCTCTCCGACTTCCAGCTCGCCGACGAGGAGTCACCGGCGCGGCTCGAGATCATCGACCCGCTCTCGACTCCGCTCGGCCTCCCCTTCGAGGCCGCCTGGCGGCCCTGGGAGGCGCTCGAGCCGCAGTCGAGCGAGGCGATGATCCGCCAGCTCAACCAGTTCACCGCGGCCAGCCCGGTCGCCGACGGCGGCGGCGCCCGCAGCGCCATGGACTTCACGATCGACACCGGCGACTCGGCCGACAGCCAGCAGCGCAACGAGACGCTCTGGGTCCGCACCCTGCTCGAGGGCGGCTCGCTGAACCCGAACAGCGGCGTCAACAAAGCGAACTACTCGCACCTGCTCTGCCCGAACCTGTTCGTGCCCGGCGCCGCCGAGGCCGCCCGCTACACCGGGATTCAGGACTACGACGACTACATCGAGGGCACCTTCCCCGAGTTCTACGACCCCGACCTGCCCAAAGGCGTCCACGCGGCCTGGCCCAAATACCCGGGCCTGATGGACCGCGCCCAGCAGGCGTTCACGGCGGAAGGCCTGGGCGTCCCCTCCTACGTGGCCTTCGGCAACCACGACGCGCTGGTCCAGGGCAACGCGGCGGCCAACGCCGCCTTCGAGCTGGTCGCGACCGGCTGTCTGAAGCCGATCGGGCCGGTCTCCAACCCGGAAAACATCGCCGGCCTCTTCGCCTCGCTGCTCAACCCGGCGAACCTGCTGGCTTCGCTGCTGACCGGGCCCCAGAACACGATCATCGTCCCCGGCGACCCGCAGCGGCAGTTCGTCTCCAAGAAGCAGTACAAGGACATCTTCAAAGCCGGCACGCAGGCCGACGGCCACGGCTTCGACCACATCGACCCCGCCCAGGAGACGGCCTCGAAAGGCGCCGCCGGCTACTACGCTTGGAACCCGGCGCCGGGGATGCGCTTCGTCGCCCTCGACACCGTGGCCGAGGCGGGCACGATCCTCACCCCGACCGGCGCGTCGACCTCGGACGGGAACATCGACGACCCCCAGTTCAAATGGCTGCGGGGCCAGCTCGAAGCGGCCACGGCCGCCGATGAGCTCGTGGTCCTGTTTAGCCACCACGCGCCCGAGAGCCTCAAAGCCGACATCGTCGACGAGGTGGCGCCCCCCTGTCTGCTCGCCGACTCACACGGCCACGACCTCAACCCCGGCTGCGACCTCGACCCGCGCAGCTCGAACCCGATCCACCTGCAGGCCGACGCGGTCAACCTCCTGCACGAATTCCCCAACGCGATCGCCTGGGTCGCGGGCCACTCGCACGACAACGTCGTCAACCCGTTCCCGAGCCCGAGCGGGCCGGGCGGGTTCTGGAGCATCCGCGTCGCCGCCGAGGCCGACTGGCCGATGCAGAGCCGCCTGCTCGAGGTCTTCGACAACCAGGACGGCACGCTCTCGATCTTCGGCACGATCCTCGACCAGGTCGGCCAGGCGGCTGCGCCGGCGCCGGGCACCCCGGCCTCGAGCATGGACTTCAACGACCTCGCCTCGGCGGCCCGGACGATGTCCTTCAACGACCTCCAGTCCGGCGCCCCGCTCGGCGAAGGCCAAGCAAAAGACCGCAACGTAGAGCTCCTGATCCAAGACC
>DASSFS010000078.1:0-6998 GCA_035694165.1 Solirubrobacterales bacterium | reverse complement strand
CCGCGGTCTTCCTCGAAGACTGCGACCAGCACCCGCGCGAGCGGCGCCGCTTCGAGCTGACCGCCGCTGCCGTGGAGGCTGACGGTGCCCCCGCAATTCGGATCGAGACCGCCGGGGAGACCAGGGTCTCCCGCCTGCTCTGGGCGACGATGCTCGGTGACCTGGTTTCGCTCGAGCTGGCCAAGGCACGTGGCGTCGATCCGCTCCCGGTCGAGGCAATCGAGCGCTTCAAGCGGGAGATGGCTCAGCCGAGCTAACCGCTGCGTCGGCGACGCTCGTCCGGCCCGCCCTCGACGTTCGTCCAACTCGCTGAAGTTCGGCAGCGACCTGCCGACAGGGTACCGGCGTGTTTACTTCCGGCAAGGGCATTCGGTGGAGTACCCGGCAGGGCCTGCTGGCATGCGCGATCGTCGCCCTTCTCGGGCTCAACGTCGCCGCGGCGAGCGCCGCTTCGACGCGGAACGTCTCGGTGACGGGAAACGACACCGGGGATTGCGTGTCCGCTCCCTGCCAGACCATCCAGTACGCGGTTGACGAGGCGGACCCGGGAGACACCGTCGCCGTCGCCGCCGGCACCTTCGACGAACCTCAGGTCATCGTCGACCAGGCCTTGACGCTCCGAGGCGCCGGCGCCGGCGAGACGATCGTCGACGGCTCATCGGCCAACGCCCTCCCGCACGCCGGCACCTTCTACTTCGACGGTCCTTCCTCCGGCGACATCGAGGTGAGTGGCTTCACGCTCCAGGGAGCCAACGCGAAAAACGGCAGCGCCGAGCCGATGCTCCTTGTCTTCTCGAACCTGATGCCGGGCGGCGAGGTCGTCGTCACCGATAACGAGTTCATCGCGGAAGCCGAGTTCGACCCAGAAATCGCCACCGACTTCAGCCTCGGCCTCTACGTTGGCAGCGCGGAGGCGGATCTCGAGATAACCGACAACTCCTTCCGCGGCATGTGGCAGGGGATCCTGCTCGAAAACTCGGCCGGCGCCACGATCGTCTCCGCCAACGAGTTCTCCGAACTCGTCCCGACCGTCGCGGGGGAGGACTCCTACCCGGGCGAGGGAGTCTTCGTGCTCGCGACCGGCGCCAACGGCAACGCGGGCGAAGTCAGCACGTCGCAGGTCGTCAGCGAGAACTCTTTCCACGATTACGCCGGCTTCGGCATCGCCTTCCAGTCCGGCCACCACAGCGTCGACCCGACCACGCCCAACTCCTTCAGCGACGTGACCGTGGCCGGCAACCAGATCGATCTCGGCGGCTCGATCTTCCCGACCACGGATCGACCGCTTCCCGGCGTCCTGCTCAAAACCGACCAGGACGAAAGCACGATCGAGGACGCCGAAATCGTCGGCAACACGATCGCCGTCTCGGCGCCCGGCAACGACATCGGGGTGGAAGGCGAGGTCAGCGGCACCGAGATCCGGCTCAACCGGCTCGCGGGCAGCCCGGCCGCCGGTGTGGATGCCTCGCTCGCCAGCGGCACGGTGGTCGCCACCGACAACTGGTGGGGCTGCAACGAGGGCCCTGGCGCGCCGGCCTGCACGACCGTGAGTGGCGAGGTCGACGACGCGCCCAACCTCGTCCTCAGCGGCGCTGCTTCCTCGTCACAGGTCGAGACGGGTGGGAGCGCCACCATCTCCGCAACCCTCGATACCAACAGCGACGGCGAGACGGTCCCGCTCGTTCCCGCCGGGGGCGAACCCGTCGTCTTCGAGGCCGGCCTCGGCTCGATGGCCCCTGTAGCCGCACCCCTCCTCGAAGGATTTGCGACCTCCACCTTCACGGCTGGCTCGCAGGCCGGCGACGCCGGCGTGACCGTCGGCTTGGACAACCAGCTGGTCTCGGTTCCCCTCAGTGTCGTCGCGCCTCCCGCCCCGACCCCGCCGACCCCGGTGCCCCCGGCCCCGACTCCCCCCGTAGGAAATCCCCCGGTCATCAAGGTCTCCAGCGGTGACTCCACCAAGACCGTGCCTCCCAGCGGCCAGGTCACCGTCGGCACCGTTTCCTGCCCGAGCGGGACCTGCGATGTCGTCGCCAAGTCCCCCAAAATGACGATCGGCGGCAAGTCCTACAGGGTGACCGTGAAGGTCCGTCGTCAGATCGCCGCTGGCGACTCGTCGTCGATCAAGGTCGTCCTCTCCAGGGCCGCCCGGGCAGCGCTGGCCAAGGAAGGCAAAGGGCGCCTCAGCTTCAAGATCACCGTCACGACCTCGACCGGGACGACGAGGACCGTCACCGTCAAGGTCAAGCTGACTGGCAAGGGGCAGGGCGGAAAGGCTCAGTAGCGACGAGTGCCTCGAGGCATCGGGTCCGATACCGTCCGCCCCGATGCGCGCCATGGTCCTCGCAGCCGGTCTCGGAACTCGGCTGCGGCCGATCACCTACGAGATGCCGAAGCCGATGGTGCCGGTTCTGAACCGGCCGGTGATGGAGCACATCGTCCGTCTCCTCGCCCGGCACGACTTCGAGCAGACGATCGCCAACCTGCACTGGTTTCCGGACCTGATCGAAGGCCACTTCGGCGATGGCAGCGAGTTCGGAGTCGAGCTCACCTACAGCCGCGAGGAGCAGCTGCTGGGCACCTCCGGTGGCGTTCGCAACGTCGCCGGCTTTCTCGGCGATTCCTTCCTGATCATCTCCGGCGACGCCCTCACCGACATCGACCTGACCGCGATGCGGGAGTTCCACGAGTCCCACGACGGGATCGCCACCCTGGCCACCAAGCGGGTCGAGGACACCAGCCAGTTCGGGGTCGCGATCACCGGTGCCGACGGGCGCATCCAGGGCTTTCAGGAGAAGCCCGAGCCGGCCGAAGCGCTCTCCGACCTCGCCAACTGCGGCATCTACATGTTCCGCTCTGAGATCTTCGATTTCTTCCCCGAGCCGGGAACCAGCAAAGCGGCTGGTCCCGACGATCCCCCGGGCTTCGCCGACTGGGCAATGGACGTCTTCCCGCGCTTGCTGGAGGGCGACGTGCCGTTCTACTCGCACGAGATTGACGCTTACTGGAACGACATCGGCAACCTTGAAGAGCTGCGCTCCAGCACCCTCGACGCGCTCAACGGCACGGTTGAGGTCGAGCGCGAGGGAGACCTGGTCGACGGCGTCCGCACCGGCTCGCCGCTCGGCGAGGAGGGGGAGCTGAAGGGCCCCGTCCTGCTCGGTGCCGGTTGCGAGGTTGGCGAGGACGTCCGCATCGACGGGCCGTCGGTGATCGGGGAGGACGCTCGCGTCGGTGCCGGTAGTCGGCTGCGCGAAGTGATCGCCCTCCCGGGCGCCGAGATCCCCGCCGGCTCCGTCCTGATCGGCGCCGTCGTCGGTCATCGCGGCTGACTGAGTTGGGTGGGAGGAGGTCAGGCACCTCCTCGGCAAGCCAAACGCCAGCATCGTGTGGCGGTGCGTGTCGAAGACGCACCAAAGAAATGGCTTTGTGCGCGCCACGGGTGTGTTCGGAGGTCGCAGGATCGGGCGATGGAGATTCTGCATGCCGTCGCCAGCGTTGTCGCGCCGCCGTTGTGCGCGGCCTGTGGGCGTTCTTGTCGGCCGGAGGCGATCGTCTGCACTCGCTGTGGAAGGCGCCTGGCGGGGGCAGAGCCGTTGCTGGGGAAGGGGCCGCCGGGGCTCGATCGAGCTTGGTCGTCGGCGCCGCACGAGGGTGTTGCTCGCAATCTCGTTGCGGCGCTGAAGTTCAGGCACCTGTTGCCGGTCGCCGATTTAATGGCGGATCGGATTCAGTGGCTGGCCCCGGCGCACCTGCTGAGCGGCGCGATCGTTCCGGTCCCGCCCGCCCCGTCGCGGTTGCGCCGTCGTGGCTTCGACCCGGCGGGCGAGTTGGCGGCGGCACTGGCGGAGCGGCTCGGCACCCCGCTCGAGCCGTGCCTCGCCCGGCGTGGAGGGCGCCGCCAGGTGGGCCGGCGACGGTCCGAGCGGCTCGGCCAGCCGCCCCGGATTCACGCCACCGGCGTCGCCCCCCGCAGCGTCCTGCTCGTAGACGACGTGCTCACCACGGGGGCGACGATGACCGCTTGCGCCCAGGCCCTGCGGGCGGCCGGGGCCGCTCGCGTAGTCGCCGTCACTTTCGCGCGGCGCTTATAGGCCTAGCTCGCTAAGGGTGCAGCTCGGCGGGGCGGCCGCGCATGCGGCCGACGAGCTTGCGGGTCTGGCTGCGCTTGCGGCGCAGCTCGCGGTGTTTCTTGACCTGGCGTCTCACGTCCTCGGCCAGTTCGTGCACCGTATGCGCCATCTCGGGTGAGGCCTCGTGCGCGTGCAGCGTCACGCCCTTGAGATAGAAGGTTGCCTCTGCCACCTGGCTGTCGACGATCGAGGGGTTGCGCTCCTCCGAGAGCACCACCTCCAGCGTCGCCAGTCCGGAAACCTGCCTGCTGAGCCGCTGGAAGCGTTTCCGCACAAGCGCCTCCAGGTCGTCGGTCAACTTGACGTTGCGGCCACGAATCTCTATCCGCATGGAGCGCCTCCTCTTGGGTGTGCAAGCGATGGTACGCCCGCTACCCGCCGAGAGCAAGAGACATTCTTGCGATCCCCCGACGAAGGCGGAAATTCCCCGCCCCCTCTGCACCGCTACCCTTGAGCAATGCCTGCAATGGACCTTGTGACCAAGGCCTTGCGCACCGGGGAGGGGCGCAAGTTCAAGGCCTACCAGAAGCGCGCCGAGGCGATCAATCGCTTCGAGCCGGAGATGGAAACGCTCTCTGACGACGAGATTCGCCAGGAGGCTGACGCCCTGCGTGAGCGCGCCCGCAACGGCGAGTCGCTCGACGACCTGCTGCCAGAGGCCTTCGCGCTGACCCGCGAGGCCTCCCGCCGCACGACCGGCCAGCGCCATTACGACGTACAGCTGATCGGCGGCATGGTCCTCCACGACGGCGCTATCGCGGAGATGCGGACCGGCGAGGGCAAGACCCTGACCGCGACCTTGCCGGTCTTCCTCAACACGCTGGCTGGTGGCAGCGTCCACGTCGTCACCGTCAACGACTACCTCGCGCGCCGCGACTCGGAATGGATGAAGCCGATCTACGACGCGCTCGGGGTCAGCGTCTCCGCCGTCCAGGACGCCGACGACCACGCGACGCGGCAGCGCAAATACGCCGGCGACGTCACTTACGGGACCAACTCCGAGTTTGGCTTCGATTACCTGCGCGACAACATGGCCGCCGCGCTCGAACACTGCGTCCAGCGCGGCCATCACTTCGCGATCGTGGACGAGGTCGACAACATCCTGATCGACGAGGCGCGGACGCCGCTGATCATCTCCGGCCAGCCCGAACAGGCCGCCCAGACCTATTACACCTTTGCTCGCCTGGCCAAGCAGCTGACGGGCGTTCCGGCCAAACAGAAACTGAAATCGCTTGGGGAGTCCAAGGACACCTCCGAGGTCGACTACGACTACGAGTACGACGAGAAACACAAGACCGTCGCCCCGACCGAGCGAGGGGTGAAAAACACCGAGCAGTTCGTCGGCGTCGACAACCTCTACCTCGGCGAGCACGGCAGCCTCGTCAACCACCTCGTGCAGGCGCTGAAGGCGGAGTCGCTCTACAAGAAAGACAAGGACTACGCCGTGATCGACGGCGAGGTGATGATCATCGACGAGTTCACCGGCCGCATCCTCGAGGGCCGGCGCTGGTCTGAGGGTCTGCACCAGGCGGTCGAGGCGAAGGAGGGGGTGGCGATCCGCGAGGAGAACCAGACCCTGGCGACGATCACCCTGCAGAACTACTTCCGCCTCTACGACAAGTTGTCGGGGATGACCGGAACGGCGCTGACCGAGGCGACCGAGTTCATGAAGATCTACAAAATTCCGGTGGTTGAGGTCCCGACCAACCAGCCGATGATCCGGGCCGACCACAACGACCAGATCTTCAAAACCAAAGACGGCAAGTGGAAAGCCGTCCTCGATGAGATCGTCGAGCGCCACGAAAGAGGGCAGCCGATCCTGGTCGGAACCGTCTCGGTCGAGGTCTCGGAGATGATCTCCGAGGCGCTGAAGCGCGACGGCATCGAACACGCGGTGCTGAACGCCAAGCCCGAGCACGCCGAACGAGAGGGCGAGCTAATCGCCCAGGCGGGCCGCAAGGGTGCAGTGATGATCGCGACCAACATGGCCGGCCGCGGCGTCGACATCAAGCTCGGCGGCGACGCCGAACACCTCGCCATCCACGAGCTGAAAAAGCAGGGCATCACGCACGAGAGCGAGGGCTACGAGGAGGCGTTGGCGGCGAAGACGGCTGAGCTGGCGCCCAGATGCAAGGCCGAGGCCGAGGAAGTGCAGGAGCTGGGTGGGCTCTTCATCTGCGGCACCGAGCGCCACGAGTCGCGCCGGATCGACAACCAGCTGCGCGGCCGCTCCGGCCGTCAGGGCGACCCCGGCGAGTCGCGCTTCTACCTCTCCGCCGAAGACGACGTGATTCGTCTTTTCGCCGGCGATCGCATCTACAAAATCCTCGATCGCCTGGGACCGGTCGAGGACGACGGGACCGAAGTCCCGCTCGAGGCGAAGATGCTGACGAAAACCGTCGAGAACGCCCAGAAGAAGGTCGAGGAACAGAACTTCCTGATCCGCAAACGCGTCCTCGAGTACGACGACGTGATGAACGAGCAGCGGCGCGTCGTCTACAAATACCGCCGCGAGATCCTCGAAGGCCGCGACATCTCCGAAACCGCCCGCGACGAGGTCGAGGGCGTGATCGAGCGCCTGGTCGACGAGTACACCTCGGCCGAGCTGCTCGAGGAATGGGACATGGGCGAGCTGGAGACCCAGCTGCGCCAGATCTGGCCGGTGTCGATCGACGTCGGCAACCTGGCGCCGGAGTCGATCAACCGCGAGGACCTCAAAGAAGAGCTCGACGAGGACGCGATGAAGGCCTACGACGAGCGTGAAGACCAACTCGGCGAGGAGTTGCTGCGCTACGTCGAGCGCTCGATCCTGCTGCAGGTGATCGACAACCGCTGGCGCGAACACCTCTTCGACATGGACTACCT
>DASSFS010000077.1:0-34335 GCA_035694165.1 Solirubrobacterales bacterium | reverse complement strand
TCTGCGCCGCGATTGTCGCCACGGTTCTCTGTTCCTTTGTTTTGGTGCGGCCCTTACCGCGTGAAAGGGGCGCCGCCCCTGAACGTGGTGGGGCGCCGCCCCGGTCGTATGTTCTTTGCAGTTGTCTCGCCGCCCGGCGGGCGGCGACGGAAGGGCGGGCCGATGCCCGCCCCCTGGGAGCCGCTACTCGATGATGTCGCTGACGACCCCCGAGCCCACGGTGCGGCCACCCTCGCGGATGGCGAACCGCAGGCCCTGATCCATGGCGATCGGCTGAATCAGCTCGATCGTCATCTCGACGTTGTCTCCCGGCATCACCATCTCGGTCCCCTCGGGGAGGTTGGCGATCCCGGTCACGTCGGTGGTCCGGAAGTAGAACTGAGGCCGGTAGCCGGAGAAGAACGGCGTGTGACGGCCACCCTCCTCCTTCTTCAGGCAGTAGACCTCGGCTTTGAATTTGGTGTGCGGCGTGATCGAGCCGGGCTTGCAGAGAACCTGGCCACGCTCGATCTCCTCGCGCTTGGTGCCGCGCAGCAGGGCGCCGATGTTGTCGCCCGCCTGACCCTGGTCGAGGATCTTGCGGAACATCTCGACTCCGGTGACAACGGTCGTCGTGGTGTCGGTGATGCCGACGATCTCGACCTCGTCGCCGGTGTTGACGATCCCCTGCTCGACACGACCGGTCGCGACGGTGCCGCGGCCGGTGATCGAGAAGATGTCCTCGATCGGCATCAGGAAGGGCTTATCCAGCTCGCGCACCGGCTCCGGGATGTAGGAGTCGAGGGCAGCGGCCAGCTCGAAGACGGCTTTCTGGGCCTCCTCGTCGCCTTCCAGCGCCTTCAGGGCGGAGCCTTTGATGATCGGGGTCTCCTCGCCCGGGAAGTCGTACTCGTCGAGAAGTTCCTTGACCTCCTCCTCGACTAGCTCGATCAGTTCGTCGTCGTCGACCTGGTCGATCTTGTTGAGGAAGACGACCACGTGCGGGACGTTGACCTGACGGGCGAGCAGGATGTGCTCGCGAGTCTGCGGCATCACGCCGTCAGCGGCCGAGACGACCAGGATCGCGCCGTCCATCTGGGCGGCACCGGTGATCATGTTCTTGACGTAGTCGGCGTGGCCGGGGCAGTCGACGTGGGCGTAGTGCCGGTTGTCGGTCTCGTACTCGACGTGCGAGGTCGCAATCGTAATCCCGCGCTCTTTCTCCTCCGGAGCGTTGTCGATCTCGGCGAAGCTCTGGGCTTCGGCGCCGCCGACGGTGGAGAGCGTCTGGGTGATCGCGGCCGTCAGCGTCGTCTTCCCGTGGTCGATGTGACCGATCGTGCCGACGTTCACATGCGGCTTATCGCGCTCGAACTTCTCCTTTGACATCTCTCTCCGTTCTACCTTTCGAAAGTCGTTGTTCTGTCTGGTTTAGCTGCTTGAGTTCTGGGGCACTGCCTGGCAGGGAATTTTTCCCTGCTTGCGGACGAACCTGGGAAATATAGCCAGATGCCGGCCGCGGTCGCGGTTGGGTCTAAGAGCTCGCCCCCACTGGCTCTCCAGAGCGGTGTTCGACGATTTCCTCAGCAATGTTGCTGGGGACCTCCTCGTAGCGCTCGAACTGCATCGTGTACGTGGCGCGCCCCTGAGTCGAGGAGCGAAGGTCGGTTGCGTAGCCGAACATCTCGCCGAGCGGGACGAAGGCCTGGACCGCGAGGGCGTTGCCGCGCTGCTCCTGACCCTGGACTTTTCCGCGACGGCGGGAGAGGTCGCCGATGACGTCCCCGAGGAAGTCCTCGGGGGTGACGACCTCGACCGACATCACGGGCTCGAGCAGGACCGGGTTGGCCTTGCGCGCGGCCTCCTGGATCGCCATCGAACCGGCGATTTTGAAAGCCATCTCCGAGGAGTCGACGTCGTGGAAGGAGCCGTCGACGAGTTCAGCGCGGACGTCGACCATCGGGTAGCCGGCCTTGACGCCGTTCTCCAGCGCCTCCTCCATGCCCTGCTCGGCCGGGCCGATGAATTCGCCGGGGATGACGCCGCCCTTGATTTTGTTGACGAACTCGAAGCCCTCTTCAGGAGCCGGCTCGAGATTGATCACGACGTGGCCGAACTGGCCGCGACCGCCGGTCTGGCGGACGAAACGCGCCTCGACCTTCTCGACCCGCTTGCGGATCGTCTCGCGGTAGGCAACCTGCGGCTTGCCGACGTTGGCCTCGACTTTGAACTCGCGCAACATGCGGTCGACGATCACCTCGAGGTGGAGCTCGCCCATCCCGTGGATCAGGGTCTGGCCGGTTTCCTCGTCGGATTCGATCCGGAAGGTCGGGTCCTCCTCGCCCAGACGCTGCAGGGCGGTCCCCATCTTCTCCTGGTCGGCTTTGGTTTTCGGCTCGATCGCGACCGCGATCACGGTCTCCGGGAATTCGATGCTCTCCAGCGCGATCGGCGCGTCGGGCGCCGCCAGCGTGTCGCCGGTGCTGGTTTCCTTGAGGCCGACGCCGGCGCAGATGTCGCCCGCGTAGCACTCGTCGATCTCCTCGCGGCTGTTCGCGTGCATCATCAGCAACCGGCCGATGCGCTCGGTCCTGCCGGTCTTGACGTTGAGGACGCGGCCGCCTTTCTCCAGCTTGCCGGAGTAGACGCGGAAGTAGGTCAGTTTGCCGACGTAGGGGTCGGACATGATCTTGAAGGCGAGGGCGGCGAAAGGCGCGTCCTCGTCAGCCGGGCGCTGGGCCTCGGTCGGCTCGTCCTCGCCTTTGCCGGCCGGGACCAGGCCCGTGACCGGAGGCACCTCGAGCGGCGAGGGCAGCAACTCGACGATCGCGTCGAGCAGCGGCTGCACCCCCTTGTTCTTGAAGGAGGAGCCGCAGAGCACCGGGGTGACCTTGGTGTCGAGGCAGGCGCGGTGCAGCGAGGCGGCGATCCGCTCGTGCGGGATGTCCTCCTCGGCGAGGTAGGCCTCCATCAGCTCGTCGTCGTAGTCGGCGCAGGCCTCGATCAGCTGGGTCCGGTATTCCTCGGCCTGGTCGGCGAGGTCATCGGGGATGTCGACGGTCTCGAACTCGGTGCCGAGCTCGTCTTTCCAGATCAGCGCCTTCATCTCGATCAGATCGACGACTCCCTGGAAGTTCTCCTCGCTGCCGATCGGCAGCTGGATCGGCAGCGGGTTGGCGCCGAGGCGGTCGACCATCGTCTGCACCGAGTTGAAGAAGTCGGCGCCGGTGCGGTCCATCTTGTTGATGTAGGCGAAGCGGGGCACCTGGTACTTGTCGGCCTGGCGCCAGACCGTCTCCGACTGCGGCTCGACGCCGGCGACGGCGTCGAAGACGGCGACCGCGCCGTCGAGCACGCGCAGGCTGCGCTCGACCTCGACCGTGAAGTCGACGTGGCCGGGCGTGTCGATGATGTTGATCCGGTGCCCGTTCCACTCGCAGGCGGTAGCGGCGGAGGTGATCGTGATCCCGCGCTCCTGCTCCTGCTCCATCCAGTCCATGACAGCGGCGCCCTCGTGGACCTCGCCGATTTTGTGGGTACGGCCGGTGTAGTAGAGGATGCGCTCCGTCGTCGTCGTCTTGCCGGCGTCGATGTGCGCCATGATCCCGATATTGCGGGTCTTCTCTAGGGGGAAGCTACGTGGCATGGTCTGAAGGTGTGTGCTCTCTGGAAGTGGGTTATTGGTGAAACGAAAACGGCGCGACACAGAGCAGAATCGGCGCAGCCAGCACCAGCGCAAAAAAAAGGCCCCAGCGGGCCCGGCGAAGCGTGCTGCGAAAAAACTGCCTGAGCGACGGGCGATGATAGCAGCGGCGCGACGGCGCATCGGCCCGGCACTGACGAAGCTCGCCAAGCGACCCGCCCGCTGGAGCCGCGGCCTCGACAGAACGGTCAATCGCGGGCTCGAGCGAGCTCATCCAGTCCTCATAAGGGCCGGTCATCGGTCGCGCGCAACGGCCAAGAGAATGACCGCTTGGGCGGCACCGCTGGTGCGGCCGGTGGCGGCGCGCTTCTTTCGCGGCCTCGCCGTGGCGGAGCGCTGGCTACGACGCGGCTGCGCGGCCACGGTGCGCGTCGCGACCCGCGCCAGCGCCATCGTCACCCCACAGCGGGCGATCGGCGTTGTCATCGCCGCCGCCGGGGCCGGGCTCGTCGCCTCCCAGTTCCTCGACTACCGTGGGGTCGAGATCGGTCAGGCTGCCTACGCGGGCGTGCCCAGTGCGGCGCGGCCACCCACCGTCGACATCAAGACCGCCGGCGAGGCCCACTCCTACCTGCTCGTTCCCCTCGGCCTTCTCGCCGCGCTCCTCGGCCTGCTCGCCGCTGCTCGTGACCGCCGGCGTCTGGGCCTGGTCGTGGCCGCTCTCGGCCTTGTCGGGGTGGCGACGATCCTGCTCGTCGACCTCCCGAACGGACTCGACGCAGGGGCCCAAACTTCGCGCTTCGCTGGGGCAAAAGCAGTGCTCGAAGACGGCTTCTACGCAGAGCTCGCAACAGCGGCAGGGCTGGTTGTTGCCGGACTGCTCTACTATGCGCGGCCGTGCCGAATACGAATCAGCTCGTCAGGAAGGGCCGCAAGCGCCCGAAGAAGAAGACCACGACGCCCGGCCTCAAGTCGGGCCAGGGTGGCAAGAAGCGCGTAGCTGCCCCGCAGCGGCGCGGCGTCTGCACCCGTGTCGCCACGGTTACCCCGAAGAAGCCGAACTCGGCTCTGCGCAAGATCGCCCGTGTGCGGCTGACCAACGGCATGGAGGTCACCACCTACATCCCCGGCGAGGGACACAACCTTCAGGAGCACTCCGTCGTGCTGATTAGGGGTGGTCGCGTCAAGGATCTGCCGGGCGTCCGCTACAAGGTCGTTCGCGGCACTCTCGACGCCGCCGGCGTTTCCGACCGTAAGCAGGCTCGCTCGCGCTACGGGGTCAAAGCTTCCTAATGCCGCGCCGCTCCGCAGCCACGATCCGGCCGGTCGAGCCCGACGCCAGGTACCGCAACCGCCTCGTCCAGCAGCTCGTAAACAAGGTGATGAGCGACGGCAAGAAGTCCCTTGCCGAGCGGATCGTCTACGACAGCCTCGCGATCGTCGGCGAGCGCAACGGCGAGGACCCGGTCGAGACGCTGGAGGCGGCGATCAAAGCTTTGACCCCGGTGCTCGAGGTCCGCTCCCGCCGTGTCGGTGGCGCGACCTACCAGGTCCCGGTCGAGGTTCCGGCCCGCCGCGCCCGCACCCTCGCGGTTCGCTGGCTGGTTCAGTTCGCCCGCGCCCGCCGCGAGTACTCGATGGCCGAGCGCCTGGCCAGCGAGATTCTCGACGCGACGCAGCAGCAGGGCAGTGCCTGGAAGCGGAAGGACGACATCTACCGCATGGCCCAGGCAAATAAGGCGTTTGCGCACTACCGTTGGTAGCCGGCCCGCCTTCGCCCTCATCTAGTCTGGGCGCATGAGCCGTCCGATTCTCGCCGTCGACATCGACGGGGTCATTTCGCTCTTCGGATTCGAGGAGCCGCCGCCGAAGGAGGAGGCTCAGTTCGAGCTGGTGGACGGGATGGTGCACTGCATCTCCCTGCTGGCCGGAGAGCGGCTGATGCGGCTGGCGGAGCACTACGACCTGGTCTGGGCGAGTGGCTGGGAGGATCGGGCGAACGACTACCTGCCCAACATCCTCGGCCTGCCACAGCTGCCGCACCTGACCTTCAACGGCGCCGCTCAATTCGGCTCCGCTCACTGGAAGCTGGGGCCGATCGACGAGTACTGCGAGGGCCGGCCGACGGCTTGGATCGACGACAACTTCGACGAGAGCTGTTACGAGTGGGCGCGCGAGCGTCCGGAGCCGACTCTGCTGGTCCCCACCGAGGCGCACCTGGGCCTCGAGGAGGCACAGACGGAAGCGCTTACGGCCTGGGCTCGCGGCCTCTAGCCCGAGCTACACTGAGGCCAGTGACGGGGTTCTGGCCAATTTTCTTCCTCTTGGTGGTCCTGAAGATCCCGGTTCTGGGAGCGATCTGGCTCGTCTGGTGGGCGGCCCAGCCAGCGCCCGAGCCGGATGGGGCCGCCGAAGACTCCGACGGCGGCTTCAAGCGCCGGCCACGGCCGAAGTTGCCGCGCGGGCCGCGACGTGGCCCCCACGGTGGCGGCGCCGCGATGCCCCTCCCGTCCTGTCCGCCAGGCGGACGGACCAGGGTCGTCAGGCCGGCTGGGCAGCCTGCTTTCGTTCGCGCTGGATCTCGCGCAGATACGGATAGAAGTCGACCTCGACCGTATGACGCTTCGAAGTAACGAAGCGCTTCCGCATCTTCTCTTCTTCACTCGCGGTCTCGGCCCGCATCTCCGCCGCCGGCGGTAGCGACGCCTTGCCCCGGAGCAGGTCGGCGATCCATTCCGCCTGCGCCTCGGCCAGAGGCATGATCGGCCCCAGCGGCTGGATGAAACCGATGAAGTAGATCCCCGGCCGCTCGACCGAGACGACGCGCCGGTAGAGCGGCAGGCGGTTGTCGGGCGCGGAGAGGACCTCCGGGTCGAAGAAGGGGAAGGTGATCTTGTAGCCGGTGCAGTAGACGACGAGGTCGATCTCCTCCTCGCTGCCGTCTACGAAGCGGACGGTGCGGCCGCCGGTGAAGCGGGCGATGTTGGGCTTGACCGCGATGTCGCCGTGGCCGAGTCGTGGCAGCAGCTCCGAGGAGACGGTCGGATGGGCCTCAAACAGCTTGTGGTCCGGCTTGGGCAGGCCGTAGGCGGTCGGGTCGGCGGCAGAGGCGACGCCGAGCGCGCGGGTGGCGAAGAAGCGCTGGACCGCCAGCGGTGCCATCGAGGTAAGCGGGTTGGAGAGCTCGTCGATCGGCTTGCCGTTGATGTACTTGGGGATGACGTAGGCGCCGCGCCGGGTCGCCAGGAAGGTCTTGTCGGCGATGCGGGAGGACTCGACCGCGATGTCGACGGCGGAGTTGCCGATCCCGAGCACCAGGACGCGCTTGCCGGGCAGCACGTCGGGCTCGCGGTAGTGGTGCGCGTGCATCTGCTCGCCCTCGAATTCCTCGGCGCCCGGGAAGGCGGGTTCGGGCCAGCGCGGGTCCCAGTGGTGCCCGTTGGCGACAAGGACGGCGCGGTAGCGATCGGTCCGGCGCTCCCCGTCGGCGTTCTCGACGGTCACCTCCCACTCCCCGTCGGTCGGCTCGACCGCGACCACCTCGGTGCGGAACTGGATCAGCTCCCGCAGGCCGAAATGGTCGGCGTATTCGTCGAAGTACTCGGCCATCTGGAAATGGTTCGGGTAGTCCGGGAAGTGGTCGGGCATCGGCAGCGCCTTGAAGGCCATCACCCGCCGCGAGGTGTTGATGTGCAGCGAGCGATAGGCCGACGACATCCCGTTGTCGTTTTCGTAGCGCCAGTTGCCGCCGATGTAGGAGCCCTTCTCGAAGCAGTCGAACGGGATCCCGCGCGCCTTCAGGACCTGGGCGACGACGATGCCGGATGACCCCGCGCCGATGATGCAGACCTTCTCAGCCGCCGCCATTCCCGGGAATCTATAGAACTGGCTACTTGGCCAGCCGCGCTCCAGCGCGACATTGCTGGGGCAATTCGTCCCGTATCAGGCTCTCATTCTCAAATTTCGCCCGCACCCCAACAGTGAATTTCCCGTCGGGGCATTGGAGCGAGATAACCCCGTTCGTAGTCTCCCGACCACCGAGCCGTCGATCCAGCCTCAGCCTGAAATCGGTGATAAAGCCGGCGCCGTGGGCGAACTCTGGGACGGAGACGATCGCTTCGGTGCCGATGCGACCCTGTCGACGTTTCTTGATCTCGATCGGCATCACGATCGTGACTGGCACAGGTCGGGTGATCTGAGCGACGGCGTAGAGGGTGGTGCGACGATCCTTGGCCCGACCGTTGAAAACGACCAGTTCACCCGCGCCGAAGGCTGCCTCTTCCACGAACACGACCCCTACGTCAACCCTTCCGCCCCCGACAATCGCGTCCTCACAGGCCGCCTTCATCTCATCCAGAGAGCGACGAACATCGCGGTAGCCGTTCTCACATCTGGGCAGGCCCGTGCCATCGATCGCGCTGTCTCTGTCGAACTCGAGCACGAGCTGTCTCAAGGGCGACGGATAGCTGCCGTTAGTGGTGTCCATCGTGCCGGCGATAGCGAATGCAACCGGGGCTCGCTCAGTTCTTGGGAGATTCTCCGGAGCGAAATCGACGTCTAAGGTGACCTCGAGAGGGCCGTCGGAGGCGACAGTGTCGCTCAGCCATGCGGCTGGGACCACCGGGGGGAGCACGGCGAGCGCAGCCAGCGCGCCGACGGCGGTGGCAACAGCAGCTCCCAAGGCCCCTCTGAAGTTCCTCATCCCCCGCCCTTCCCCCAACCATTCGACTGCCTCTAACCGTACCCCAGTCACAGGGGTGAAGAGGTTCACCCCTGGGGTCCGTAGAGCAAAACGCGAATCGATTCGAAGCTGGATCCATCGGATTTACCAACCAACGAAAGGACACTCCGATGACCAGCAAGACCCGTTCATTCCGCATCTCGCCCGCCATGATCGTCGCCTCCGTGGCGCTGCTCCTGGCCCTCACCGGCAGCGCGATCGCCGCCGGCGTCGCCAAGAACAGCGTCCGCTCGGCTCAGATCGTCGACGGCACCGTCCGCACCGTGGATATCCGCGACAACGCGGTCAACGCTCCGAAAATCGCCCCCGACGCCGTCGGCGCCGAGGAGATCGCCGAAAACGCCGTCTCCTCCCCGGAGGTTGCCCAGGACTCGCTGACCGCGGGTGACCTGGCGCCGGCTTCGGTCACCTCCTCGGAGGTAGCCGACCAGTCCCTGACCGCGAACGACCTCGGCCCCGACTCCGTCGGCTCGAGCGAGATCGCAGCGAACGCCGTCGGTGCGGATGAGGTTGCCGCCAACGCGGTCAACGCCAGCGAGCTCGGCACGGTGACGATCCGGACCAGCGCCCCGCAGGCGATTGCTGCCGGCGCCAACGGCGGCGTCAGCGTCGACTGCGCCCCCGGCGAGCAGGTGCTCAGCGGCGGCGGCCAGCCGGCCAACTTCGGGGTCGAGATGACCTCGAGCCGCCCCCAGGGCAACGGCTGGCTCTACCAGGCCCGGAACACCACCGGCGGTGCCAGCACCCTCACCGCCTTCGCCCTCTGCCTGGCCGGCTAACCGCACACCGATGGGCCGATAAGTTGACTCACGCTCAACTTATCGGCCCATCGGCCTCCATCTAGCGAAGCGCCCCGAGGTCAAGTCGACCTCGGGGCGCTTCTACGTTCATGTGGAGGGGTCCGGCACCCCTCGAAACGTCTTGTACTTTTTCGGTGCAGCGGAAAGAGGCGTCAGCCGCCCCACTCCTCCATAGAAAAAGTTAAGTGGAGAGGGGTGCCGGACCCCTCCCCACCCCAACGCCTATTTCGGCTCGTCAGTAGTCGACTCGATCTCGTTAGCGAGCTCCTCGAGCTCCTCCGCGAACGAAGGACCGAACCCCTCAACCGGGGCCTCGACCCCGTCGACCCCGAGCTCGGCCGCCAGCTCGTCCTCGTCGAGCAGGTCTTCGTCGCTCGGAGGCTCGATCGCCACCGCCGGCTCGATCGCGACCGTACGGTAGTGCTTGAGGCCGGTCGCAGCCGGGATCAGCTTGCCGATGATCACGTTCTCCTTGAGGCCGACGAGGCGGTCGCGTTTGCCCTCGAGGGCAGCGTCCGTGAGCACCTTGGTCGTCTCCTGGAAGGAAGCCGCGGAGAGGAAGGACTCGGTGGCCAGCGAGGCCTTGGTGATGCCGAGGATGACCTCCTCGCCTTTGGCCGGCGTACCGCCTTCTTCCTTGGTCTTCTTGTTGAGTCGTTTGAGGTTGCCGCGGTCCTCGAGCTGGCCCGGCAGCAGGCTGGTCGAGCCCTTGGACTCGATCCGCACCTTCTTCAGCATCTGACGCGCGATCAGCTCGATGTGCTTGTCGTTGATGTCGACGCCCTGGGCCCGGTAGACCCTCTGAACCTCGGCCACCAGGTAGAGCTCGACATCGGTGCGACCGCGGATCGCCAGCAGGTCCGCTGGGTAGAGCGAGCCCTCGTTGAGCTGCTGACCCGCCTCGACTTTGTCGCCGTCGGCGACGTGCAGCCGGGAACGGGGCGGGAAGCTGTAGGAGTGCTCCTCGCCGCTGGGCTCGGTGACGATGACTTTCAACGCTTTGTCGGTCTCTTCGATCGAGACCTTGCCGGCTGCCTCAGCCATCTGTGCCAGACCCTTCGGTTTACGCGCCTCGAAGAGCTCGACGATGCGCGGCAGACCCTGGGTGATGTCCTGGCCGGCGACGCCTCCCGTGTGGAAGGTACGCATGGTCAGCTGGGTGCCAGGCTCGCCGATCGACTGGGCGGCGATGATGCCCACCGCGTCGCCGATGTTGACCGTGAACCCGGTCGCCGGGGCGACCCCGTAACAAGCGCGGCACACGCCGGACTCGGCCTCGCACTTCAGGGCTGAGCGGACCGGGATTTTGACGTCGTCCTCGTCGAAGGCCTCGGCAATCGCTTCGACGTCGGGCAGGGTGATCTCCTGGTTGCGCTTGAGCAGCTCGCGACCGCGTTTGGTCTCGAGTTTTTTCGCCGCCAGGCGCCCGAACAGGTTGTCGTTGAGAGAGCCGTCGTCCTTGCGCAAAACCATCTCGATGTGATCTTTGGTTTTGCAGTCCTCCTGCCGCACGATCACGTCCTGCGCGACGTCGACCAGACGCCGGGTCAGGTAGCCGGAGTCGGCCGTACGCAGCGCCGTGTCGGCGAGACCCTTTCGAGCACCGTGGGTGGAGATGAAGTACTCCAGGACCGAGAGGCCCTCCATGAAGTTGGCCTTGATCGGCCGCTCGATGATCTCGCCTTTCGGGTTGGCCATCAGACCGCGCATCCCCGCCAGCTGGCGGATCTGTTTGAACGATCCACGAGCGCCGGAGTTGGCCATCATGAAGATGGGGTTCAACTCGTCGAGGTTGTCCTCCATCGCCTGGGCGACCTCGTCGGTGGCCCGGTTCCAGTGCGCGGTGACCGCCTCATGGCGCTCCTCGGCCGTGATGTAGCCGTCGTCGTACTGGCCCTGGATCGCTTCGGTCTCCTTCTCGTAGCGCTCGAGGATTTCAGGCTTCTCGGGCGGCGAGACGACGTTGTTCTTGGCGACCGTGATGCCGGCTTTGCTCGCGTATTCGAAGCCGAGGTCCTTGAAGGCGTCCAGGACCTGTGAGACCGGCGGCGCACCGTAGGCCTCGACCAGGTTGGAAACCATCTCGTTGACGTCCTTCTTCTTCAGCGAGTGGTTGACGAACTCGTACTGCTCTGGATCGAAATCGTCTTCGAGGGCGTCCGCCAGGGCGCGCTCGATCTTTTCGTTGAAGATGATGCGCCCGACCGTGGTCAGGAAGTGCTCGTGCCCGGCCCGCCGGAACTCGGCCTGGTCGTGCAGTTTGCAGCCGCCGTTCTCGTAGACGAGCTCGGCCTCCTGAGCGGAGCGGAACACCTTGACGCCCGGGCTGGAACCGTTACGGCCCTTGCCCTCCTTCAGCGCCTCGTCGGCCTTGGCCAGCTCATCCTCGTCCGGACCGTAGGTCAGGTAGTAGATGCCAAGCACCATGTCCTGGGTCGGGGTCGCCAGCGGCGCCCCGTGGGCCGGGGAGAGGATGTTGTTCGCCGACAGCATCAGGATCCGCGCCTCGGCCTGGGCCTCAGCGGAGAGCGGCACGTGGACTGCCATCTGATCGCCGTCGAAGTCGGCGTTGAACGCGTGGCAGACCAGCGGGTGAACCTGGATTGCCTTGCCCTCGACCAGAATCGGTTCGAAGGCCTGGATGCCGAGGCGATGCAGGGTCGGTGCCCGGTTGAGCAGGACCGGATGCTCGTGGATGACTTCCTCGAGCACGTCCCAGACCTCCGGGATCATCGACTCCACCATCTTCTTCGCGGCCTTGATGTTCTGGACGGCTTTGCGCTCGACCAGCTGGGCCATGATGAATGGCTTGAACAGCTCGAGCGCCATGAGCTTCGGCAGGCCGCACTGCTGCAGGCGCAGGCTCGGGCCCGAGACGATCACCGAACGGCCGGAGTAGTCGACGCGCTTGCCGAGCAGGTTCTGACGGAAGCGCCCCTGCTTGCCCTTGAGCATGTCGGAGAGCGACTTCAGCGGGCGGTTGCCAGGCCCGGTGACAGGACGGCCGCGACGGCCGTTGTCGAAGAGGGCGTCGACCGCCTCCTGCAGCATCCGCTTCTCGTTGTTGACGATGATCTCGGGCGCGCCGAGGTCAAGCAGCCTTTTGAGGCGGTTGTTGCGGTTGATAACGCGGCGGTAGAGGTCGTTGAGGTCGGAGGTCGCAAAGCGACCACCGTCGAGCTGGACCATCGGCCGCAGCTCCGGCGGAATCACCGGCACGGCGTCGAGAACCATCCAGCCTGGCTGGTTGTCGGAGTTGAGGAAGGCGGAGGCGACTTTCAGCCGCTTTACCGCGCGAGCCTGTTTCTGGCCTTTGGAGCTGTTGATGATCTGCTCCAGTTCCTCGCAGTCGGCCTCTAGGTCGACCTGCTCGAGCAGGTCCCGAACCGCTTCCGCGCCCATGCCGCCGCGGAAGTACTCGCCCCAGCCGAACGGGGAGCCGAAGCGGTCCTTGAGCTCACGGAAGACCGTCTCGTCGTTGACGACGTCCTTCGGCTTCATCTCCGTGAAGATCTTCCAGACTTCCTGCATCCGCTCGCCCGCCTCTTCGAGGTAGGCCTCGGTGTCGGCGATCTCGGCGTCGAACTGTTTGCGCAGTTCTTTGATCATTTTGGCCCGTTCGTCGTCCTTCAACTTGCGCAGCTGGGCTGCGGTCAGTTTCAGGGAATCGGCCCAAATGTGGTCCTCGTCGTCAAATTTGTCCTGGGTGCCGTCCTCGAGGTACTTGATGCGACGCTCGAGCGACTCACTCAGCTCCTGGGTCCGTTTCTGCTGTTCGGACTCGTAGGAGTCGACGACTTTTTTGACCTCTTTCTCGAGTTTGCCGATGTCCTTGTCGCGGGCCTCGACATCGACCCAGGTGATCATCGACGCAGCGAAGTAGAGGACCTTCTCGAGCTCTTTCGGAGCCATGTCGATCAGATAGCCGATCCGGCTCGGCACACCCTTGAAGAACCAGATGTGGGAGACCGGCGAGGCCAGGTCAACGTGACCCATGCGCTCGCGGCGGACCTTCGAACGGGTTACCTCGACGCCGCAGCGCTCACAGACGATGCCCTTGTAGCGGACCCGCTTGTACTTGCCGCAGTAGCACTCCCAGTCCTTGGTCGGACCGAAGATGCGCTCGCAGAAGAGACCGTCTTTCTCCGGCTTCAGGGTCCGGTAGTTGATCGTCTCCGGCTTCGTTACCTCGCCCCAACTCCAGGAGCGGATTTTCTTCGAGGACGCGAGTCCGATCTCGATCGCGTCGAAATTGTTGATGTCGATCATCAGTCCTCCACCTCGGCCGGCTCGGCCTCCTCAGCTTTTCCGGCACCATCACCATCAGTTCCAGCCTCGCCCTCGGCGACGACCTGCTCCTCTTGCTCGTCCGCGGCGCCGTTGTTGCCGTCAGCGCGGACGCCGGTCAGGTCCATCCCCAGCTCCTCGGCCGCTTTCAGCAGGTCGTCCTCCTCGTCGGAGATTTCGACGTCGGTCCCCTCGGAGACGACGTTGGCATCCAACGAGAGGCTCTGGATCTCCTTCAACAGAACTTTGAAGGACTCCGGGATCGAGGGCTCGGGAATGTTCTCGCCCTTGACGATCGCCTCGTATGCCTTGACCCGCCCGACCGTGTCGTCGGACTTGACCGTGAGCATCTCCTGCAACGTGTAGGCAGCGCCGTAGGCCTCCAGGGCCCAGACCTCCATCTCGCCGAAGCGCTGACCACCGAACTGCGCCTTGCCGCCCAGCGGCTGCTGGGTGACGAGGGAGTAAGGCCCGGTCGAACGAGCGTGAATCTTGTCGTCGACCAGGTGCAGCAGCTTCAGGATGTACATGTAGCCGACCGTGACCTTGCCCTCGTAGGGCTCGCCGGTGCGGCCGTTGTAGAGCTGGGCGGTGCCCGACGCCTTGGCGCCGGCGCGCTCGTCCATGTCGATGCCGAGGTCGATACCGCGCTCGGCGTTCTGCTCCGACCATTTGACCAGAGCCGTGTCGACGTCCTCGACGGTCGCCCCGTCGAAGACCTGGGTCGCCACGTAGACGCGACCGTCACCTTCGTCGGAGTGGGCCTGCTTGTAGGCCTCGGAGCCGTCGTCGTACCAGCCATTCGCCGCGACCCACCCGAGGTGGGTCTCGAGGATCTGACCGATGTTCATCCGGCTCGGCACGCCGAGGGGGTTGAGGATGACGTCGACGGGGGTGCCGTCGGCGAGGTGAGGCATGTCCTCCTCAGGCACGATCTTCGAGATCACACCCTTGTTCCCGTGACGGCCGGCGAGCTTGTCGCCCTCGGCGATCTTGCGCTTGGTCGCGACGTAGACGCGGACCAGGTCGTTGACGCCGGGGGGCAGGTCGTCGCCCTCGTCGCGGCTGAAGGTGAGGACGTCGATGACGACACCACCCTCGCCGTGCGGGACTTTCAGCGAGGTGTCGCGGACCTCGCGCGCCTTCTCCTTGAAGATCGCGCGGATCAGCTTCTCCTCGGCGGTGAGCTCGGTCTCGCCCTTCGGCGTGACCTTGCCGACCAGGAGGTCGCCGGAGACGACCTCGGCCCCGACCCTGACGATGCCGCGCTCGTCCAGATTGCGCAGGCTCTCCTCAGAGCGGTTGGGAATGTCGCGGGTGATCTCCTCGTCGCCGAGCTTGGTCGTGCGGGCGTCGATCTCGTACTCCTCGATGTGAATCGAGGTGAGTTCGTCGTCCTTGACCAGACGCTCGGAGAGGATGATCGCGTCCTCGAAGTTGTAGCCCTCCCAGGACATGAAGGCGACCAGGCAGTTCTTGCCCAGGGCGATCTCACCGCCACCGGTGGAGGAGCCGTCGGCGAGCACGTCGCCCTCCTTCACCTGCTGACCGCTTTTGACGATCGGCCGCTGGTGGATGATCGTGCCCTGGTTCGAGCGCATGAACTTGTGCAGCGAGTACTCGTCTTTCTTCGAACCGCTGGTGACCACGATCTGGTTGGCGTCGACGTGGCTGACTTCGCCGGCGCTCTCGGCCAGCACCACATCACCGGTGTCGATCGCGGCGCGGCGCTCCATGCCGGTCCCGATCAGCGGCGGGTCCGGTTTCAGGAGCGGCACCGCCTGGCGCTGCATGTTGGAGCCCATCAGCGCCCGGTTGGCGTCGTCGTGCTCCAAGAACGGGATCAGCGAGGTCGCCACCGACCAGATCTGGGACGGGGATACGTCCATCAGGTCGACTTCTTTGGGAGTGGCGGTTGCGTACTCCTGCTCGCCGGCGCGGACCAGCACCTGCGGGCCCTTCAATTTGCCGGTGTTGGGGTCGAACTCGGAGTTCGCCTGGGCGATCACCTTGTCCTCCTCCTGGGTGGCGTCGTAGTGAACGATCTCTTTGCTGACGACGCCGTCCTCGACCAGCCTGTAGGGGGTCGTGACGAAACCGTGCTCGGAGACCTCCGCGTAGGAGGCGAGCGAGCCGATCAGACCGATGTTCGGTCCCTCCGGGGTCTCGATCGGGCACATCCGGCCGTAATGGGTCGGGTGCACGTCGCGGACCTCGATCGGGGCGCGCTCACGGGTCAGGCCGCCGGCGCCGAGCGCCGAGAGACGGCGCCGGTGCGTGAGGCCGGCCAGCGAGTTGGTCTGGTCCATGAACTGGGACAGCTGCGAGGAGCCGAAGAACTCCTTCATCGCCGCCACGACCGGGCGGATGTTGATGATCGTCTGCGGGGTGATCGCGTCGGAGTCCTCGGTGGTGAGGCGCTCGCGGACCACGCGCTCCATCCGGTAGAGACCGATCCGGAAGGCCTCCTGGATCAGCTCGCCGACCGTGCGTAGACGGCGGTTACCGAAGTGCTCGTACTCGTCGAGGTGCTCGTAGACCGGCTCGCGCGGGTAGGTGATCGCCTCGGCGGCATAGTCTTTGATCGGGTTCTCCTCGTCGATCTCCTCGGGGATCCCGAGCAGCTTCGGCAGGGAGACCAGCTCCTTGACCAGGGCGATGATGTCGTCGTGGGTGAGCACCCGCGTCTCGAGATCGATGTCGAGATCGAGACGGGCGTTGAGCTTGTAGCGACCGACTCGCGTCAGGTCGTAGCGCTTGGGGTCGAAGAAGAGCTGCTCGAGCAGGCCTTTGGCGGCGTCGACTGAGGGCGGCTCGCCCGGACGCTGCTTTTTGAACAGCTCGATCAGGGCGCCCTCTTCGGTCCGGGTCGCCTCGGTGTCTGCCTCGATCGTGTGCCGCAGGTAGATCGAGTTGTCGAACATGTCCAGCAGCTGCTGGTCCTCGACGTAACCCATCGCGCGCAGCAGCACCGTGACCGGCAATTTGCGCTTGCGGTCGATGCGGACGAAGACTTTGCCTTTTTTGTCGACTTCGAGCTCCAGCCAGGAGCCACGGGCCGGCATCAGGTTGGCGATGAAGACCTGCTTTTCAGGGTCCTTGGGTGCCATCACGTAGGCACCGGGGGAACGCACGAGCTGGGTGACGACGACACGCTCGGTGCCGTTGATGATGAAGGTCCCGCGCTCGGTCATCCACGGGAAGTCGCCCATGAAGACGGCCTGCTCGCGGATCTCGCCCGTCTCCTTGTTCTGGAAGGCGACAGTCGCGGTCAGCGGCCGCGAATACGTCATGTCCTTCTCGCGGCACTCCTCAATCGAGTGCGGCGGGTCCTCGAATTTGAACTCGCCAAAGACGATCTGAAGGTTCCCCGTGTAGTCCTCAATCGGGGATATGTCGTTGATGGTCTCTCGCAGCCCACCACTCTTCGGATCCGTCAGTTCCTCAAAGGAACGGCGCTGGATATCGATTAGGTGCGGGACTTCGAGGGGGTTCTCTAGGCGGGAAAAGCTCCTACGGGTTACGGGGGCAGCGTTCGAACGTGCCAAGTCGGCGACTCCTCGGGCGGTCAGAGGGACGAAGGTAAAGCGCAGATCTGGGCAGGAAAACTCAAATGGCGCGCGACCGCAAAAAATAACACACGGCCGTACGCGCCTTCAAGCTTGGCTTCCCGACTGGGATCCGAGCCGGTGCAGCAGGTAGCTCTATTTGAGCTCGACCGTCGCGCCGGCCTCCTCAAGTTCTGCTTTGAGCTTATCGGCCTCGTCGCGCTCGATGCCCTCTTTGATCGCTTTCGGAGCCTCGTCGACGAGTGCCTTGGCCTCTTTCAGGCCGAGCCCGGTCGCCGCGCGGACCACCTTGATCACGGGAACTTTCTGGCCGCCAACCTCTGCCAGGAAAACGTCCACGGTCGACGACTCTTCGCCACCGCCGTCGCCATCGGCCGGGGCGCCTGCTGCCGCCGGGGCTGCAGCCGCGACTGCAGTTGCGGAAACGCCGAACTCCTCCTCGAGCGCTTTGATCCGCTCGGAGAGCTCCAGAACCGAGATGCCTTTCAGCTCCTCAATCCAATCCTCGGTTGAAATCTTGGTAGCCATCTACTCCTCTTCCTTGCTCGCGTCGTCAGTTTCAGAAGTCTCTTGATCCTCGTTTGAAGTCTCGTCCTCGGCCGGGGCGGCCTCGGCGGCAGGGGCCTCCTCAGAAGCCTCGGCTGCGGGCTCCTCCTCGGAAGCCTGGGCGGCGGGCTCGCCCTCGGTAGGCGCCTCCTCGGCCGCCGGTGCCTCCTCGGCCGCGGGCGCCTCGGGCTCGGGCTCGGCGGGTGCGGCAGCCGGAGCCTCCCCCGTCACAAGGCCCTGATCGGCGATCTGGCCGAGCTGTGAAGCGAGCCCTTGGATCAAGGAGCCGAGGCCGCGGACCAGGCCGGTCAGCGGGCTGGCGACGACGCCGGCGAACTGGCCGTTGAGGACGTCGCGCGTCGGCAGCAGGGCGATCGATTTGAAGGACGCCTCGTCGAGCGACGTGGTGTCCATGAAGCCGCCCTTGTAGGTGAGGACTTCGTGCTGTTTGTTGAAGGTCGAGATCGCTTTCGCCGCCTGGGCGGTGTCGCCGCGGACGAAGGCGAGCGCGGTCGGGCCCTGCAATAGCTCGGCTAGTCGCTGCTCGCCGGCTTGGTCGGCGGCAATTTTCGTCAGCCGGTTCTTGACGATGCGGAAGCTGGCGTCGGCTTCGCGCAGTTTCGCGCGCAGCTCGGCTGCCTGGGGAACGCTGATACCGCGGTAGTCGACAGCAAAGATCGCCTCAGATGCCTCGATCTGGGCGGCAATCTCTTGGATGGTTGCGGACTTTTCCTCGCGGTTCATCGTCTTACCTGCACCGGTCTTTCGGGCTTGCGCCCCGCCGGTGGTCTCCGGTTAGCGGCGCTGGAGTCTAGGCGGTTGCCGGCTCCGCTGCGGTCTCGTCCGCCCCGCCGTCGTCGGCCGGGGCTGCGGCAACGCCCGCCAGCTCACGCTCGCCGGCTTTCGAGGCGTCGACCCGGATGCCCGGGCCCATCGAGCTCGCCAGCGTGCAGGAGAGAATGTATTTGCCCTTGGCCGAGGCGGGCTTGGCGCGGACGATCTCCTCGATCACCGCGGTGAAGTTGTCGAGCAGCTGGCCCGCATCGAAGCTGGCCTTGCCGATAGCCATGTGCACGATCGCCTGACGATCGGTGCGGTATTCGACCTTGCCGGACTTCGACTCGCCGACCGCTTTCTCGATGTCGTCAGTGACGGTGCCGACCTTGGGGTTCGGCATCTTGCCCTGGGGCCCGAGGACGCGGCCGAGTTTGCCTACCGTCGGCATCATGTCCGGGGTCGAGATCGCAACGTCGAAATCGGTCCAGCCCTCTTCGACTTTCTTCGCCAGGTCGTCGCCACCGACGAAGTCGGCGCCGGCAGCCTCGGCGTCACGAGCCTGCTGACCCTGGGCGAAGACGGCGATGGTGACGTCCTTGCCGAGTCCGTGCGGCAGCGCCAGGGTGCCGCGCAGCTGCTCGTCGGCGTGGCGGACGTTGACGCCAAGCAGGACGTGGACCTCGACCGTCTCGTCGAATTTGGTGCTGGCGGTCGCTTTGACCAGGGCGATCGCCTCGGCCGGCGGGTAAGCGCGGTCGCGATCGACTTTGTCGTATTGCTGGCGGTATCGCTTGCCGTGGGCCACGAAATCTCCTATTTGACGTCGACGCCCATCGAGCGGGCGGTGCCGGCGATGATTTTCGAAGCGGCGTCGATGTCGTTGGCGTTGAGGTCGGGCATCTTGCGTTCGGCGATCTCACGGATCTGGTCCTGGGAGATCGTCCCCACTTTGTTGACGTGGGGCTCGCCGGAGCCCTTCGGGATTTTGATCGCTTCCTTGATCAGAATCGCGGCCGGCGGCGTCTTGGTGATGAAGGTGAAGGAGCGGTCCTCGTAGACCGTGATCTCGACCGGGATGATCGTCCCGCCTTCGTTCTGCGTCTGCGCGTTGAACGCTTTGCAGAAATCCATGATGTTGACGCCGTGCTGGCCTAGTGCCGGGCCGACCGGCGGCGCCGGGTTGGCGTTGCCTGCCTGGATCTGCAGCTTGATGAGAGTGAGGACTTTTTTGGCCATAAGCGGTTGGGGAGCGTAGCGGTCTTGCCGCGCTAGATCTTCTTGACCTGGTCGTAGCCGACCTCGACCGGGGTCTCGCGACCGAAGATCGAGACCAGGACCTTGAGTTTGGCGGCGTCCTCGTTGATCTCGGCGATCTCGCCGGAGAAGTCGGAGAGCGGGCCGGAGATGACTTTGACCGATTCCCCGATTGAGAACTGGGCCTGGGTGCGCGGCCGCTCAGCGGTCTCGCGGTGCAGCAGGCGGTCGACCTCCGGTTTGGAGAGCGGCACCGGCTTGTTGCGAGAGCCGACGAACCCGGTCACGCCGGGAGTGTTCTTGACCAGGCCCCAGGCGTCGTCGGTCATCTCCATGTTGACCAGGACGTAGCCCGGCATCGTCCTTTTCTCGGTCTGAATTTTCTGCCCGTCTTTCATCTCCGAGACCTGCTCGGTCGGGACGACGACCTGCCGCACGTTGCGGTTCTGGCTCATCGTCTGCACCCGGTGCTCGAGGTTGTGCTTGACCTTGTTCTCGTGCCCGGAGTAGGTGTTGATCACGTACCAGCGATACAAAATGGAAGCCTTTGTTCGGAGATCCTGGGTTACAGGATCTGCTTGATGAGGAAGTTGAAGGCCGCGTCGAGGGCGCCGAGGTAGGCGGCCGCCACGGCGACGAAGATGATGGTGACAGCAGTCGCCTGGATCAGCGTGTCGCGGTCCGGCCACTGCACTTTTTTCAGCTCTTGCCAGCAGGAGACGAGGAAGCCGATGACGCCGCCCCGCTGGCGTTCGGTCTTCGCCTGTTTCTGTTTTTTGGCCAGCTGCTCGCGCTCGCGACGCTTCTGCTCGTCGCGCTGGCGCTTCTCCGCTTCCTTCTGCGCCTTCGCTTCGGCGCGTCGAGCGGAGCGCGGCTTCGGTGCGTCCGGAGTCTCAATCAGCTCCTCGGGCACGCCGGCATCGATGCCGCGCTCAGCGGCCTCGAACTCGGCTACCTCACCGGAGAGGCCGACCTGCGTGTCGTGCTGGGCGCGCGACTCGGCGCGCCCCCCGTCGGAGCGTTTCCGTTCTTCAGCTTCCCGAGCCCGGCGCTCGGCCTTGCGCTGTGCGCGGGTCTTTGCCATCGGGAGCTACCGGGTCTCCTTGTGGGCCGTGTGGTGACCACACCAGCGGCAGAACTTGCGCATCTCGATTCGGTCCGGCGAGTTACGCCGAGACTTGTTCGTCTGGTAGTTCCGTCGCTTGCAGTCTTCGCAAGCCAAAGTCACCGCAATGCGGACATCTCCGCGAGCCATACTTCTCCCTCGTTCCTGAGGACGGTCGTTACAAAAGAAAACCCCGGGCGCAAGGCGCGAGGTTGAGCGAAGGATAGCGGGCTGTCCCCGCCTGGCGCCGGGCGGTCAGAGACCGAGGGTTTTGGCGATGATGTTGCGCTGGATCTCGGAGGTTCCGCCGTAGATGGTGGAGACCAGCGAGGTGCGGACGAGGCGCTCCATGTCGTACTCGGAGGAGTAGCCGTAGCCGCCCATCAGCTGCATGCCCTCGAGGGTCGTGCGCTTGGCGACTTCGGTCACGAAGAGCTTCACCATCGAGGCCTCTTTGGGCAGCATGCGGTTCGGGTCCTCGTCGGTCAGGGCCGCGACCCAGCGGGTCATCAAGCGCGCCGCCTCGAGGTCGGTGGCGAGGTCGGCGAGGCGCTGCTGGAGTGCCTGAAAGGAACCAATCGGGCGGCCAAACTGCTTGCGCTCCTTGACGTAGGCGAGGACGTCGTCGAAGGCCCGCTGAGCGATCCCGAGCATCGTCGCAGCGAGGATCAAGCGCTCGACGTTGAGACCAGCCATCAGCTGGGTCCAGCCCTGGTCGACCTCGCCAAGCACGGCCTCGGCCGGGGCGGCGCAATCGGTCAAGTAGAGATGGTTGGTCTCGCGACCCCCCATGGTGTCGATCGGGACGACCTCCATCCCATCCGCATCCTTGGGCAGCCAGATCATCGTCAGGCCCTCGTGCTTGCTCTCGCCCTTGGTCGTGCGGCAGACGACGAGCACGTGGTCGGAGATGTGGGCGTTGGAGATGAAGACCTTCTGGCCGTTGAGGACGAAGCCGCCGTCGACCTGTTCCGCCGAGCAGCTGAGGGCTCCGACGTCGGAGCCGGCCTCGGGCTCGGTCATCGCGATCGCCTCGACCGAACCGGAGGCGATGCCGCCGAGGATCTTCTGCTTCTGCTCCTCGGTACCGAAGCGCTGGGTGGCGCCGGCGACGATCAGGGTCGTGGCGTAGCCGCCGATCGGAGCCAGCCCGCGCGAGGTCTCTTCCATGAACAGGCAGGCGTCGAGCATCGAGCCGCCCGAGCCGCCGTACTCCTCCGGAATCGTGACGCCGAGCCAGCCCAGCTCCGCCATCTGCCTGTAGATGTCGAAGTTGTGGTGGTCCTTGTAGCCGTCGGTGAGCCGCTCGCGCTGGTCCTGCGTGCCGCACTCGCGGTCACAGAAGTCCCGAATCGCGTCGACGAAGTCGCTCTGCTCGTCCGTTAGGGCGAAGTCCACGAGCGGCAGCCTATATATGTGTGCCGAATGTCCGACAGCAGCGCATCCCTTAGCCTCTTCCGGCGGATCATCAAATGGACGGCGATCGGCATGTTCGGAGTTGCAGCCCTGCTGATCCTTTACTGGCTCGTCTGGCTCATCGGCGCACTCTTGGGCTTTTGGGGCAACATCGGCTACTAGATGAAGTTGCCACGCCGAAGAACCATGATCGTCGCGGTCGTCCACACCGTGTCGATGGTGCCTCTGAGAAGCCCGGAACGAGACTCGAACTCGTGACCCCTTCCTTACCATGGAAGTGCTCTACCAACTGAGCTATCCGGGCGGGCTGGCTCCCTAGAGCCAGATCTATGCAACGGCTGGAATCTTAAAGCCTCAGCTGTCGAGGCCGGGGATCGGGTCGATTGGGAGTTTGCCGTGAATTTCCTCGAGTCCGATCAGGTCGTTGCGGTCGCGAGGTCGCCCCAGCGAGGCGCTTGAAGCCGACGATGCTGCGCAGGCCGGCGATAGGGAACTCCACGTCCGTCGAGGTCGCGCAGAGCGGCGAGAACACGACGATCGTTGGCGGGATCGTCCGGGACGAGGAAGTCGACATCTTCAGTCGCGCGCACGAAGCGGTTGGCGATCACCGCGAAACCGCCGATGACGACGAACCGCGCGCCCTCGGCGACCAAGGCGGCAGCGGCCTCGTCGAGCTTAGGCTCGGGGAGAGCCACCGCCCCGCTCCACCGCTCGCAGGAGGCCAACAGCTTGAGCCGAGAGGTTCTGGCCACGGCGCAACAACTCGCCGATCGGCGTGTCGGGTGCGGGGGCAAGAGCGCGGCGCTTCTCAGCGTCCAGCCTCGCCCACTCGGCCTCGTGGCCGGGCTCCATAAGCGTCCTATGCGGGGAAGAGGGCATCGCGTTCAATGGTACGCCAGCCAACGGCGAGGATGGGCTTAGGGGAGCTTTGGCTGGAGTGGAACGAGGCCGAGGCGGTCACAGACAGTAGAGCTGGAGGCGGGGAAGACGTGTGCCGAGATCTGATCGGCGTCGGTGCAAGCGACCAGGTGTGGTGAGGATGGGCCGCGGCTAGTGTCCATCGCACCTTCGAGCCAGACCTCGGCGCAGGTGGCGACTGGATCGTCTCCGTGAATGATCGCCGTACTGGCCCCAAGCGACGGTCGGTCGTAACAGTTGACCGTATTGTCGGTGGCGCCAGCGCCTGCGGGTGCATCCTTCCCGACCGAGTCGACGACCTTCGACTCGAGGTAGGCGGTGTATCCGATCGGGGTCCCGGGAGGCGCTTCGAATCCGTACACGCCTGATCTGACCAGGGAGACTCGCTCGCCCAGCAGCACCGAGGTCTCGGGGTCGAAGATCAGTTCCTGCCTGGTTCCGCGCTTTTCATCGGTGAAGGCGACTCCCATGCCCGGACGGCCGACCGGATCCTCGACCTTGCCCAGAAGCTCAACACCGGGCAGTTCGGCGGTCACCTCGTAAAGGGCCGCCCGGATTTCGGCCGGGAGATAGGTCCCGCGCAGCATGTCGCCGATCAGGACGAAGGTCTCGGCTTCCCCGGGAGGGCCGCTGAGGCCGGGGATTTTGCGCGCTTCAATCAGCTCCCGCAGGCTCACCGGGTCGGTGGGCAGTCCCGATGCGTCGACGAATTCGCCGCTTCCCGAGAGCGTCATGTCTTCAACGTGACCAGCTTCAGGGAGCGGCGGCTCCCCCGCGGCCACCCAGTGTCGGCGCTGGTCCTCGGAGACGAACCTCGCCTCGCCTGACACTTCTCGCGCTCGGCCCATGCGCGAGCCATCGAAGGAAACCCAGGTTTCGCGCACGACAGGCCTGAGCGCGCTCCACTGGGGGGCGCCGGTCATGTCGCACGGATTCCGGCCGGTGCAGAGGTGCCTTTCGCCGGCGGGCAGGTAAGGCGTGGCGGTCAGATAAGCGCTTTTGGAGCGGGTGTAGAGGAACTCGCCTGGCCCCGGAGTGGTGGCCTCTCGGGTCGCGGCGACCACGGCCGTCTCGCGGAGAATGTCAGCAGCCGCCGGTTCGACCCTGCCGCTGCCGCCGAAGATGGCCACCGGCAGGGCGACGAGAACCGCTGCGATGCCAACGCCGGCAACGGCGAGTCGCACCCTGCGGGATCGCCAAGCGGGCGCCCGCCCCTCCAAACCCGTACGGCCGGCGGCCTCGGTCCGCTCCAGCAGGGCGGCGCGGGCCGTCTCGCGGCTCTCATCGCGGGCGCTCGGCAGGGCCTCCCGGAACTGGCGCAAAAGCTCGACGTCCTTCATCGCTGACCTCCCTCGTTGACTGCTGGCTGACACTCATCTATTGCCCCCTCGAGGTCGAGCAGTTCGCGGATGCGGCCGCGAACGCGCGAGAGCCGCGAGCGGACGGTGCCAACCGGGACTCCGAGCGCCTCGGCGATTTCCGGATAGGTGAGTTCCGCCCAGGCGTAGAGCAGGAGGGTGTCCGTCTCGTCCGCGGGAACATTGGCCAGGACCTCGGCCAGCTCGCGTCGTAGCCTCGAAGCGTCCAGCCGCTCCTCGATCCCATCGAAGGCATCGAGGACGGGGTCCACGCCGCTCCTCGCGTAGGCCCGCAGCTCACGCACCTCGCGGCGGCGGTGGCGGCGGAGGAGGTTGGTGGCGATGCCGAAGAGCCAGGGCCGCGCATCGGCGCGGGATGTGTCGTAGCGGGCGCGGCCGTCGAAGGCGACAAGAAAGGTCTGGGACGAGAGCTCGTCGGCCAGGTCCGGCCCCACCCGGCGCTGCAGGTATGAGTGGACGGCGTCGAAGTGGCGGTCGAAGACGCGGGCGAACTCAGCCGGTGCCGTCGCCGAGGCCGAGATCGCGTCGCTGTCGAGGATCGGATCGTCCACAGAGGGTTATTGCCCGCACCGGGCAGATCGGTTCGCGCGAACTGCCCCGGCGCAGCGAAAACGATCTCAGGGAAGCGCGACAGGAGTCGCCGCAGCGGCTCCGGCCTTCAGCAGCGTCGCCAGGTAAATGACGACGGGAGTGGCGCCACGGTTGGCGGCTTCGTGGATGTCGGAGGGCTGCTCGACGATCCATTGGCCGGTGCGGATCGGGGCGGTCTCGCCGGCCTTGATCGTGCGCACGACCCGCGGGTTCTGGTCTGACTCACCCTTCTTGATGACAGCGGAGCCGCGGCGCACCGTGTAAGTCAGGGTCCCGGCCTCGATGTGGGCGACCTGGGTACCAAGATGGTGGTGGAGTGCCAATTGCGCTCCCGGCTCGACTTCGACCCGGCTGAGTACGAGGGTCCGCTGGGGCGCGCCCTGGACCTTGCTCGTCTCGGCCAGCGCGTTGCGAATCGCCGTCGGCGCCGCCTTGGTGTCGGCGAAGGCACCCGGCAGCACGGCTCCGAGCGCGAAGGCGGCAACCAGGACGAGAGCAAGAACAGTGCGCGATCGGTCCATCGTGGCGGGCAGCCTACAGCTCGACCGGGGCGCCGTTGGCGGTCAGGATCACCTCGATGTTGTTGCGGGTGGCGTTCGAGTAGGGGCAGACGTGGTGGGCGGCGTGGACCAGCTCGGCCGCCTGGTCACCCTCAACCGACGGCAGGGTGACGTGCAGCTCGGCGGCGATCACGAAGCCGCGGTCCGGGCCCGCCCGCAACTTGATTTTGGAGTCGATTGCGACGTCGCCGACATCGGCTTTGTCGCGGCGGGCGACGGCGGCGATGGCACTCTCGAAGCAGGCGGCCCAGCCAACGGCAAAGAGCTCCTCGGGGTTGGTTCCGCCCCCTTCCCCACCCATCTCCGTGGGAGTGCGAAGGTCTACCTCCAGAGCACCGTCGCTGGTGCGACCGTGGCCTGCAACGCGGCCGCCAGTGACGTGTGCTTCTGCGGTATAGAGATCTTTGGCCATCTTGCTTCTCCTGTTCGTAGCTAGGGACGCTGGATCCGGACACGGACGGTCGCCGGCGTCCGGTCGGCATTGCCGGCGGCGTCGATGGCGCGGATGCGAATCGCATGACTGCCCCGCGTCAGCGAATAGACGCGCGGTGAGACGCAGGCCCGATACTGCTTGCGGTCGAGTTTGCACTGGAAGGTCGCGCCGGGCTCGCTGGCGGTGAAGCGAACTACAACTCGCCGACGCGCCTTGTTTGTCTTCATAACCGCGGGGGGTCGGGCGAGGATCACGGTTCGGGGCGGCATGCGGCCGGCGGGCGGCCCGGGGAGCGTCGCCACTGGCGGCGGCGGTGGCGGCGGTGGAATCGGGGTCGGGAAGCCAGGCAGGAGCTGGAAGCTGTTCGGATCGGCCTCGCGGACGATCTCGCAGTCGATCGGTGCAGCGTCGCCATATTCGGGGTGATCGACGAGGGCGCGGTCGACGTCCTCACCACAGTCGATGACCGGGTCGGCATCGCCGGAGTTGGCCAGGATCGTGTCGCCGCCCGCGGCAGCGTGGTAAATGTCGGGACCGAGGTGACCGAGCAGCTGGTTGGGGCCGGCGTCGCCGTAGAAGACGTCAGCAGCGCTGCTTCCCTCCAGGTCCTCGATCTCGCGCAGCGAGTCCGGCGTCCCACCACTGCAGTCGGGGGTCGGTCCCGAACCCGGCCGGCCGGCGACTCCGGTACCGAGGTCCGCGGCCGCGGCTTCGTTGAGACGCGCCCAAGAGGAGTTGTCGCGACCGGGGCCGCCGACCAGTTCCTCGCCGTCGCAGACCGAGACGGAGAGGAACAGGTCGTTGCCGTCGGCGCCGAGCAGGAGATCGTCGCCGCCGTTGTGGAGCAGCGCGTCGTCGCCGCCGAGGGCGTGGAGCTGGTCGTTGCCCTCGTCGGGACCGTCGACGAGCACGTCCTCGTTGTTCTGGCCGGTCAGCGAATCATTCCCGTCGCCACCCAGCGTGAACACCGTGGTCGTGGCCGGGAAGCCGGCGGCGGCGATCGAGTCGGAGCCGCCCATGCCAGCGAGGAGGAGGGAGTCGAGCGGCGCGCTCAGGGTGCAGGTGGCGTCGACGCCGGTGACAGTGCAGCCGGCCGCGGCGGAGGGACTCTGATCGAAGGCTCCGGCATTGAGATGGAAGCTGACGGTGGCCGGCGGGCCCGCCGAGTAGTTGGCGATGAGTTTGTCGCTGCCGCTGCTTCCAACCGCGTAGAGCTGGGCGAAACCGGGCTGGGCGGCGACCATGAAGCCGACACTGACTTTGCTGGAGTCGCGCTGGGCAGCGGACCCGCCGTCGAGGTAGTCGCCGTCGGCGCCGCCGTCGAGGTCGTCGTCGCCACCGCCGCCTTCGATCGCGTCGGCGCCGCCGCCGCCATAGATCGTCTGGTCCTCCGCGGTGCCGACGATGTAGTCGGAGAACGGGGTTCCGATGATCGTCTCGAACCCCTCCCCCGCTACTTCGTCGACGCCACCGCCGTGGGCGGCGATGCCGTTGTTGGCGTTTTCGCCGCCAGCGCCGAGGAAGAGGCGGAGGCCGCGCTCGCCACCCGGGGCCGGGAAGTCGCCGACGCCGTTGACGGTGCCGCCGAAGCCGGGAGTGACCCCGGTCGCGTAGCTGAGCGTGTCGGCATCGCCGCCGCTGTCGGCGATGCGGTCGATCGTGCCATCGCCGCGGATGTAGTCGTTGTCGGCCTCCCCGTCGATCGAGTCGGCGCCGAAACCGCCGCCGAGCCGGTCATCGCCGGGCCCGCCACGCAAGAGGTCGTCGCCGATCCCGCCGAAGAGCTGGTCGTTGCCTTCGCCGCCCAGCAGGGTGTCGTTGCCGCGCTCGCCGAAGACGATGTCGTTGCCGGGGCCCCCTTCGAAGGTCTGGCTGCCGACGCCGAGGAAGCAGCCGCTGGGGCAGGGCGGGCTGAAGGCGGTCGTCGGCGCCGGGACGATCGTGTCGTCCCCACCCCCACCCCTGACGGTTTCAACCCCGGCGGGGGCGACGATGAAGTCTGCGCACGGCGTGCCGATGGTCGTGTCGCCGATCGTTAACGGGCCGGAGGCACAGGTCGGGACCGGATCGGCGGCCCCGGCCGGCACGGCGACGGCGACAAGCGCCGCGGTGGTGACGGCAAGGCTTCCCAAAAGGGCACGCATCGGTTGTACGTACCCGGGGCGGGGAGATTCGATGCGGCCCGCCACTTCAGAGACGAGCACTTTCGATAGTCCGACGACGATTAAATGTTTATTCGTTTAATCGTCTCAAGCGATCGAGCGCGCGTCGGATCGATTAAGTCCAGGCGGATTCGGGAAGGATGGCGGCTGTGGAGGACCTGATCGACGAGCTGACGCGGGGGAACGTGACCGAGGTGAAGGTCGTTCTCGCGAGCGTGATCCTTGCCCTCGCCGTTTACCAGTTGCTGCTCGCAGCGATCGCTTATGGCCGGCTGCGGCTGCCGTTCTTGGAATCGGCCACTGCCTCATGGACCCACCGCGCCAGCGGTGACACGATCGTCGTGCTGACGATCTTCGTGGCAACCGCCTGCATCGCCTTCTACGGCTTCGAGGATGGCGGGGCGCACGCCGTCTTCGGGACGATTTTGCTCGGTGCGATCGCCCTCAAGATCTTGGCGGTCCGTATAGGCGGGCGCGTCTCTCGCCTGCTCCCGATCATCGGCATCTCGGTTCTCACCCTCTTCGGCCTCACCTGGGTGACCTCGGCGGGCGACTTCTTCGGGATGGGCGGATGAAACGGCCGCCGCAGGCGTTGCAGATCCTTGGCTCGGTGCTGATCGCCCTGGCCATTGCGGCGGTCGCAATCGCGCTGGTCACCGCCCACTTCGGCGCGACCAGCACCGCCAAGCTGGAAGCCCGCGAGGACATCATCAAGGAGCGCCAAGAGCTACGCGATCAGCGCGCCGAGGAACGCGAAGAGGCGCGGGAGGAACGCGAAAAGCGCCTCGGGCGTTAATGACCTTCATCGCTCCTGCTCGCCGGTCGAACGAGCAAGGGCCGCCCGAAGGCGGCCCTTGCGCTGGTGCATAGGAACGAACGCGGAAACAGCGGCCGGGTGGGACAACGCCCGGTCTTCCTTTGCCCGCCGGTGCCCGGGGTGGATTCCGCCGGGCGCCCAAACCAGTGCGGCGCCTAGCGGCCCTGCACCTCCAGAGTCCCTTCAAGCATGTGACTCAAAATTAGGACCACCTCCTTTCTCTGGTCCAACGATTGAAGCAAACCGGGCAGTCGTGGACGCTCAGGCGGCGGCTTCGACCGCGGCCAGGGCGTCGATCCGGCCGTAGCCGTAGTTAGTGCTGTGACCGCCGGCGTCGTACTCGCCTTCGCCGGCATCGATCTGCTCGCAGGTCTGCTTGAGCAGCTCTTTTACTTCGACCGGAGTGAGGTCGGGGTTGCGGGCGAGCATCAGCGCGACCACCCCGGCCGCGCCCGGGCAGGCGCTGGAGGTGCCGCCGAAGAAGTTCGTGTACGTGCCGTCGGCGTCCCCCTTGGTCGGGTCGCCGGGGTTGTAGCCGTCGGCGCCGGGCCGATCGGTGGTCCAGATCCCCGGCGTCAGCGGCAGCCTGCCCCGGTCCCAGGGCGGCTCGAAGTCGTTGCTCGGGAAGGAGCACCAGATTGCCTCGCCCATGTCGCTGTAGACGGACCTGGTGCCGCTGTCGTTGCAGGCGGCAATGGCGATCACGCCCTCGTGGCTGGCGTAGCCGTCATTGCCGACGTCCTCGTTGCCGTTGCCGGCCGCCCAGGTGATCACGCACCCGCGGCCTTCGCGCCCTTTGGACAGCGCATACTCGATCGCCAGCCGGCTCGAGTCGGGCATCGGGACGAACTGGTCGTGGACCGGATCGTCGGGTTTCCACCACTTGCCGTCGGTGGGGCCCCAGCTGCAGGAGATCACGTCGGCGCCGTGGTCGGCGGCCCAGACGAACGCGTCCGCCTCGTCTTGGGAGTTGACACCTGAGGACAGCCTCACCGGCATCAACCGCGCCTTCGGTGCAACGCCGCTGGCGCCGTGGTTGCCGTCGCCGCAGGCGACCCCGGCACAGGCCATGCCATGCATATCGCCCGGGTCCGCAGGGTGGGCCGAGTTCCCACGCGGGAAGGTGAACGACTGCGGGGCGACGATCTTGCCGGGCGAGCGGAACTCCTCGTGTTCGATGTCGACGCCGTCGTCGATCACCGCGATCACGATCCCGTCCCCCTGGCTCAGCCCCCATGCCGCCTCGACGTTGGCGCTGGCGCTGATACGCCTGCCGTCGACATCGGTCTCGGCGAGGTGCCACTGCTGCTCAAAGACCTGGTTCCAGCCGATCTCACGAACCAGCTCCGGGTGGCAGAGGTCGACCTGTGGTTGTTGGAGCAGCCGCTCTGCGATCTCGAAGACCACGCGGCCGCTGCCGCGCGGCGCGGCGGCGAAGTAGGCGTTCCCGGCGTAATGCAGCGGCCGCTTCGGCTCCAGCTCGTGCTTGGCGAGCGTGGCCAGGCAGGCCTCGGGGTCAAGGTCGTCAGCGAACTTGATGAAGAGGTTCTCGGTATAGACGACCGGCGCCCCGAACTCATCGCGCAGGCCGCGACCCGCGAACTCGATCTCGGGGTCGGCGTGGATAGCTTCGGAGACCGGCTGCGAACCGCCGGCCGGAGTCTCGTAGACGCCGACGCCGCTGCCGGCGAAACCGAACAGCGGATAGAGGTCGGCGCCGACCGCCCTGCTCCTCTCAGTCAGGCGGTCGAGGTCGTGCTCGACGCCGCGGCCTTCCGCGCGGACGACAACCAGGTCTTCATCGTCGACGAGCTGCAGCGGCCGTCCGTCCGAGCCCCCATACCTGTACGAGATCATCTGCGCCTCCCTTGGCGGTAACTTCCTGTCGAATACTCGACCACCTTCCATCATTGAGTGCGCTTCTGGCAAGTTGCCTTCTTCAAGAATTCACAAGTTCGTCGAGCGGACGGCACAATCCAGGTATGGACGCCGCCTCGATCATCCGCTCGGCCCCCCGGGTGATCGAGCTCGGAGGCAATGCGGCGGCGCCGGTTGAGCTCGACGAGGAGCTGGTCTCGGTTCGAGGGGAGCTGCCAGATAAGACGGTTGCCACCTTCGAGGACGGCGAGATCAGTGTCGCTCCGGTCTCCTCGGCGCCGGATCCGAGTGGGGAGCGGCGGATCGGACCGGTCTACCGCCAACCGGGCGGCGGCCTGGCAGTGCCGACCGGCCGAGTGCTGGTGCGGTTCGCGCCCGACGACTCCCCGCAGGCCCATTCCGAGGAGCTAGGCGAAGCGGGGTTCAAGGTCGAGGAGGTGCTCGGCTACGCCCCCCACGCGGCCTGGGTGCGTCCCCACGATGAGCAGCCCGTGGCAGCGCTCAGCGAGCTGGCGAAGCTGCGGTCGCTGCCCGGCGTCGAGCATGTCGAGCCACAGGTGCTGACGGAGATGACCCGGCGAGCGACCTGAGCGTGGCTAGCCCGGCTGAAACGCCGATCATCCGATCGAGCTCCCGTCGTATTCGTCGTGGCGCTTCCACCACGAGTACGGCTCGGTCTGCGGGTAGCCCTGCGGCGAGTCCTCCCACTTCTCCTGGCGCCCGAGTGCGGTGATGTCGAGGAAGACCCAGGTATTGCCCATCGCTTCGTCGCCACGGCCGTCTACGAAGTAAGTGCGGAAGATGCGGTTCTCGTCGTCGCGGTAGAAGGCGTTGGTGCCGTGCCATTCGTCGACGTCGAAATCCGCGTCGAAGTCGTCGCTGATCGTGTACCAGGGCATGTCCCAGCCCATCTCCCGCTTGAGCCGCTGGATGTCCGCCTGCGGGGCCCGCGAGACGTAGGCGAGGGTCGTGTCGCGCGCGTTCAGGTGGGCGAGGTGGGCCACCTGGTCGGCCAGGAACGAGCAGCCGGGGCAGCCCCGCTCGGGCCAGCCGCCGACGCCGGGCTCGAAGAAGAAGCGGTAGACGATGAGCTGGTGGCGGCCGGCGAACATGTCGCCAAGGCTGGCTGAGCCGTCCGGACCCTCGAACGCGTACTCCTTCTCGACCGCCATCCTCGGCATGCGGCGGCGTTCGGCGGCGAGCACGTCGCGGGCGCGGGTCATCTCCTTCTCCTTGACCAGCAGCTCCTCGCGCGCAGCTCTCCACTCGTCGGGGGAGACGATCGGTGGCATGTCCATGTCCTGCTCCTCCAGTTATAGGGTCAAGAAACGCATCATGCCAAGGCAGTCGATCTACTCAGTCAGCTTCGCGAAGGTCTATCCCCTCTACGTGTCCAAGGCGGAGAAGAAGGGGCGCACCAAGGCAGAGGTCGACGAGATCATCCGATGGTTGACGGGATACAGCCAGGAAGAGATAGAGGCGCAGCCCGAAAGAGACACGGACCTCGAATCCTTCTTCGCAGAGGCTCCTCAACCGAACCCGTCGCGAGCGCTGATCAAAGGTGTGATCTGCGGCGTTCGAGTGGAGGACATCGAAGAGCCGACAATGCGGGAGATTCGCTATCTGGACAAACTGATCGACGAGCTGGCGAGGGGCAAAGCGATGGACAAGATTCTGCGGAAGTAGGCGAATTCGAGGTCCGTTGCAAGTGCCGGATCTCCACAATTGTCGACTACGCTTCGTGGATGAGTCCTCCCGCCACCCTTCTCATCTGGTTTCAACTGCGCTCGCCGGAGATGGCCGAGGACTTCGAGTTGCTGATGAGCGGGGATCGCGACATCGTCCGCGGATCGCTCGACACGGTGTCGGACTGGCGTCTAACGCGGCCGACCGACGTGCCCGGCCAGGCGATCGGTCAAGCCGATTACGTGCTGATCGCGGAGGTCCACGGCGTAGAGCGCTTTGAGCAACAGGCGAGCGAACACGTCCAACGCTTGGAAGACGACCTGGCGCATCTCGTCTCGACCCGGGGAATGCTCGTCGTCCGTTCTGTCCTTTGACGATCTGCCGATCGGCGAGCGTTCTTGTCGCACTGGCGATGCTCGGCGCCCTCTGCGGAACTCCCCGAACGTTTGCGTTCGTCGGTCCCAGCTGCACCTGTGAGCCCTCAATCGGGGCAGATATCTGCGATCTCCAAGATCGCTGCGGTTGCAGAGCCATCGCCTAGGACACCTTCCACCGAGCGCGCAATTAGGCTGTCCTCGACCTCTTCGCGTAGAAAGGTCCCTCGGTACTTCTGCAGAGTTGCCGCCACGGCAGCGCAATCGTAGACGGCAGCCGCGAAGGCAACATCGTTTGCCACTGCCGCCGTATAGAAGAAACCGAACCAGTTTGCGTCGTCAAAAACGTGCGGCACCAGGCGATTTGGACCGACAGAGACAAAAGGCGGCTGAATCGGATCCCACAGCTCGTGGAAATCGGCCCGGTCGGTCGAGTAGTGGGCATAGGGGATTGGAAAGAAGGCCGGGTGCGCAATCCGGGTTCTCGCCGCCCTGGCCGCGAGAATCGTGAGGTACCGCAAGCGGGACGCAGGATTGGTCGGTTCCCAACTCTCAGGCCCGCGCACTTTATAAATACTCTCCGGCACGGCGAACCCGTCGGCCGCCTTCATGACGTTGAGTTGTATCTCGGCAATCTTGAGTGGCGTCGGCAGCGCCTGATCGAAATGCCCCGAGAGCTGCTTATAGATCGCTTCGGTTCCAGCACGGGCCCAACCGATCCGGTTCTCGTCTGGCTCGGGGATTATCTCGACGTCGAGCGCTCTCACCAAATGAAGGAACATCGCTCCTGGCATCAGCGGCACCTCTTCACCGAAGGGAAGGCTGAGCGGGAACACCGGCGGCAGCACGGCATTCAGCGCCCAATCGCACAAGACACAGAATGCGAGGCTGTCCTTGATGTCGATCGTCTCGCGCGCGGTGCATTCGAGGTAGATCTCCCAGGCATCGGAGTACGGTGGGACTAGATAGGCATCGCGATCAAGTCGATACCGATCATGCTTCGCCTTGACGCCATCTTCGAGGCGAAGCATCTCGTTGAGGCGAGCCGCTCCCTCCATTAGTTGCGTAGCTCCAAAGGCGAATCCATGATGCTCGAGGAAAGGCGGTGCGTTCCAGTCCGACGAGAGCGATTCGACGCGATTTTGAAAGCTCTCGAAACCGGGGTCTGAATCGAAAACGACTGCGCCCAAGCCTCGAAACTGGGCGGAAATCAACTCGAGATTTAGCCCGACTTCGAGCGAGCTGAGATAGTCAACATAGGCGCGTCTAGCGCCGAACACCGTCACATAGAGCCGCTCACAGGCCAACCAGAGCAGACGGTGGTTTTCGGGGACGTTCTCACTATCCAAGAGCGGCAGATCGGCCTCCGCACGCGGCGAATCCCAGGGCGCCCCGTCATAGAGCAGGCCGGTTTGAGCTA
>DASSFS010000076.1:0-4691 GCA_035694165.1 Solirubrobacterales bacterium | reverse complement strand
CTGTTCGCCGAGGAGAAGCTCGCCGCCGGCATCAAGGAGTCCCGCGTCCGCGCGGAGTTCGAGTGGATCGCCGAGGACGGTCGCCGGGCGAAGAACCACCTGCTCGAGGCGAACCTGCGTCTCGTCGTATCGATCGCCAAGGGCTATCTCGGCCGTGGCCTGTCGTTCCTGGACCTGATCCAGGAGGGCTCGCTGGGCCTGATCCGCGCGGTCGAGAAGTTCGACTACCGGCGCGGCTACAAGTTCTCCACCTACGCCACCTGGTGGATCCGCCAGGCGGTGACGAGGGCGATCGCCGACAAGGCTCGGACGATTCGGATCCCGGTCCACATGGTCGAGAAGCTGAACCGGGTCGCCCACGTCGAGCGCCAGCTGGTGCAGAAGCTGGGGCGGGAGCCGGAGCCGGCCGAGATCGCCGAGGAGCTGCGCTGGCCGGTGGCCGACGTGCGCGACATCCTCCGCGTCTCGCAACTGCCGGTCTCACTGGAGAAACCGGTTGGCGACGAGGACGAATCCGAGCTTGGCGATTTCGTCGCCGACGACGCGGTGCTGGAGCCGTTCGAGGAAGCGAGCGAGCACCTGCAGAAGGAGGGCGTGCAGAAAGCTCTGCAGGCGCTGCCGGAACGCGAGCGCCAGGTGATCGAACTTCGCTACGGCCTCGCCGGCGGCGAGCCGCTGACCTTGGAGGAAGTGGGGAGGACGTTCGGCGTCACCCGTGAGCGGATCCGCCAGATCGAGAACAACACGCTGAAAAAGCTGCAGCGCCTCCCCGAGGCCCAGATGCTCAGGGAAGCCAGCTGACTCGTCAGCTGGCGACCGGGTCCAGCACGAAGAGGGCGATGTCGCGGGGACAGCGGGCCTCGTAGTCGTCGAAGCCGGCGTACTGCTGGTTCGACTTGAGCCAGAGCTCGGCTCGCTCCTCGCCCTCGGCGACGCGAGCCCGGACCTTGATCCGGCGGCGGCCGACCTCGATTTCAGCGTCGGGGTTGGCCTTGAGGTTGAGCGACCAGGCCGGCACCTTGGCGTGGCCGGCATTGGACCCGATCACGATGAAGCGATCGTCGTCGGCGAGGTAGACGACCGGCGCGGTGCGCTGCTGGCCGGATTTGCGGCCGGTGCTCGTCAGCAGCAGTACCGGGGCCTGGTTGATGCGCCCGCCGATCCGCCCGCCGCTGAGCCGGTACAGCGGGATGTTCAATTTCCCGGTCCAGCGCAGCCCGGTCGCACCCATCGAGGTGGAAGCCCGGGTGAAGAAGCTATCGCTCGGCATGGGTCGAGTTTGTACCGCATAGCGACACAAACTCGACCCGCCGCCGTAGAGTAGGCCGATGGCCGAGCCGCATCCCTTCCGTCTTGCCGCTGAAGCGAAGGACCTCGATCTGCTCAGCGAGGCGCTGCGCGAGGACGTGGTCCTGCACAGCCCGATCCTCTTCCGCGGCTTCGAGGGCCGGGAGATCGTCAGCCAGGTCCTCACCCACGTCGCCGCCACGCTCGAGGGACTTACCTACACCGACGAGCTGGTCGACGGCAACACCGTCTGCCTCCGCTTCAAGGCCCAGGTCGGCGACCGCGAGCTCGAAGGCATCGACTTCCTCGAGCTCGACGACGACGGCAAGGTCGCCGAGCTGACCGTCTTCATGCGCCCGCTGTCGGCGATCACCGCCTTCAACGAGCAGATGAAGGCGCGGCTCGAAGCCGCGCAGGCTTAGCCTCGGATCACGCTGCGATGGCGTCCGCTGACGAACATATGTTCGTCAGGTGGAACGGCGAATCAACCGGCGCGAACAGGGGGATCTGGGAGAGGCTTCCGCCATCGAGTGGCTGACCAGCATGGGCGCGACGGTGTTCATTCCCTTTGGCCACAGTCCGGACGTCGACCTCGTCGCCTACACGCAGCAGCGTCTCTTGCGGGTCCAGGTCAAGACATCGACGCAGCGCATGACGACACGGGGCGGGTCTACCCGCGCTGCCGTCGCGCTTGCGACGAGTGGCGGGAACCAAAGCTGGAATGGAGCGGCGAAGAAGATTGATCCAGCGCAGTTCGATTATCTTTTTGCGCATACGGGCGACGGTCGCCGCTGGTTCATCCCGTCCACTGCCGTCGAAGCCACAAGCACGATTACCCTTGGAGGCCCGAAGTACTCCGAGTTCGAGATTGAGCCTGGGCGCCCACTTGATGGCCTCGTCTACGGCGAGGATCGGCCTATAGAATCGCGAGCCGACGCGGGGGAGTATCCAAGCGGTCAACGGATGGCGCCTGTAAAGCGTCCGGCTCAGCCTTCGCAGGTTCGAATCCTGCCTCCCCCATTTCGCCCGAGACCAGGCTTCGAGGCCACCAAGTACGAGCGGTCCTTGGGTCGTAGCGGCCACGCGGTCGTCAATCAGAAGAGGCGTGTGACGCTCCCAGCGCAGGCATGCATCGAATCCGGTCTGCAGGACGACGATCGACTGCTCGTTCGCAGCGATGGCGATGGGCGCGTGATCCTTGAACGCGTCGAGCCTCCTCCTGCCTCGGTACCGTCCAACGTGTGAACGAGCTTTCAGGCCACGTGATTGCCATCGCCGGGGTCGGCGGTGGGCTGGGGCCGCTGGTGGCGGCGCGGCTCGCCCAGGGTGGGGCGACGGTTGCGGGGACGGGCCGGGAGCAGGCGCCCCTCGACGCGATCGGGGCGGAATTGGGGATCGGCGAGCGTTGGGACGGGCGGGCGGTCGACCTGCTCGACGAGGAGGCGACGCGGGGGTGGTGTGCGGCGCTGGTCGAGCGCTTCGGCCGGGTCGACGGGCTGATCCATCTGGTCGGGGGCTGGCGCGGCGGGCAGCCCCTGCAGGAGGCGCCGCTCTCGGACTGGGACCTCCTCCACGACCTGCTCGTCCGCACCGTCCAGCACACGACGCGCGCCTTCCACGATCAGCTGGCCGCCAGTGAGCACGGCCGCTTCGTCCTCGTCTCCGGCCGGCAGGCCCAGTCACCCACCAACACCAACGCCGCCTACGCCTCGGCCAAGGCCGCCGCGGAGGCCTGGACCCTCGCCTTCGCCGATGGCTTCGAGCCCGGCGGCGCCACCGCCAACATCATCGTCGTCGAGGCGATCCTGACGCCGCAGATGCGCGAGGAGAACCCCGACAAACCGTTCCTCACCTTCACTCCCGCAGAGCAGATCGCCGAGGGGATCGCCTTCCTCTGCTCGGATGCAGGGGAAAAGATGAACGGTCAGCGGTTCCCGCTTACCATGAGGGGATGAGCCCCCGGCCCAAACGCCCGCAGGCGCCCGAGGGGATGATGACCATCGGCGAGCTGGCGCGGCGCACGGGAATGACCGTCCGCAACATCCGCGCCCACCAGACGCGCGGGCTGCTGCCGGCGCCGGAGGTGCACGGGCGCACCGGCTTCTACAACCACGAGCACGTCGCCCGGATCGAGCTGACCCGGGAAATGCAAGCGGAGGGACTGAACCTGGAGGCGATTCGGCGCGTGCTCGAGAGCACCGACGGCTCCTCGTCGGAGATCGTCGACTTCGCCCGCGCCGTGCGAGCGCCGTTCGAGGACGAGACGCCGGAAATCTTCGAGGCGGCCGAGCTGGCCGAGATCTGGGGCGCGAAGGAGCTCGACATGAAGCTGATCCGCCGCGGCGAGAAGCTCGGCATCCTGCGCGAGCTGCCCGGCGGCCAAATCGAGGCGATCAGCCCGCGCCTGCAGCGCGCCGGCGGCGCCCTGGTCGAGCTCGGCGTCAGCCCCAACGCCACCCTCGATGTCGCCGACAAGCTGCGGCGCCAGGCCGACGCCGCGGCGCGCACCTTCGTCGACCTCTTCGTGAAGGAGATCTGGGAGCCGTTCGAGAAGGCCGGCCGCCCCGAGGAGGACTGGCCGAAGGTCCGCAACGCTCTCGACCGGATGCGCCCGCTCGCTTCCGACGCGGTGCTGGCGATGTTCCAGATCGCGATGGGGGAGGCGACCGAGAAAGCCGGCGAACGCACCCTCCGCAACGCCGCCAAGGCGACGAAGTCGAAGCGCAACGGTAAGCGCCGCAGTCGCTGAGACACCTCTGATTTTCCTGATTCCAGAGCGCTTCGGCGCCGCTTCTACGTGGCCGTGCCCTGTTTGGGAACGCGGCCGTTATTGACACTCGCAAACTTCTATGTTCTTCTTCCCGGGTACTTCATGTACGAAGTAGTTCAGTTGTTCGGGGACGGCTAAGCCGTCGCCAGGGACAGGGACAGGGAAAACGAGCCTCGAGGATCGCCGGGAGCGACCCGGCGGAGGGCTCCAGGGACAAGGAGAGCGATACGTGAGACGCCGATCGAAGGCATCCATCTTCAGACGCGACAGGGACCTCGGGAGTGGTTCGCCTTCGGTTCTATTCGCCCTCTTCGCCGCCCTCGCCGTGGCGGGCCCCCTCGCCTCCGCCACTTCGGCGCAGGCAGCAACCTGCCCGAACGAAGACCTGCGCATCGCCCAGCACACGACCGAGCTGCCGGAATGCCGGGCCTTCGAGAGGGTCTCCCCGGAAGACAAGAACAGTGCCGACATCAACGGCGAGGGCCTGCGCGGTGGCGCCCAGGCCGCGCTCGACGGCAACAGCATCGCCTACGTCTCCCTTGGGGCCTTCTCCGGCAGCCACGGAGGCGGGCTTCCCAATACCTATGTCGCCAGGCGGAACGCTCAGGGATGGCCCAACTCACAGCTGAATCCG
>DASSFS010000075.1:0-52457 GCA_035694165.1 Solirubrobacterales bacterium | reverse complement strand
TCGGCAGCACCGTGATGTAGGTGGGCTGGATCAGCTTCGGCTCGATCAGCTTGCCCTGCAGGGTGTCGACCAGCCCGGCCCAGTCGTCGTTCGGATCGGCATGCTCGCCAGCCAGCTCGGCCAGCTCGTCGCGGCTCGCCTCATAGATGTCGACGTCGGTCTCCTTCAGCAGCTCGTCGCGCAGGTTGACCCGCGGCCAGGGCGCCGCGAAGTCGATCTCCACCCCGTCGCGCTCGACCCTGGTCGTCCCCAGCACCTTCTCGACGACGCTGGAGACCAGCGTCTCGATGAACTCCATGACGCCGTTGTAGTCAGCGCCGCCGACGAACATCTCCAGCATCGTGAACTCGGGGTTGTGCTGGGGCGACATCCCCTCGTTGCGGAAGAACTTGCCGAACTCGTAGACGTCCTCGAAGCCCCCGACGATCGCTCGCTTCAAGTACAGCTCGGTCGCCGTGCGCAGGAAGAGGTCGCGGTCGAGCGCGTTGTGGTGGGTGACGAAGGGCCGCGCCGCGGCGCCGCCGGTCAGCCGCTGCAGGATCGGCGTTTCCAGTTCGACCCAGCCGCGCTCGTTCATGTGCTCGCGGATCGCCGCCACCAACCTCGCCCGCAGCTTGAAGACCTCACGCGAGGCCTCGTTCGCCATCAGGTCGAGTTCGCGCTGGCGGTAGCGGGTCTCGACGTCGGAGATGCCGTGGAAGAGGTCGGGCGGGTCGAGCAGCGCCGGGGCCAGCAGGGTCGCCTCGCGCACTGCGACCGCCAGCTGCCCGCGCTTGGTCACGTAGAGGACGCCCTCGACCCCGACCAGGTCGCCGATGTCGAGCTCTTCCAGCCGCTCGAAGGCCTCGTCGCCGAGCTTGTCGCGGCGGGCGAAGGCCTGGATCGTGCCGGTGATGTCGCGGACGTCGAGGAAGGCGATCTTGCCGTGGCCGCGCTTGCCGGTGACCCGGCCCATCACGCGGTAGGGGAACTCCTCGTATTCGCCCTCCCCCAGCTCAGCCGGGTCGTGCGCGGCGAGGATCTCCTCGGCGTGGGTGCGCCCTTCGAACGAGTGCGGGTAGGGATTGATCCCTTCCGCGCGCAGCCGCTCGACCTTGGCGCGGCGCTGCGCCTCGGTTGAGCCAGTGCTCGGCTCGTCCGCCGGGCTGTTCGCCGGCTGGGCCTCCGTCGGGGCCTCGCTCATCGAATTGAGTCGGACTTCACGGTGCGAAGCCGACAGTCACCCGCTCGTCACCTTCATAGTCCTGAAGGGTAGTCGCGTCGCGCAGCAGGTCGCGCATCGACGGACCGTGGTGGGTGTCGTGCTCCATCGCCAGCTTCCAGCCGGAGGGCGTTTCACCGATCAGCCCGCGGATCACACCGAGGCCGTCCTCGCCGCAGGATCCGGTGACCGCGATCCGCGGCTCCTTCTGGATCTCCGGCGAGCGCTCGAAGATGGTCGAGTCGGTGACGTAGGGAAGGTTGGCGATCACCAGGTCGATGTCCTCGAGCGAATCCGGCAGACCGGTGGCGACGCTGATGTCGAGATCGAGGCCGAGGCGCTCGGCGTTCTCGCGCGCCGCTTCGACCGCTTCCGGCGAGAGGTCGGAGGCGGTGACGCGCAGGTCGGGACGCTCGGCCAGCAGGGCGAGGGCGATCGCGCCCGAGCCGGTGCCGACCTCGTGCACGCGGGCGCCCTCCGGCAGCTCGACGCCAACCTCGACCAGCAGCTCGGTCTCGCGGCGCGGCCACAGGACGCGCTCGTCGACGGCGATTTCGAGGCTGCGGAAGGGCGCGCGGCCGAGGATGTAGGCCATCGGCTCGCGGTCGACCCGGCGCGCCACCCGCTCCTCGATAGCCGCCGCGACGTCGGCTGGAACCTCGCCGGCGCTATCGACCGAGAGCTGCTCCGGCTTCACGCCGATCGCGTCGGCGACGAGGATTTCGGCATCCCGCCGCGCGTTCTCGACTCCCGCCGCGGCAATCCGCTCGGCGGCGGCGTCGAGCACGGCACTGATCGTGCGCGCCGACGGCTCCTCCTGACTCTGAATGTCTACAGCCGCCATTTACCCGCCTCGCCTCCTAGTTCTGAACACTCCAAAGTTCTTGCGCAAGCCTAACATCGTTGACTCCACCCCGCCTATATAGCGGCTTCCGCCGCTTGGTCGGTGAATGGCTTGGAAATACCGCCGTGGCGGCGGATGACCACGGCGATCCAGATGGCGCCGGCAACCATCATGCCAAGGCTCTCCAGCTGGGCCGAGGTGAGGCCCAGCGCGACAGCGTCGTTGCGGCGCAGAAACTCGACCAGGAAGCGCTCGGTCCCCGCGTAGACGAGGTAGATCGCGAACAGCACCCCGGCCCTGACCCGGTCGCGCAGCTGCCACAGCAACCAGGCGCCAAGGCCCATCACCAGCGTCTCGTAGATCGGCGTCGGGTGAACCGTCTCCTCGGTCGGCACCGTGCCATCCGGATAGGCCATCGCCCAGGGCCCGTCCCAGGCCTTGCCGTAGTCGCCGTCGCCGGAGAGCTGGCAGCCGACGCGGCCGATCGCGTAGCCCAGCGCCAGCGCCGGCGCGGCCAAGTCGAGCAGGGCGAGGCTGAGGAAGTCGCGGTACCAGGCCCAAAGAAGGACGGCGAGGGCGCCGCCGATCACGCCGCCGTACCAGACCAGACCGGCCCCCGAGAAGAGGTTGCCGAGCAGGTCGTCCTTGACGTCGCTGTAGTTCTGGATCAGGAAGTAGACGCGGGAGCCGACGATGCCGCCGATCAGCGCCGAGAAGCCCATCTCATAGGCCCAGTCGGGCGGCTTGCCGATCTCCCCCAGCCGCCGCCAGATCAGCGCCCCGGCGGCGAGGAAGGCGAGGGCGAACATCAGGCCGAAGGTCTGCAGCGTCAGCGGTCCGAGTTCGATCTCTGGGTACATGTGGCTCCGGGATCAGGCCGGGACTAGAGGGCGAGCAACGCCTCCAGCAGCGCCTTCTGAGCGTGGAGGCGATTCTCCGCCTGGTCCCAGACGGCGGACGCATCAGAGTAGAGAACGTCGGCGGTGATCTCTTCTCCTGGATGGGCCGGCAGGCAGTGGAGGACGATCGCGCTGTCCTTCGCCGCCGCCAGCAGGTCGGCATCGAGGCGGAACGGGGCGAGGTCGGCGCGGCGGCGCTCCGCCTCCGCCTCATCACCCATGCTGACCCAGACGTCTGCATAGAGAGCGTCGGCGCCGGAGGCCGCGGCGCGCGGATCGTCGGTCAGCTTCGCGCCGTGGCCCTCCTCGAGCTGGTAGCCCGGGGGCGCCGCGACGACGACCTCGACCCCGGCCAGCTCGCCGACGATCGCCAGCGAGCGGGCGACGTTGTTGCCGTCGCCGACGTAGGCCAGCCGCTGCCCCTCGAGATCGCCGAAGCGCTCGCGCAGGGTGAGCAGGTCGGCCAGCGCCTGGCAGGGATGGTGGAGCGGGGTAAGGCCGTTGATGACCGGCACCTCGGCGGCGGCTGCCAGCTCGGCGACCAGATCGTGGGAGCCGGAGCGGATCACAATCGCGTCGACGTAGCGCGAGAGCACCCGCGCGGTGTCGCCGATCGACTCGCCGCGGGAGATCTGCATCTCGTCCTCGCGCAGGACAACCGGCGTAGCCCCCAGCTCGGCGACGCCGACCTCGAAGGAGATCCGCGTCCGCGTCGAGGGCCTTTCGAAGACGAGGGCGACGCTGCGCCCGGCCAGCGAGTTGGCGCCCACCCGCTCACGGCGGCCGGCTTTCAGCTCCAGCGCCCGGTCGAGCAGCTTGCCGAGCTCGAACGCGCCGAACTCTTCTCCGGTGAGGAAGTCCCGCTTTGCCAAGCGGCGGATACTACGCGCCGTGGAGTTTGCGGCAATCGCTTGGAACCTCTTCCACGGGCGGGATTTCCCGCCCGACCCGACGCTGCGAAGCTGGCGCTCGCGGCTGCTGCGGATCGACGAGCGCAACGACACCCACGTGCAGGTGAACCGCGACCTGACCAAGGAGTTCGCGACGCTGCTCGCCGCCACCGCCTGGGACGTGGCGCTGCTGCAGGAGTGCCCGCCGCGCTTCGCGGCGCCGCTGGCCCGCGCCTGCTCGGCCGAGGCACACCGGGTATTGACCTCGCGCAACTCGCTGGGCCCGCTGCGGGGACTGCTGGCCCGCCAGAACCCGGACCTGATGGCCTCCGGCGAGGGGGGATCCAATCTGACCCTGGTGCGGGTGCCCGGCCGGCTGGGCGGGATCGCCGAGCGCCGCGAGCTGACGATCCACGACGGGGAGCCGGAGCGGCGCTCGATGGCGCTGACCCGGACTGCATCCGGCGTCTGCTTGGCCAACCTGCACGCGACCAACGACGCGCCGGGGCAAGCGACCGAGGACGTGTTGCGCGCCGCTCGCGCCGCAAACGAGTTCGCCGGCAGCGCGCCGCTGCTCTTCGGCGGCGACCTCAATCTGCGCCCGGCCGAGAACCCGGAGGTGTTCGAGCGGCTGCGCGAGGACTTCGGCTTGACCGGGCCGACCGCACCGCGGGCGATCGACCACATGCTGACCCGGGGACTGAAGGTGGTCGATGAGCCGGCCCCCTGGCCGCCGGAGCGGCGCGAGCTGCCGCTGGAAGGGCGGGCCCTGCGACTTTCCGACCACGCCCCGGTCGAAGCGAAGTTTGCCGCGGCCGAGCCCGTGGAACTGAGATAGTCACACTGAACGTCCAGTCCCGGCGACCCACCGATCAGGAGGCAAAACCGAATGGCAGACAAAAAAGCGACCGGCAACGCGAGCAAAAAAACGAAAGCCGGCGCCAAAGCCAAAAAAGCCTCCACGGGCAAAGCAAAAAGCATCCCGAAAAAAACCCCTGCCAAAAAAGCGCCCGCTAAAAAATCACCGGCGAAAAAAACCAGTGCGAAAAAAGCTGCTCCGAAACGCGCCGCCAAAAAAGCCGCACCGAAACGCAGCAGCGCCGCCAGCAGCAAAGCGACGACCGGGCTCGACAAGAGCGTCGCCCAGTTCCGCGAGAGCCTCGAGCACAGCGTTACGCTCAGCCGCGACCGCCTGCAGGAGGTCGTCGACGACGCCGTCAAACGCGGCCGGATGACCCGAGGCGACGCCGAGAAGATGCTCTCCGACCTGATCAAACGGGGTCGCAAACAGACCGACTCGCTGCTCGGCGAGCTGGAGCGCCTGGTGAAACAAGCGCGCAAAGAGGTCGGTGGCCGGGCGCAGCCGGTACGCAAACAGGCCACCCAGGCGGCACGGCGCGCGCGGAAAAAGCTGGGTTGATTTGACGACGGCCAGCGGCGGGAAGACGGCGGCCCGAGGCCCCCGTCGCGGCGAGGTGCTCGAGGTCGAGATCGATTCGCTCGCCTTCGGCGGGCGCGGTGTCGCCCGCACCGACGGCTTCGTGCTCTTCGTGGCTGGCGCCCTACCGGGCGACCGCGTCCGGGCTGAGGTGACGAAAGCAAAGAAGCGCCACGCCGAGGCGCGCGCGATCGAGCTGCTGCACGCAAGCGCCGATCGCATCGCCGACCTCTGCGTTCACGGTGGCGAGCCCTGCCCCGGCGCCCCCTGGCAGGGCCTCCCCTACGAGCGCCAGCTCGCCTACAAGAGTGAGCAGGTGGCCGAAGCGCTGCAGCGGATCGGCCACCTCGAGGGCTTCGAGCTGGAGGAGATCGTCCCGGCCGAGCAGCAGTGGCGCTACCGCAACAAGCTCGAATACTCCTTCGGCGCGGGGGACAACGGAGAGCCGATGCTCGGCTTCCACGCGCGCGGCCGCTGGGACCTGGTGGTCGACGTCGACGACTGTCACCTTGCCTCCGAGGCCGGCAATGCCGCCCGCAACAAGGTGCGCGAGTGGGCGGAGATGGAGGCGGTGCCGGCCTTCGACCGCCGCGCCAAACGCGGCGTGCTCCGCAACCTGGTCGTGCGCGAGGGCCGCCGCAGCGGCCAGATCCAGACCCGCCTCGTCACCGCCCAGAGGAACTTCCCGAAACCGCCCGTCGACCTGCACACGATCGTCGCCGACGACTCCGGCGACAGCGAGGGACCGACAGGCGTGCTCGGCGAGGAGCACCTGAAGGAGGAGCTCTGCGGCCTACAGTGGGAGATCTCGCCCGGCGCCTTCTTCCAGACCAACACCGAGATGGCCGAGCGCCTCTACGCGATCGCCGCCGAGTACGCCGGGCTGAGCGGCCGCGAGCGCGTCTTCGACCTCTACTGCGGGATCGGCACGATCGGGCTGACGATGGCCGGCAGGGCCGGCGAGGTCTGGGGGCTGGAGATCGTTCCCGAGGCGATCGCCGACGCCGAACGCAACGCCGAGCTGAACGGGATCGAGAACGCGCGCTTCCTCGCCGGCAGCACCCGGACCGGGGTGCGGCCGCTGGTCGAGCAGGCCGGCAAACCCGACGTCGTCGTCATCGACCCGCCCCGCGCCGGCCTCTCGCAGAAAGTGGTGCGGCGGGTGATCGAGTGCGAGGCGGCGAAGATCGTCTACGTCTCCTGCAACCCGACCACGCTCGCTCCCAACGCCGCCCAGCTGGTCGAGGCCGGCTATAGGCTGACGCGGGTGAGGCCGGTCGACATGTTTCCCCAGACTCCGCACATCGAGTGCGTGGCGCTGTTCGAGCGCGGGTAAGGCTCGGGCAGATGGACCTGGTCGACTCCTATCCCGTCGTCGTCACCGACAAGCTGCGCGACTGCCGTGACTTCTATCGCCGCTGGTTCGGCTTCGAGGTGGGCTTCGAGGCCAGCTGGTTCGTGCTGATGAACGGCGGCGGCGCGCGGCCGACCACGCTGGCCTTCATGCACAGCGATCACCCTTCCTCCCCGCCCACGCCGGCCGCCTTCAACGGCGACGGCGCCTTCATCACCTTCCAGGTTGCCGACGCCGCGGCCGAGTACCGACGGGTCGTCGAGGCCGGCCTCGATTGCGACCTGCCGCTGACCGAGGAGCCCTGGGGACAGCGGCGCTTCGGCGTCGTCGACCCGGCCGGGATGTGGATCGACGTCGTCGAGCAGATCGAACCGGCTGCCGGCTGGTGGGACCAATACGTGGAGACGGACGCGTGAGCCGGGGCTTCGGCGTCGCCGCCGGGCTCGACCCCGAGGTGGGGCGGCCGCTGGCCGCCCGCTGCGCCGAGCTCGGCTACGACTCGATGTGGTCGAACGACCACCCCGGTGCCAAGGGCCTGGAGACGCTGGCCGAGTTCGGCGCCGCCGCGCCCGGAGTCGACCTCGGAGTCGCCGTGATCGCGCTCGACCGCACTCCGCCGGAGACGATCGCCGCTGACATCGAGCGGCTGGGCCTCGACCCAGCCCGGCTCTGGCTCGGCGTCGGCGCCGGCTTCTCGAAGAAACCGCTGACGAAGATGCGCGAGTCGCTGCCCGAGCTGCGCGAGCGGCTGCCCGGCGTCCGCCTCGTCCTCGCCGCGATGGGGCCGAAGATGTGCGCCCTCGCGGGAGCGGAGTTCGACGGCGTCTTCTTCAACTGGATGACTCCCGGCTTCGCCGCCGGCGCTCGCGAGAAGGTCGAGGCCGGAGCCCGCGACGCCGGCCGCGAGACCCCGCCCGTCTTCGGCTACATCCGCACCGCCGTCGGCCCCGACGCCGCCGAGCGCCTGGCCAAGGAGGAGTCCTTCTACCGCGACCTGCACAAGGGCTACCGCGACCACTTCGACCGCCTCGGCGAGCCCGAGGGCACGGTCGGCGTCGCCGCGGCGGATCGCGATGGCACTCAGGCCCAGCTCGCCGCCTACGAGGCCCCGCTGGACACGATCGTCATCAGAGGCCTGGCCAGCGCCAAGGTCGAGGCGATGACCGCCGTCGCCGCAGCTGCCGCGCCCTGACAGCGGCCTAAAGCTGCGTCGCGACCAGGGCGGCGCAGGCGGTGATCACGGTCCCGAGCAAGGTCGCGCTAACCAGGACCAAGAGTCGATACATGGCATCCGAGCGCTCATCGAAGCGTTCCTCCATTCGCTCGAAACCGGCTTTCATGTCATTGCGCAGCGCCACGAATTCCTTCCCATGTGCCCGCAGCTCCAGTTCGATCCGGTCGAGCCGCAGCTCGACATGGGCGAACCGTTCATCGACGCGTTCGAACCCGTGCTCGACCTTGCGGTCCAGGTCGTCGAGCCGTTTCTCCGTCGGGCTGGCCTGCATCAACTCCATAATGCCATGCTGGCAGACAAAACGTTACGTGTGGGAAGCATCTCTGCAAAATCTCTGTGACCTGCGCCCTTAGGGATCCCTAAGGAAAGCCCGCTAGGATGCGCCGCCCCATCGCTGCCGAAGCCCACATAGACCGCCCGCTCGCCCGCACCATCGGCAGCACGATCTTCATCAGCCGCTGGCTGCAGGCGCCCCTGTACCTCGGATTGATCGCCGCCCAGGGCGTCTACGTCTGGCGCTTCATGCAGGAGCTCTGGCACCTGGTCAGCGACGTCGGTCACCTGACCGAGAACGAGGTGATGCTGCTGGTCCTCGGGCTGGTCGACGTGGTGATGATCGCCAACCTGCTGATCATGGTGATCATCGGCGGCTACGAGACCTTCGTCTCGCGGATCAACCTCAAGAACCACCCCGACCAGCCCGAGTGGCTCTCCCACGTCAACGCCAACGTGCTCAAGGTGAAGCTGGCGATGGCAATCGTCGGCATCTCCTCGATCCACCTCCTGCAGACCTTCATCAACGCGGCCAACACGTCCTCCGAGACGATGCTCTGGCAGACGATCATCCACATCACCTTCGTCATCTCCGCCGTCGCCCTGGCGATGATCGACCGCTTCCTCTCCCCCAAGAGCACTTCCGAGCACATCGCCGAGTCCAACGGCCACGGCCCCGACGGTGTCAAGCCGGCACCGGCGCAAGTCCCGAACTAAAGCTGGGCAGTTGACCCCACCATGGGTGGGTTAGCTGCCCAACCTGCCTAGTACGGAGGAAGGTCGTCGTACCAGACGCCGAGCGTCTTGAGGGCGCGCCAGAAGCGTTGCTTGGCGCCCTCCTCGTCGAGTGAGTCGTCGATGTCGGGCACGTAGAGAGCGTCGATGGTGGGGGTGAAGGCCTGGATCTCGCCCTCGCGCTGCTCGACCGGGCGCGAGAGGGAGACCTGGAGGCTGTTGAGGATGCGCAGAGCGGGCTCGCCCATGACGACGAGGATCTTCGGCTGCACGATTGCCATCTCCTCGACCAGGCGGGCGACGCACTCGCCGGCGGCCAGGTCGGGCTCGGCGATCGGGCACTTGACGCAGAGCGTGCCGTAGACGACGAGCGGGTCGATCCCCAGCCGTTTGAAGCTTTTCATCAGCGCGTTGCCGGAGCGGCCGTAGAAAGCGACCCCCTCCTCGATCTCGGAGGCCATCGGCGCCTGCTTGAGCATGAAGATGTCGGCCTGGGGATGACCGGAGCCGAGGACCGGCATCAGCTTGCCGCGGGGGCAGTGCGGGCAGTCCTGGATCTCGCGGCTCATCTGGTTGAGCTCGCGGATCGCTCGCTCCAGGTACTTCTCGCGGATCTCGTCGTCGGTGCCTCGCATCTGCCGAGCCTTCTTTGACGAGGCGGGCGCGGCTCCTTTCGGGCGACCCGCCTGCATCAGCTCTTGCTCCCGGAGCTGCGTTTGCGAGGACGGCCGCCGCGCACCGGTTTGGCGTCCGGCACCCGCCGTTTCGGCGCCTTCGGCCGGCCGGTCGTCTGCAGCAGCTTCAGCGCCTGCACGTAGACGAGGTTCTTGTGCTTGCGGGTGATGTCGGCGTCGCGCATCGCCTCGAGGAACTCGGCGGGACCGTCGAAGTCGTGGATCCGCACCCGGACGCTGCCGAGCCCCTGGGCGACGTGGCTGTCGGAGCCGGCGCCGGGGACGATCCGGTACTTGCGGGCGAAGCGCTCCGCCTCCTCGTTGAAGGCGGTCACCGCCACCCGCGGATTGAAGACCTCGAGGATGTCGATCTCCTCGACAATGTCCAGCAGGTGCTCGTAGTCGGGCACCGAGTGGAAGCGGTCGAACGGATGCGGCACGTAGACAAGGCCGCCCTGGTTGCGAATCTCGGCGATCGTCTCCGCCATCGTCAGGCCCTTGGGGATCTTCTCCTCGAGGAAGAGGCCGATCACCTCGCCCTGCTCGGCCGTCTTCACCTCCTCGGCGACGATCACCTTGATGTCGTCCATCTCGGCGGCGATCTTGCGCGCCTCCAGCGCCCCGGAGACCTCGTTGTGGTCGGTGATCGCGATCGCCCCGAGGCCGCGGTCGCGGGCCGTCTGCAGCAGCACGTCGACCGGGGTCGCGCAGTCGGTCGAGTGATCGGTGTGCATGTGCAGGTCGACCTCGATCAGCGGCCGCTCGGCGAGCCGCTCCCGCAACTCGGGGTCACCGCCGTCGGAATGGCGGCGAGCAAGCAGGCGGCGGTAGATCGCTTCGAACTCATCGGCCACGACTCCCCAGCCACGCTCCGCCCCAGCCGGCTCAATCAGCTCATAGGAGGCCGGGAAGTAGCCGGCCAGCAACTCCGCCGTCGCGGCGCTGGTCACCGTGCGCGCGTCGATGCGGCCGAAGAAGATCTCGACCAACGGCCGTGCCACCTGGGTCGAGAGCACCCGCTCCTGGGGCGCATGGAAGGTGGCGACGTTGAGCGAGTAGGAGTGACGCAGCGCCGCCGAGGCGACGCTGGGCGCGAAGGGGTCGTGGACGTGGACGATGTCCGGCGGGCTCGAGGCGAGCTGCCGCTTCACCGGCTCGCCCGTCCCCAGCCGCAGGACCTCGTGGCCGCGCCGCTCGAACTCGTCGCAGACGCGACCGACGAACTCGGTTACCGGGTTTTCCACGCCGCGCCGGAAGGGCGCGACGTGGGCAATCGAGAGCGGTTGGGCCGGCACGACGCCGGCTAGGCGGCGGAGACCTTTGCGTCGCCAGGGACCGAGGCCTTGCCACGCGTGTTGGCGGCGATGTACTCCTCGGTCTGCTCCCGCGCCTCGTCATCGGGGCGCTGGGTGTGCGGCGACTTCATCAGGTAGCTGGACGGACCGTCGAGCTGGCCGGCGATGCCGTTGTTGAGGGCGAGCTTGATCAGCCGTACGGCGTCGATCACGACGCCGGCCGAGTTCGGCGAATCCCAGACCTCGAGCTTCAGCTCGACCGTCAGCGGCACGTCGCCGAAGGCTTTGCCCTCGAGCCGGATGTGCGCCCACTTGCGGTCGGTCAGCCAGGCGACGTAGTCCGAAGGACCGACGTGGACGTCCTCGTCGGGCAGGTCGTGGCCCATGATCGAGGTGACCGCGTTGGTCTTCGACTCCTTCTTGGAGGCGAGCCGCTCGCGCTCGAGCATGTTGTAGAAGTCCATGTTGCCGCCGACGTTGAGCTGGCTGGTCCGCTCCATGCGCACGCCGCGGTCGTGGAAGAGGCGGGCGAGCTGGCGGTGGACGATCGTCGCCCCGACCTGGGACTTGATGTCGTCGCCGATGATCGGCAGGCCGGCCTCTTTGAAGCGCTTATCCCAGTAGTCCTCGCGGGCGATGAAGACAGGTAGGCAGTTGACGAAGCCGACGCCGGCGGAGAGCGCCTGCTCGACGTACCACTTGACCGCGTCCTCCGAGCCAACTGGCAGGTAGCAGACGAGGACATCGGCCTTGGTCTCCTTGAGGATGCCGACGATGTCGGCGGTCTCGCCCGGGGCTTTGGTGATTTTCTCTTTCAGGTACCTGCCGAGACCGTCGTGGGTCATGCCGCGCTCGACCTTGACGCCGAGGTGGGGGACGTCGGCGAACTTGATCGTGTCGTTCTGGCCCGACCAGATCGCCTCCGAGAGGTCCTTGCCGACCTTCTCGGAATCGATGTCGAAGGCGGCGACGAACTCGACGTCGCCGACGTGGTAGCCGCCGAGGTCGACGTGCATCAGACCCGGCACTTCGTCGCTGGGATCGGCGTCCTTGTAGTACTGGACGCCCTGGATGAAGGAGTTGGCGCAGTTGCCGACGCCGACGATCGCGACGCGGACCTTCTCGTCGGTCCGAGCGGCGCCGTTGGCCGTGCTGCCGTTTGCTCCGTTGCTCTCACTCATGAATTTAGAAGTCCTCCTGGGATCAGCTGGATGGCAGAACACACCCGGCGGCCTTGCTGGTTACAGCTCATCCGCCTCGCCGCCGCCGCTCTGGGCGCCGGAAACATCGCCGGAAAGCTCGTTTCGCACATGAAGTACCCGCTGGAACGTAGTGATGATGGTCAATGCCGCGATCACGTAGACCGCCGGGGCCAGCAATTCGAAGTCGGCGATGCCGGCGCCCTTGGCGAAGATCAATCCGATCGAGAGTATGACTACCCGAACTGGGCGCGTCGCCAACCCGACCTTGCACTCGACCCCGAGCGCCTCGGCCCGGGCCCGCGTGTAGGAGACCATCAGCGAGCCGAGCACCGCGACCACGCACATCGCGGCCGCAAAGTCTTCGCCGCGGGCGGCGAAGTAGCCGGCGACGGCGGCGAGCACGATCCCCTCCTCGATCCGGTCGAGGGTCGAGTCGAGGAAGGCGCCGAACAGCGTCCCCTTGCCCGACATCCGCGAGTAGCGGCCGTCGAGCGTGTCCATCACCGAACCGAGCACGAAGGCGACTCCGGCGAGAAAGAAGAGGTGCTGGGTGACCAGCGCGGCTGCGATCAGGTTGCCGAGCAGCCCGACCATCGAGATCGCGTTCGGCGTCAGCCGGGACTCGATCAGCCGCTCGCGCGCGTAGGTGCGGAGCTCCTGCCCGTTGCGGCTCGCCCCGCGGCCGTTGCGACGACCGCCGGGGGCCCTGGGGGGCGCCGAAGGATCCATTGACGTGAGGCTAACGGCTACGCCTCGGCCTCGCGCGGGGCCTTGACGCGGAAGGACCAGGCCTCCGGCCTGGCGCGGGCCAGACGCTGCGCCACTAGGGCGGCGGTCAAGGCGACCATCCAGCCCAGGGCGGCGTCGACCCAGTAGTGGTTAGCGGTGACGATCGTGACCCAGGAGACGAGCAGGGGCCAGGTCGCCCAGAGGGCTTTCACGGCCGCGTTTCGGCAGAGGATGAAGCCGGTGGCGCCGATCATCATCGCGAAGGCGCAGTGCATGCTCGGCACCGCCGCGTAGGGGTTGATGAAGATCTTCGCCAGCGAAGAGTCGTGGCCGACGTCGGAGTAGGCGTTGAGCGTGTCGAAGAAGCCGTACTCCGGATACATTCGCGGCGGCGCGGTCGGGTAGAGCGTGTAGCCGACCAGGGCGATCCCCATCGCGGTCACGAACATGTTGCGGACGAAGTAATAGGACTCGTTGCGGAACAGGTAGAGCCAGAGGAGGAAGCCGAGCGCGACCGAGAACTGGGCGTTGAGGTAGATCTGGTTGGCGAGGTCGATCACCCATTGCGCCGGTAAGAAAAACGCCTGCAGACCGGGCTCGAAGAAGGTCCCGGTCGCTTTCTCGAAGTCCATTACCTGCTGGCCGTGGGCGAACGCCAGCGACCGCTCGGAATCGACGATTCCGCGGACGAAGGTGTAGGCGAGATCGACGCTGACGAGGATCGCGATCTGGCGCCCGAAGTCGCCCCAACCCTTGGGCAGCCGGTCTCCTATGTGTCCGAAGGCGCGCAACACGGAACCGACAATTGTAATCCGCGCGTTAACGGTTGCGCTTAGGACACAAAGCGCAGAATGCGGTCAATCAGCGACGGATCGTCGATCCAGGGCCAGTGGCCGGCGCCAGGGACGATCTCGAGCTCGGAATCGGGGAAGACGTGGGCGTAGGCCGCCCCGAAGCTGGTCGGCAGATAGATGTCGCCATCTCCCCAGACGACCAGCGCCGGACAGGCGAGCCGGCCGAGGTCCTGGCCGGCCACCGCGAGGCGGTCCGGATCGGCGTGGCGGTAGAGGCCCAGGATCGCGGCGCTGGTGCCCTTGTCCCAGTGGTCCCAGACCGTGTCGATGAACTCCGGCGGCATCGGGCTGCGGTCGCTGCGGGCCTGGCGCATCAGCAGGCCCATCGAGAACCGGGTCGTGGTCGCGTTCGCCAGCTCGCCGAGCGGCCGGCGGCGCCATATCTGGGCCACCCAGTGCCAGCGATAGCCGGGGAGCAGCGGAACGGCGTTGATCACGACCAGCTTCTCGACCAGATCGGGGCGGCGCTGGGCGCCGATCAGGGCGAGCGAGCCCCAGTCGTGGACGACCAGCTTGCGTTGCTCGATCCCAAGCTCATCCAGGCAGCGCTCGAGGAAGGCCGAGAGCCCGTACATCGAATAGTCGAAGCGCGCCGGGTCGGGGCGGTCCGAGCGTCCCCAGCCCGGCATGTCGATCGCGAGCGCGGCGCCGCCGCGCTCGAGAAACGGCAGCCAGTCCTCGCCGTGGCTCGGGTTGCCGTGGCAGTAGACCGTCGGCGTCCCCTCTCCCGCGACGCGGCGATAGAAGACGCGGACCCCGTCGATCCGCAGCTCCCCCTCCTCGATCCCCCCGCTCACGACAAGCACCCTAACCCCCGCCGATTGGCCGATAAGTTGCCGTGGGCTCAACTTATCGGCCCATCGGCGGGGTTGTAGCGTGGCGGCGCATGGCCTGGAAGCGACCAGACAAACGGCGGGTGCGAGCGATTCGCGACCGCCTCAGGGAGATGTATGGGCGGACGGTGAACGAACCGCACGGGCACCCGATCGCGGAGCTGATCAAGACCGTGCTCTCCCAGCACACCAACGACCGCAACCGCGACCGCGCGTTCGCGGCGCTGCGGGAGCGCTTTCCCAGCTGGGAGGAAGTGCGCGACGCGCCGGTGGCCGAAGTCGAGGAGGCGATCCGACCCGGCGGCCTCGGCAAGCAGAAGGCGCCACGGATCCAGGCGATCCTCGAACAGCTTGGCGAGGAGCCGGACCTCGGGTGGACGAAGACGGCGCCGCGCGAGGAGTCGCTCGACTTCCTGCTCTCGCTACCGGGGGTCGGCCGCAAAACTGCGGCCTGCGTGCTGATCTTCACCTGGGGCATTCCGGAGATCCCGGTCGACGTCCACGTGCACCGGGTCGGGGGGCGGCTCGGCCTGTTTCCGCCCAAGGCGTCCTTCGAGCGCGCGCACGACGAGATGCTGGCGATCGTCGACCCCGCCGATGCCTACGAGCTGCACATGAACCTGATCCGACACGGGCGCGAGCTCTGCCGCCCGAAGCCCCGTTGCGAGGAATGCGCGTTGCGGCGGATGTGCCCGTGGTACCGCAACGAGAAAGCCGCCAGTAGTATGCGCGCCGCCGAATGAGCAAACGCACCTTCATCGTCTTTGGGCTGCTGATCCTGGTCCTCGCCGCCGTCATCCCCTGGCTGGCCTTCCGCTCCAAGGGAGACGCCGAGACCGGCGACCAGCAGGTCGCCGCGCACCTGAAGGGCGGCCAGGAGCTGTTCCAGATCAACTGCGGCACCTGCCACGCCTTCTATGCCGCGGGCACCGACGGCAACTACGGACCGGACCTGGACGAACTGCTGGCGCCCTCCGGGCCCCCGACCGGGCCGAGCGCCAAAGCGACGGTCAAAGCGACCGAAGGCCGCGTCCTCAACGCGGTCGAAAAAGGCGTCGACAGCTCCACCGAACCGGGGCGGATGCCGGGCGGCATCCTCAACGAGCAGGACTCGAAGGAAGTCGCCGAATTCGTCGCCGCTACGGCTGGCGAAGGGTAGGGGCCCGTCCCGGTAGGGGTTCCACTTAACTTTTCGCTGCGCGAAAAGTACAAGACGTTCCACCCCTACCGGGACGGGCCTATTCAGCTGGTTATGGGCTAAATCGCAAGGCGCTGAAGACGCCGGCGTGGTCGGAGTTCCAGAAGCCGTTGACCGGGAGCAAGCCGGTGACGGTTGAGCTCTGGAGCGTGATCTCGGACGGGTTGCGGGTCATCACGTGGTCGACCTGGTGGTCGAAGTCGGTGACGTTGCCGCCGGCCCCTTCTGCCAGCAGGCTCGACTTGAGGCAGCAGCTGAGCGGGACCGCGGTGCTGCGCTCGACCATGCCGGCTTCCAGCAGGGTTCTGTAGGCCTGCTGATCGCCCGGGGCGACCGTGTCGTCGTCGGAATTAAGATCGCCGAGCAGGACCACCGGCAGGCTGCTCGTCGCCGGACCGGTCGGCGCGACCAGCTCCGCCGCCTGCTGAGCGCGGATGCTCGGGACCAGCTGGGGCGGATCGAACGCCTCCAGGTGGGTGTTGACGAAGCGGAACCAGTCGCTGCCGCGAACCTTCGCGTCGGTTGCCGTCCAGCCGCGTTTGATCGTCAGCGGTTTGCCGAGGATCGGCACCGCCAGCAGCGTTTTGAAGTTGGCCGACTGCGGGTTCGCGGTCTGCACGCCGGCGCCGTGCCGGGAGAGGATCACGTCGCGCATGGTCAGGCGACCGTTGATCTCCGCGTTGGCGATTGCCGGTTCGGGGCCGTCACCGGCCACTTCGTTCTCGTCCGCCGGGGCCTCGAGGTCGAACTCGTCCTGGACGACGACCACGTCGTAGCGGTCCGGCCCTTTGTTCAGCTGGTCCAACAGTTCCTGCAGGTAGTCGTAACGAACGGTGGTAGCGGTGGGAACGCCGCTTAGAACCGGCGCCAGGCTGGGCGGGGCGGTCCGCCACAGCGCCACCTCCTGCAGGCCAACCAGATCGGGCTTCTGCGTGAGGATCTCCTGAGCCAGACCTTTAGCCCGGGTCGGGAAGTTGTTGGCGGTGACTTCGCGGAGGATTTTGCCGTTGGCGGCGACGAACGCTTCCAGACTCGGGGCGCTGATCGCGGGCGCCAGGTCGGCGCCGAGATAGAGGTTGCGGGTCATCGTGTTGACGACCTTGCCTCTGCCCTGGTTGTGGTCGCCATGGTGATGGCCGTGCCCGTGGCCCTTGTGGCCATGCCGATGGCCCCTATGGCCGTGCCCGTGCTTGTTGGGCCCGTGGCTCTTGTTGTGACCGACCTTTACGACCTTGCCGTGACCGTGGCCGCCACCGTAGTGGTGATTCGGCTTGGCACTAGCCCAGCCGGGTAGGAGCAGGGCGAACGCAAACACTGCGCAGATAGCCGGCGCTAAAAGCCGACGGGTAATGGCATGACTCAAGGGTTCCTCCTCTTCCGCAATCCCAGTTTCGGGACCGATTTGGCTGAGGCGCCTCCAACCGGTAGCGCTACCCCTGGCTACCCGGTGTCCATGCCGCGCGAACAACTATATGCAGTCGAGCTTGAGATCCCCAGATGATCTGCCATACTGGCGCTTAGATTTTTTAGGCTTCAACAACGAAACCCTTGGAGGTACGCGAAAAAGTGGGCAAGACGATCGGCATTGACCTGGGCACGACGAATTCGTGCGTCGCCGTCATGGAGGGCGGCGAGCCTACCGTCCTCGAGAACGCCGAGGGAGGTCGCACCACGCCGTCCGTGGTCGCCTTCACCGATAGCGGCGAGCGCTTGGTCGGCACGGTCGCCAAACGGCAGGCGGTGATGAATCCGGAGAACACGATCTTCTCGATCAAGCGCTTCATGGGCCGCAAGGAGGCCGAAGTCAAAGAGGAGGAGACGATCGTCCCCTACAAGGTCGTGGCCGGCTCCAACGGCGACGTCCGGATCGACGTGCGCGACAAGGAGTACAGCCCGCCGGAGATCAGCGCGATGATCCTGCAGAAGCTGAAAACCGACGCAGAAGCGAAGCTCGGCGAAACGGTCGACAGCGCCGTCATCACCGTCCCCGCCTACTTCAACGACGACCAGCGGCAGGCAACGACGGACGCCGGCAAGATCGCCGGCCTCGACGTCAAGCGGATCATCAACGAGCCGACCGCGGCCGCGCTGGCCTATGGGCTCGACAAAGAGAAAGCCGACCAGACGATCCTCGTCTTCGACCTCGGCGGCGGCACCTTCGACGTCTCCGTGCTGGAAATCGGCGACGGCGTCTTCGAGGTGAAGGCGACTGCCGGCGACAACCACCTCGGCGGCGACAACTGGGACAAAGCGATCGTCGAGTGGCTGGTCGCCGAGTTCAAACGCGACCAGGGCGTCGACCTCGCGGCCGACAAGAACTCCCTGCAGCGCCTCTACGAGGCGGCGGAGAAAGCAAAGATCGAGCTCTCCTCCACCCAGGAGACGCAGATCAACCTGCCGTTCATCACGGCCGTCGAGGGGCAGCCCAAGCACCTCGACCTCAAACTCACTCGCTCGAAACTGAACGAGCTGACCGGCGATCTGCTGGAGCGGATCGTCGGCCCGGTCAAACGGGCACTCGACGACGCCGACGCGACGATCGACCACGTCGTCCTGGTCGGCGGCATGACCCGGATGCCCGCCGTGCGCGAGCGGGTCAAGGAGCTGACCGGGAAAGACCCGCACCAGGGGGTCAACCCGGACGAGGTCGTCGCGGTCGGTGCCGGCATCCAGGCCGGAGTGCTCGCCGGCGACGTCAAGGACGTGCTGCTGCTCGACGTCACCCCCCTGACTCTCGGGATCGAGACCAAAGGCGGCGTGATGACGAAGCTGATCGAGCGCAACACGACGATCCCGACGAAGAAGTCGGAGACCTTCTCGACCGCGGACGACAACCAGCCGTCGGTCGAGATCCACGTGCTCCAGGGCGAGCGGGAGATGGCCTCCGGCAACAAGAGCCTGGGCAAATTCCAGCTCACCGGGATCCCGCCGGCGCCGCGCGGGACGCCGCAGATCGAGGTCACTTTCGACATCGACGCCAACGGCATCCTCCACGTCACCGCGAAAGACCTGGGCACCGGCAAAGAGCAGAAAATCGAGATCAAATCCGGCTCCGGCCTCTCTGACGAGGAAATCCAGGGCATGGTCTCCGACGCCGAGTCCCACGCCGAGGAGGACCGCAAACAGCGCGAGCTGGCGGAGGCCCGCAACCTGGCCGAGAACGCCGCCTACCAGGCGGAGAAAGCGGTCGCCGACGCCGGCGACAAAGTCGACCAGGCGACCAAAGACGAGGTCGAGGCCGCGGTCAAAGGCGTGCGCGAGTCGCTGAGCGCCGACAGCGTCGAGGAGATCAACTCGAAAGCCGAGGCGCTGAACACGGCGATGACGAAAGCCTCAGAGCAGATCTACGCGGCGCAGGAGCAGCCGTCGGCCGATGGTGCTGCCGCCGAGGGTGAGACCGCCGATGAGGACGACGAAGTCGTCGACGCCGAGGTGGTCGACGAGGGCGACGGCAAATGACGCAGGGTCACGACGAGCAGGGTTCGGAGGAGCGCCGGCCGGCGGGTCCTGTCCCCGATGATGGGGGGGCGCTGCGGGCGGGGTCGTCCTCGACCCCCCCATCATCTGGGCCACCCGCGGGAGAGGCCGCGAACAGCCCATCGGGACAGAGCGATGCCGATCAGGTCGAGCAGGATTTCGAGGAGCTGCTGGCTGACGCCCAGAGGGAGAAAGCCGAGTACCTCGAACTGGCTCGGCGGACGCAGGCGGATTTCGAGAACTATCGGAAGCGAATGGCGGCCGAGGTTCAGGCGGGGCAGGCGCGGGGGAAGATCGGGGTGGCTCGGGAAGTGATCGAGGCGGTCGACAACCTCGAGCGGGCTCTGGATGCAGCCGGCGCCGGGGACGGCGAGGGGCTCGCTGCCGGCGTCGAGATGGTGCTCGGCGGGCTGCGCGAGACGCTAAGCCGCAACGGCTTCGAGGCGCTTGACCCGAAGGGGGAGAAGTTTGACCCGCAGTGGCACGAGGCGCTCTCGATGCAGCCGGTCGAAGGAGCGGAGTCGGGCGTCGTTGTCGAGACGATGCAGAAGGGCTACCGGATCGGCGAGCAGCTGGTCCGGCCGGCGCGCGTGGTGGTGAGCGAGTAGGAGACGGTGGCGGACGAGCTCTACAAGACGCTGGGCGTCTCCAAGAAAGCATCGGACGAGGAGATCAAGAAGGCGTACCGCAAACTGGCGCGCCAGTACCACCCTGACCGCAACCCCGACGACGAAACGGCGGAGGAGAAATTCAAGGAGATCCAGGGCGCCTACGACGTGCTCTCAGACCCCGATAAGCGCAAGGAGTACGACTCCGGCGGGCCGTTCGCCGGCTTCGGCGCGGGCGGCGGGCCGAGTCCGTTCGGTCCCGGCGGTGCCCAGGCCGGCGGCTTTGGCGGCGGCGATTTCGGCGACATCTTCTCCTCGATCTTCAGCCGCGGCGGGCGCGGCGGCGGGCGCGCCCAGGCGCAGCAGGTCCGCGGCCGCGACCTCGAGACCGAAGTCCAGCTCAGCTTCGACCAGGCCGTCAACGGCAGCCAGATCAGCGTCACCGTGCCCAAGGCCGGGCGCTGCCCGACCTGCCACGGCAGCGGCGCCAAACCGGGCACCGCCCCGGTCACCTGCCCGCGCTGCGAAGGCCGCGGCATCGACGCCCAGAGCCAGGGCTTCTTCTCAATCAGCCAGCCCTGCCCGCAGTGCGGGGGGGCCGGGCAGATCATCGAGGACCCCTGCCCCACCTGCGGCGGCTCCGGCCTGACGCAGCAGACCAAACGCTACAAAGTCAACATCCCGGCCGGGGTAAAAGACGGCGCCCGGATCCGGCTCGCCGGCAAGGGTGAGGCGGGACCGCGCGGCGGTCCTCCCGGGGATCTCTACGTGACCACCAGGGTCGCCTCCTCCCCCGTCTTCAAACGGCTCGACGACGGCAACCTCGAGGTGACGGTGCCGATCTCCATCCCCGAGGCGCTGCGCGGCGGCACGATCGAGGTGCCGACGCTGGATGGGACGAAAAAAATCAAAGTCGCGCCCGGCACCAAACACGGGTCGGTGCAGAGACTGCGGGGCGAGGGAGCGCCGAAGCCAAAGGGCAAGGGCCACGGCGACATCCGCTACCGGCTGGAGATCGACGTGCCGGACGATCTCAACGAGGAGCAGCGCGAGGCGGCCGAGAAGCTGGCCGAGGCGCTGAACGGCTCCGACCCGCGCGCCGAGCTGCTGCGGAAGGCGGGTTCATGAACGCAGCCGACATTCGCCACACCCCAGTGGGGTCAAAGTCGGATACGGCGGCGCGGCGATGAGCGCGGCGCGGCGGCAACGGGTGGAAATCTCGATCGACGACGAGCGCGGCGTCTTCATGATCTCGGTCGCCGCCGAGCTCGCCCACATGCATCCGCAGACGCTGCGGATCTATGAGTCGCGCGGCCTGATCACCCCGAAGCGCTCGCCGAAAAACACGCGGCTCTACTCCCAGCGCGACGTCGAAATGCTGCGGCGGATCCAGCGCATGACTTCAGAGGAAGGGTTGAACCTGGCCGGTGTCGAGACCGTGTTGGAGCTGGAGCAGCGGGTCGAAAAACTGCGGATCGAGCTTGAACGGGTGCGACAGCGGGCCAAGGAACTTGAAAAGGGACAAGAAGGGGAGCTTTGATGCAGCCGGATCGATTCACCGTCAAGTCCCAGGAAGCCGTGGCGGCTGCGCAGCAGCTCGCCACGGCCCGGCACAACCCCGAGATAGCGCCAGCGCATCTGCTGGTCGCCCTGCTGGTCCAGGAGGACGGGCTGGTGACGCCGATCCTGCAGAAGCTCGGCGAAGACCCGGCGGCAATCGGCGCTCGGGCGCACGAGAAGATCGAGGCGCTGCCGACGCTGAGCGGTGGTGGCGAGGAACCGCGCATGTCCTCGGCGCTGGCGCAGGTGCTGCGCCAGGCCGAGAAAGAGATGGCGAAGCTCGGCGACGAGTACATCTCGACCGAGCACACCCTGCTCGCCCTGACGGAGGCCAGCTCTGGAGTCGCCGACGTCCTCCCCGACCGGGCCTCGCTGGAGAAAGCGATCGCGGAAGTGCGCGGTCCCCACAAGGTCACCTCGCCCAACCCGGAGGACAGCGTCCAGGCCCTGGAGAAATTCGGCCGCGACCTGACCGCCGAGGCGGCCGAGGGAAAGCTCGACCCCGTGATCGGGCGCGACGAGGAGATCCGCCGCGTTATTCAGGTCCTCTCCCGCCGCACCAAGAACAACCCGGTGCTGATCGGCGACCCCGGCGTCGGCAAGACGGCGATCGTCGAGGGGCTGGCGCAGCGGATCGTCGACGGCGACGTGCCCGAGAGCCTGCGCGACCGCCGCGTGATCGCGCTCGACATCGGCTCGCTGCTGGCCGGCGCCAAATACCGCGGCGAGTTCGAGGAACGGCTGAAAGCCGTGCTCTCCGAGGTGCAGGAGGCCGCCGGCCAGATCGTCCTCTTCCTCGACGAGCTGCACACGATCGTCGGCGCCGGCGCCGCCGAAGGCGCGGTCGACGCCGCCAACCTGCTGAAGCCGATGCTGGCGCGCGGCGAGCTGCGGGCGGTCGGCGCCACCACGCTCGACGAGTACCGCAAGCACATCGAGAAAGACGCGGCGCTGGAGCGGCGCTTCCAGCCGGTGCTGGTCGGCGAGCCCGACATCAACGACACGATCGCGATCCTGCGCGGCCTGAAGGGGCGCTACGAGGAACATCATGGGGTGCGAATCACCGACGCGGCGATCGTCGGCGCCGCCACCCTCTCCGAGCGCTACATCGCCGACCGCTTCCTCCCCGACAAGGCGATCGACCTGATCGACGAGGCGGCCTCGAGGCTGAAGATCGAGATCGACTCGATGCCGACCGAGATCGACGAGGTCAAACGGCGCATCCAGCAGCTCGAGATCGAGCGCGCGGCGATGAAGAAAGAGACCGACGACGCCTCCAAGGCCCGGCTCGAAGCGCTCGAGGCCGAGCTCGCCGAGCTGAACGAGAGCTTCAACGAGATGAACGCCCGCTGGCAGAACGAGAAGGGGGCGATCGACTCGATCAACGAGGCCAAGGCGCACCTCGAGGAGGCAGTCCGGGAGTCTGAGCGGGCTGAGCGTGAAGCCGACCTCGAGCGGGCGGCAAAACTCCGCTACGGAGATATCCCCGAACTGGAAAAGACGGTTGCCGAGCAGGAGGCGCGGATCGCCGAGCTGCACGCCGGCGGCGCCTCGCTGCTGGCCGACGAGGTGACCGAGGAGGACGTCGCCGAGGTGGTCGCCAAATGGACCGGGATCCCGGTCAGCCGCCTGATGGAGGGCGAAGTCGAGAAGCTGATCAAGATGGAGGAGCGCCTGCATGAGCGGGTGATCGGCCAGGACGAGGCGATCGAGGCGGTCTCCAACGCGCTGCGGCGCTCCCGCGCCGGCCTCTCCGACCCCAACCGCCCGATCGGTTCCTTCCTCTTCCTCGGCCCAACCGGGGTCGGCAAGACCGAGCTGGCGAAGGCGCTGGCCGAGTTCATGTTCGACTCCGAGCAGGCAATCGTCCGCCTCGACATGTCGGAGTACATGGAGAAACACACGGTGGCGCGGCTGATCGGCGCCCCGCCCGGCTACGTCGGTTACGAGGAGGGTGGGCAGCTGACCGAGGCGGTGCGGCGGCGGCCCTACGCGGTGGTGCTGCTGGACGAGATCGAGAAGGCCCACCCGGATGTCTTCAACACGCTGCTGCAGATCATGGACGACGGCCGGCTGACCGACGGACAGGGGCGCACCGTCAGCTTCACCAACACGGTCCTGATCATGACCTCCAACGTCGGCAGCGACCGCATCGTCGGCGATCAGGTGGATGAGCAGATCCGCGAGCAGATCGAAGAGGTGCTGGCGGCGACCTTCAAGCCGGAGTTCCTCAACCGGATCGACGACACGGTGATCTTCCACCGCCTCTCCAAGCCGGACATCAGCCGCATCGTCGAGCTGCAGGTGGAGCAGCTGGTCGGCCGCGTGCGCGGGCGCGGGATCGAGATCGAGCTCAGCGAGGACGCGCGCACCCTGCTCGGCAACCTCGGCTACGACCCGACCTTCGGCGCTCGACCTCTGAAGCGGGTGATCCAGAAACAGCTGGTGGACAAGCTGGCGTTGAAGATCCTCGAGGGTGAGTTCAGCGAAGGCGACCTGGTCAAAATCGACGTCGAGGACGGCGAGTTGACCTTCGAGAGGGCCGTGCCGGCGCAGGCTGCGATCTGAGCGCCGCTTAGCCGGGTTTAAGGGTTGGCCGTAACAATCCGACATAAGCTTTTACGGAATAGGCGATGTTTAGACGGCGACCCGGCAGACCCGATGCGCAGGACGCGAGCTCGTACTCGCGTCGTTCCGCTGTCGCCGACTCCGTCTGGAGTGCCCAAGACCGCGCTCGCAGCGGGTTTCGGCAGGCCGCTGGTGGCGTGGGGCGCGCCTTTGAGCGGATCGCCTACGGGGTTCAACAGCGGCTGATCTGGCCGCTTCAGGACCGTGCTGCGGCGCTGGGCGTGCAGGCCCGCACGATCTCCTACGGCGCCGTCGTCCTGCTCGCCGCCGCCGCCGGCGTCGGCGGACTGCTGCTGGCCGCCTCCGGCGGCTCCTCGGAGCCTCCGGCGCGCGTGCAGATCGCCGCGGCCTCTAAGCCGCTCGAGGTAAAGGCCACGACCGACAAACCGGCGGAGCCCACCCTGCAGGGGGCCGCCCCGGTCTTCAAACCGGCCGAGGGCGAATCGTCCTCGGAGGTCGACCCCGCAAAGGCGATCGTCGAATCGGCTCCGGCCGAGAGCCCGGGTGTCGCCGGCACCGAAGAGTCAGCTTCCACCTCCGCATCCTCCTCAGCCGCCGATGAGCCCGCGGTCGAGGGGCCGCCGGCCGGCCCGCAGGCGATCTCGGTCGCCCGCGACTTCGCCGGCGCCTTCGTCCTCTATGAGACCGGCGAAACCGACTCCACCGTGCGCGAGGCGTTCGGCGAGACGGCGACGCCGGCGCTCGCCCGGGCGCTGCTGAAACGGCCGCCGCGACTGCCGGCCAGCGTCAAGGTGCCGCAGGCGAAAGTCCTCAACGTCGTCCCGGCCCCATCGCGCGGCAGCGTCTTCCCAATCAGCGTCTCTCTGCTCCGGGTCGGCGCGACCAGCGAGCTGCGCCTCGACCTCGAACAGCAGAAAGGCGAGGGGTGGCGCGTCACCAACGTGCTCGGGTAAGGATGCGACACGTGGACAAGATCCGCGCGGTCGCCGCGACCGCAGTAGCCACCGTCGCGTTCGCGGCGCCGTTCGCTGCTCGCGCCGGCGCCGACGAGCCGGTCGCGCCGGGCACCGCGCTGGAAGCGCCGGTCGGCCCGACCACCGTTCCCGCGCCAGTACCGCCGCCGCCGACGCCCGCCCCGACGCCGGCACCCGCTCCGACCACCTCGCCCGCACCGATCCAGCAGGGCGACACCCTCGCGCCCCCGGCACCGGCCGACCCCGCCCTGCCGGTCCCCAACGGTGGCGTCAGCGCCGGCGACGGCAAGGGCCACCAGGAGGGCGCTGACGGCGGCAAGGAGGCTGGCCCGACGCCCGAGGGCTCCAGCGGCGCGCTGCCGGCGCCAAGCCCGACCACGATCCTGCCGATCCCCTCCCTGCCCAGCTCCAGCTGCGCCGCCACCGGCGTGCCACCGGTCCTGATCCCGATGTACCAGCGGGCAGCGGCCGAGTACGAACTCGGTCCGCAGGGCCCGGCGATCCTGGCTGGGATCAACCTGATCGAGACCGCCTTCGGCACCAACCTCAACATCTCCTCAGCCGGCGCTCAGGGGTGGATGCAGTTCATGCCGGAAACCTGGGAGGGCTACGGCGTCGACGCCAACGGCGACGGGGTCGCCGATCCCTACAACCCCGAAGACGCGATCTACGCCGCGGCCAACTACCTCCGCGCCTCCGGCATGCCTGCCGACACCTACGGCGCGATCTTCGCCTACAACCACGCCGACTGGTACGTCGCCGAGGTGCTCGCCAACGCCGCCTGTTATGCCGACGAGGTCGGCGTCCCGAACTTCGACGCCAACCTCGGGCCGCAGCTGCAGGTGCTGCGCTGTACGCCCGCACCGGCCTGGCGGAAGCAGATCCCGAACGAGTATCTGCGCGCCTTCGAGGACGCCGCCGCCCGCTACGAACTCGGCAAGCGCGGGGTCTGGGCACTGGCCGCGATCGCGCACCTCGAGTCGGACTTCGGTCGCGGCATGAGCAAGCAGCAGATGCAGAGCTCCGGTCCGCTCGGCCTCGACGCGACGGAGTGGGCGACCTACGCGGTCGACGGCGACGAAGACGGCAAGATCCGCCGCGGCGACCCGCGCGACTCAGCAGCGACCCTGGCGCGGATGATCTGGTCGCGCGGCAGTCTCAGCGCCGGCATCTTCACCCACAACCAGGCCGAGTGGTACGTGCAGGAGGTCCTCCAGCAGGCCGACGCGATCGAAGGCAAATGCGAGGCCCGCTACGTCGACTGGGCGCTGGCACCGCTGGCCAGCGGCCTCGAAACGCCCGGTCCCAGCGCGGTGCTGCAGCCGACCGGCCAGGCCAGCGCTCCCGAGAGCGCGCCGGCGGCGATCAAGGCAGCGATCGCCGCCGCCAACTCGATCGCCATGACCCCCTACGTCTGGGGCGGCGGCCACGGCTCCTGGTACTCCTACGGCTACGACTGCTCCGGCGCCGTCAGCTTCGCCCTCTACGGCGCCGGCCTCCTCGACACCCCACTCGTCTCCGGCTCCCTCGCCAGCTACGGCGACCCCGGCTCCGGCAAATGGATCACGATCTACGCCAACGCCACCCACACCTACATGACGATCGCCGGCCTCCGCTTCGACACGGCGGGCAATCCGGACGGCGTCTCGGGACCACGCTGGCACACCGAGCCGCCATATCCGGACGGCTACGAAGTACGCCACCCTGCCGGCTACTGATCTCAAGATTCCGGGGCATCCTCAGGGGGAGGCGGAGTGACCCCAGAAGCTGCTGAGAGCCGTCCCTACCCGGGAGCTTCTGCACCCTGAGTCGTCCTGCTTTCTGCGGATTGGATGGGGATCAGGTATCCCTCTCCGGAAAGCTCAAGGACTGACGTACCGAAGCGTGGCAAGGGCCCAGCTGCGCAACGGCTTTCAGGAGAGGGATACCTGATCCCTCTCCCACCGCCACGTAAGCAGTAACTTGTCCCCAGAGTCGCCGATCGAGACTTGGAGGATGAGATGCCGACTTATCTGATGCTTACGAATTTGACCGCCGAGGGTGTGCGGACGTTGAAGAACAATCCCAGCCGGGTGGCTGAGGTGAATAAAGAGGTCGAGCAGATCGGCGCCAAGGTCTTGGCGCAGTACGCGACGCTCGGCCAGTACGACTTCGTCACCGTCGTCGAAGCACCCGACGAGAAGACGATGGCCAAGGTCTCGGTCGAGCTCGGCTCGCGCGGGACGATGACCAGCCAGACCCTGACCGCGATGTCTGCCGACGACCTCGCCGGCGCGCTGTAGCGAGGCTCGTTGAAGGTTCTGGTCGTCGGCGGTGGTGGTCGCGAGCACGCGATGGTGCGGGCGCTGGCCCGCTCCGCGCACGCGCCTGAGCTGTTCTGCGCGCCCGGCAACGCTGGCATCGCGGCCGACGCCGAGTGCCTGCCCGACATCGCCGCCGACGACGTCGAGGCGATCGTCGCCGCGGCGACCGAGCGCCGCGTCGACCTGGTCGCGATCGGGCCGGAGGCGGCGCTGGTCGCTGGCGCCGTCGACGCGCTCGCCGAGGCCGGTATTCCCGCCTTCGGCCCCAGCGCCGCGGCCGCCGAGCTGGAGGGATCGAAGGCCTTCGCCAAGGAGCTGATGAAGGAGGCGGGCGTCCCGACCGCCTCCCACGTGCTGCTGCACAGCCGCGAGGAAGCCGTCGAGCAGCTGCCCCGCACCTCCTATCCAACGGTGCTGAAGGCCGATGGGCTCGCCGCCGGCAAGGGCGTGATCCTCTGCCCGACCGAAGCCGAGGCGCGCGAGGCCGTCGATGTCTTCTTCACCGAGCGCCGCTTCGGCCAGACGACGGTGGTGCTGGAGGAGTTCCTCGAGGGCGAGGAGCTCTCGCTGCTGGCGATCTGCGACAGCGAGAACGTGGTCGCGCTGGCGCCGGCCCAGGACTACAAGCGGATCTTCGATGGTGACAAGGGGCCGAACACCGGCGGTATGGGGAGCTACTCGCCTGTGCCCGGCTTCGGCGCCGCCGAGGTGGAGGAGATCGTCGACAGCGTCCACCGTCCGATCGTCGCCGCGATGGCGCGGCGCGGCATCCCCTTCCACGGCGTCCTTTACGCCGGCCTGATGATCGGACCCGACGGCCCCAAGGTGCTCGAGTTCAATGCCCGCTTCGGCGACCCCGAGACGCAGGCGGTGCTGCCGCGGATGCGCTCCGACCTCGTCGACCTCTTCCTCGCCGCCCGCGAGCCCGGCGGGCTGGCGGGGATGTCGGCCGAGTTCGACGAAGACTGGGCCGTGACCCTGGTCCTCGCCTCAGCCGGCTATCCCGAGTCCTCCTCGAAGGGTGATGTCATCAGCGGCCTGGCCGAGGCGGCTGGCCTGGCGGAGATCACCCACGCCGGCACCGCAGAGCGCGACGGCGAGATCGTCACCGCCGGCGGCCGCGTCCTCAATGTCACCGGCCTCGGGCCGACACCCGCCGCGGCACGCGATCGTGCGTACGATGCGGCCAGCCGGATCTCCTTCGATGGGATGCAGATCCGCACCGACATCGCCGCCCGCGCCGTCGAGCGCGTTCCCAGTTAGACGACCACTTCAAGAGAGGAAGAGATGAGCGAGATCTCAGAGGAGCCGCAGCCGATCAGGTCGGCCGGATCCGTACAGCCGACGACGATGCCGGCGGTGGAGGAGGCCTTCGACGAAATCGACGTCGACGAGCCGATCGTCGGGATCATCATGGGTTCCAAGAACGACAAGCCGAAGATGCAGCCAGCCGGCGCGGCGCTGCACGAGGCCGGCATCCGCTACGAGGTGCGGGTGATGAGCGCCCACCGCGACCCCGAGGCGGTGCGCGAGTACTGCACCAACGCGAAGATGCGGGGGCTGAAAGTGATCATCGCCGGGGCCGGGATGTCGGCGGCGCTGCCCGGTGTCGCCGCTGCCCACACCGAGCTGCCGGTAATCGGCGTGCCGATCCTCGGCAAGTCCCTCGGCGGTCTCGACGCGCTCCTCTCGGCGGTGCAGATGCCGCCGGGGATCCCGGTCGCCTGCGTCGCCATCGACGGCGCCAAGAACGCCGGCGTGCTCGCCGCCCGCATCATCAACTGCTGATGATCCCCCGCTACACCCGCCCTGAGATGGGCGAGGTCTGGACGCCGCAGACGAAGATGGAGACCTGGCTCGAGGTCGAGCTGGCGGCGACCGAGGCCTGGGCCGAGGAGGGCATGGTCCCGCCCGAGGCGGCCGAGGCGGCACGGGCGAACGCCGCCTTCACGGTCGCGGCGGTCGATGAGCGCGAGCGCGTGACCGACCACGACGTCGCCGCCTTCGTCGACGTCGTCGCCGCCTCGGTGGGCGAGCACGGGCGCTGGATCCACTACGGCCTCACCTCCTCCGACGTGCTCGACACGGCGCTGGCCCTTCAGCTGCGCCGGGCGGGCGAGATCCTCGTCGCCGGGGCCCGCGCCTACCGCGACGCGCTGGTCGAGCGGGCACTGGAGCATCGCGACACGCTCGCGGTCGGCCGCACCCACGGCGTCCACGCCGAGCCGACGACCTTCGGCCTGCGTCTGGCCGGCTTCGCCTTCGAGGCCGATCGCAACCTCAAACGGCTCGAAGAGGCCTTCACGCAGCTCGCCTTCGGCAAGCTCTCCGGCGCGGTCGGGACCTACGCCTCGATCCCGCCGGCGGTCGAGGCGCGGGTGATGGAGCGGCTCGGGCTGGGCCGCGAGGACGTCGCCACCCAGGTGGTGCCGCGCGACCGCCACGCGGTCCTGACCTCGGCGATCGCGATCGCCGGCTCCGGCCTGGAGCGCTTCGCGACGGAGATCCGCAACCTGCAGAAAACCGAGCTGCGCGAGGTCGAGGAGCCGTTCGGCGCCGGCCAGAAGGGCTCCTCGGCGATGCCGCACAAGCGCAACCCGATCCGCACCGAGCGGATCACCGGCCTGGCCCGGGTGCTGCGCGGCTACGCCCAGGCGGGGGTTGAGAACGTCGCCCTCTGGCACGAGCGCGACATCTCCCACTCCGGCGCCGAGCGGGTGATCCTGCCCGACGCGACGATCCTGCTCGACTACATGCAGGACCTGGCGACCAAGGTCGCCGCCGGGATGACGATCCACCCCGAGCGGATGCGCGAGAACCTCCAGCTCACCTATGGCGCCCTCTTCAGCCAGCGCGCGCTGACCGCCCTGGTCGAGTCCGGGATGACCCGCGACGACGCCTACCGGGTGGTCCAGGAGAACGCCCAGCGCGCCTGGGACACCCGCACCGAGTTCCGTGACCTGCTCGCCGGGGCGGCGCCGCAGCTCGACCTCGACGCCGTCTTCGACTACAACGCCTACCTCACGCACCTGCCCGAGATCTTCGAGCGGGTCGAAGCCCTGCGATCCTGAACCGATGACCGAGTCGATCGAGGCCGATGTCGCCGTTGTCGGCGCCGGCCTCGCCGGACTCGTGGCGGCGCGGCGGATCGCCGCCGCCGGGGCGCGGCCGTTGGTGATCGAGGCGCGCGAGCGGGTCGGCGGCCGCCTGCTGAACGAGGAGATCGGCGACGGCAAGGTGGTCGAGGTCGGCGGTCAGTGGATCGGCCCGACCCAGGACCGGATCGCGGCGCTGACCCGGGAGCTGGGCGTCGAGACCTTCCCCACCTATGACCAGGGGCGGCACCTGATCGAGATGGACGGGAGGCTCGCCTCCTACGAGGGGCCGCTGACCGACGCTCGCCTCGGGCTCGTCCGCGACCTCGCGCGGGCGGTCTCGCCACCCGCTCTGGCCGATTTCGAACAGGCGCGCGCCCGGCTCGACCGGATGGCGCGGGAAGTGCCGCTGGATGAACCCTGGATGGCGCCGCGGGCGCCGAGCTGGGACAACCAGACCTTCGCCACCTGGGTGCGGCGCAACACCCGCACCGCGGCGGGCGCGCAGCCTCTTCGAGCTGGCGACCGAGGCGGTCTGGGCAGCCGAGCCCGGCGACGTCTCCCTCCTCCACGTCCTCTTCTACACGCGCTCCGGCAGCGGCTTCAACAGCCTCGTCGGGACCGGCGGCGGCGCCCAGCAGGACCGCTTCCATGGCGGCTCCCAGCGCTTGGCGCTGCTGATGGCGGAGCAGCTCGGGCCGGAGCGGCTGCGGCTGGGAGTACCCGTGCGGGAAATTCACTACGAGGCGGACCGGGTGACGGTCGCGGCGGGGCGCTTTTGTCACACAGGGGGTTACAAAAACGCCCCACCCGGCGATGCGGAGGATGGGATCGTCGTCTCCGCCCGGCGGGCGATCGTCGCGATCCCGCCCACGCTGGCGGGGCGGATTGCCTACGACCCGCCGCTGCCGGCCCGGCGCGACCAGCTGACCCAGCGGATGCCGCAGGGGACGGTGATCAAGACGATGGCGATCTACGAGCGGCCCTTTTGGCGCGAGGAAGGACTCTCCGGTCAGGCGACCAGCGACGTCGGCCCGGCCCGCGTCGTCTTCGACAACTCGCCGCCGGACGGGAGCCCGGGTGTGCTGCTCGGCTTCCTCGAGGGGCGGCTCGCCCGCCAGTGGGGCGCCCGGCCCGCGGCCGAGCGCCGCGATGCGATCCTCGCCGGCCACGCCCGGCTCTTCGGCGAGCTGGCGGCGCGGCCCGAGCGCTTCGTCGAGCGCGTCTGGGCCGAGGAGGAGTGGACCCGCGGCTGCTACGGCTGCCTGATGACGACGGGCGGCTGGACCGAATACGGCCGCGCCCTGCGCGCCCCGATCGGCCCTCTGCACTGGGCCGGCGCCGAGACCGCGACGGTCTGGAACGGCTACATGGACGGCGCCGTCCAGTCCGGCGAACGCGCCGCCGCCGCGGTCCTCTCAGACCTCGACAACGGTTAGACGCAATGCGCCTGGTCTGAGCTCACCGAATTGGACCGAGATCGTCTGTCGTATCACCGGCGAGCCGCTCGAGATCTGCGCTCAATCCAGGATCGGCGGAACTCGTCTCGACAATCGCCATTACCTCGTCAGGAGAGAGCCACTGCGGTGAACTACTTCGGTAGGGGACCAAGTCAGCAACCGGTTTTCCCGCGAGCGTAATCACAACGGTTTCGCCCGCTTCGACCCTGGTCAGCAGACCATCAGGGTTTTCCTGCAGCTCTCTTGCAGTGACCTCAACGATCACGCGATCGTAGCGCCCTCGTCACCGCTCGCGTCGCTTTACGCGAAACCCCTCTTGCGAATGTCTGCGTAGCTGCGACTGAGGAATTCTGGACCGGGGGCCATTGAGGTTTGGGGCGCTTTCTGCCTTGGCGAACCCGCATGGACAGTGGGCTAAACGGAGGCCGGTCCAGACTGGACAACGGGCCGTACGAGCTCCCTCGAACCACACCTAGATTCGCCCACTTCCCCTCGGGCCTCGCTTCCCAGCAAGGCCCGTCACACCTATCGATACCCCTGCCCGAACCTACCCCACCCGGGAGACGCCCTTGATGCCTGCACGCTGGTACCGGAAGTTGATGCCACTGTTCCTCGCTCTTGGCGCCCTGTTGGCGCTGATACCCGCCGCGGCTGGCGGCGCCCCGTCCGAGGAGCTACCCGACCCGCTTGAACGTGGGCCTTACGCGACCGAGCGGCTCGACCCGTTCAAAGCCGGGCTCTTCAGCTACCAGGAACCGCACGTCGCCGGGAACGCACCCAGCGGCAGCACCGAAGCGGTCACCTTCCAGATCCGCGGCCAGGCCTTCGTGCCGGTGGCGAAACCGGGGAAGTCGCCGGTGATCGTGCTCGTCCACGGCAACCACGGCAGCTGCGACTCGGGCGGCGGCTCGGCCCCCAATTGCACGATCTTCAAGCGCAACGACTCCGGCTACGCCTACATGGCGGAAAACCTCGCGACCTGGGGCTACAGCGTCTTCTCGCTCGACCAGGACCAGTTGATGTCGCGCCAGGACGGCGTCGGCAAAGGCATGCACGCGCGGCGGCTGCTGATCTCGGCGCTGCTCGATGCCCTCTACAAAGCGAACGAGGTGGGCCTGCCGACCGAAGCGCAGGATCCGAACTTCACGATCGGCAAAGCCCTGATCGGCAAGCTCGACTTCACCCGGATCGGCCTGATGGGTCACTCCCGGGGCGGCGACGCCGTCTCCAGCTTCGTCGACTGGAACCGAGTGCGGCCGAGCGGTCGCCGCTACCCGCTGCGCGCCGTGATCTCGCTGGCGCCGGTCAACTACGAACGCAGCGCCACCTACGGAGTGCCCTTCATGGGAGTCCTCCCGTGGTGCGACGGCGACGTCTCCAACCTGCAGGGCGCCCGCATCTACGAGCGCAGCCAGCACGTCGCCGGCCTCAACCCCTACCCGACCATGCAGTCATCCCAGCTGGGCGGCAATCACAACTTCTACAACTCGGTCTGGTTCGCCGACTCCAATCCAGCAACCGGGAGCGGAGACGACTCCAACGACGACGATCCCGCCTGCAACCCACTCGCTCCGACCGGCATCAGGCTGAGCGGACAGGCCGGGCTCGACTCCTCCGAAAACTACGTGATCAACAACGGCGACCTGCCGGGCCTGGCGAACAAGCTCGACCCGACGGTCAACACGCGGATCTCGGGCGACCCGGCCCGGATGGGTGACCAGGAGAAGATCGGCCTGGCGACGATGGGCGCCTTCTTCCGCCGCTACGTCGGCGGTGAGGGTGCCTTCGAACCGTATTTGACCGGGGAGCTGAGCGAGGAAGGCAAGCCGCAAATCCCACTGTCGGCCTGCCCGACCAGCCCCTCCGGGAAACGGATGCCGTGCATTGAGCGGGTCTCGAACAGCTTCTTCTCGCCGAGCTCGGAACGGCTCGACGTGATCGCGCCCGAAGCGGAGAGCCCGCTGGCGCTGAGCTCGCTCGGCACCAAACTGAGCTCAAGCGGGTTCAGCAACCCCTACCCCGCCGACGGAGGCGTTCCGGTGCCACCGACGACGGCCAGCGGTATCGACTGGTGCAACCCGGAGCCGATCCACTCGATCCCGAGCCAGGTCGGATTCCCGAGCGGCACCCTGCCGGTCTCGAACCGTCCCTGCCCGCTGCCGAATGTGGACGCGGTCGGCGGACAGAAAGACGTGCGCGAAGACGCACCGGTCAACCACTCCTACGGGCGCCAGCTGGCGCTCGCCTGGGAGGACCCTGTGGCGGCCAGCGGTAAACCGGCGACGTTGGGGACCACGGTCCCGGCCGCCGCGCAGGACGTCAGCGGCTTCAAAGCGCTGGCGATGGCCGCGGACGTGAACTTCTTCGATCCGCGTAACCCGGATCGAACTGCGGCCTACTCCGACCCGTCCCTGACCACGCAGGACTTCACCATCGCGCTGACCGACGCGGACGGCAACGAGGGAACCGTCGCCGCTGGCGACCCACGCTACGGCAACGCCCTGCACCAGACCACCGGCAACAGCACCGAAATGGTGCACATCGTCCTCGACGAGATCCGGGTGCCCCTGGAGGACTTCGCCAAACAGGGCGTCGATCTGTCCCAGGTGCGCTCGCTCGAGCTCCGCTTCGGTGAAGCGGGCAAGCCGAAATCGGGTTCGATCCAGCTCGCCGACATCCGCTTCCAGGAGTCGGTCGAGGGGACTGACGTGCTGCTCGACAGCACCGAGCCCAACGCCGGACCGGGCGAAGGCGCTCCCGAGGAGGGCCCCAACCCGATCACCGAACTGCAGGCGTTCGACCGTACGTCGCTGGGCCTGCAGCTGCCGGACGTGACCATGCTCCACGGCGCCAACGTCTGGACCGTCGACGACGACAAGACCCAGTGCCCGAGTGCCGGTTTCACCAAAATCCAAGCGGCCGTCGACCAGGCAGCGCCCTGGGACACGATCGTCATCTGCCCGGGCCTCTACGAAGAGTCCTCGACGCCGCTCACCGGCAACAACACCCCGTCACAGTCGGGCTCGACCAACGGCCTGACGATCACCAAACCCCTGAAGATCAAGGGAGCCGGTGCCGACAAAGTCACGATCCGCCCGGCCGCCGATCCAGACGGCTCGCTGGCCGGGACCGCACCGTACCTGCGTGACGGCGGCGGCAACGTGATCACGATCTCCAGGCAGTCGTTCGGCTCGACCGACGACCCGGAGATGTTCGTCGACATCTCCGGGGTCACGGTCGAATCCCCGAGCGTCTATGCCGAGGCCGGGGTGTCGTTCTTCGACACCGCCGGGCGCATCTCCGACAGCGTCGTCGGCCCGCTCAAAGCAGCGGCCACCGCCGAGGAGCTGGCGGCGGCGCCCCACGGTTGGGGGATCGTCGTCACCAACCACATGCGCGGTGCCGGGCCCGGCACCGTCCTGCGGCGGGTCACCGTCGACGACAGCAAGGTGTACGGGTACCAGTCGGGCGGCATCCTGTTCGACGACGCGAAAGGACCGGATGCCACCCCCGCCAACACCGAACCCTCCGGCATCAAGATCGCCGGCTACGTCAACGACACCATCGTCGAAGGGCTCGGCAGCAGCGACCTGTTCCCGCAGACCGGCATCCAGTACCACGCCGGTGCCTACGGGTTCATCAGCAACAGCAGCGTCGTCGGGAATCTCTTCCCCGCCGACCAGGCCAAATCGGTCGGTGTGCTGCTGACCGGGGCCGAAACCAGCAGCTGGAGCGTCAAAGGCTCGCTCCTGGCCGGCAACGGCTACGGCGTCTTCAACGCCAACATCACCAACACCGCCATCTCCGAAGCGGCGCCGGCGCTGTCGACCGGCAACTTCTGGGGAACCGGCGGAGCGCCCGTCAAGACCCCGACGGTGTTCGAAGGGGCCGTGATCAAAGAGGGCATCTCGGCGGATCTGGCTCCGGTGCCGCCCGCGGTCACGGGCCCGGCCACGGTCACGGCTCCGGCCAACGGGGTGCTCGGCGCCGCGCCGACGATCGCCGCCCCTGGTGCGATCACCGACGTCACCCCAACCGGGTCGATCGTCGATCCGGGTGACGGAGTCGAGGTCGAAGCGGGTGTCGCGACCGAGCCGGTCGTGCTCGCCGACGACGACTTCGGCGTCAAGTCGGTCGCGTTGACCGCGGACGGCGAGCCGGTGGCAACCGTGACCGAGTCCCCTTACGTGTTCGGGTGGACGCCGGGCGTCGAGGAGGAAGGCGAGACCGTCACCCTGGAGGCGACGATCGTCGACTCCTCCGGCCAGACGGCGACCAGCTCGATCGAGGTCGAGGTCGCGGAGAAAGAGGAGCCTCCGGTGGAAGAACCGCCGGTCGAGGAGCCTCCGGTGAAAAAAGAGCCGCCGGTCGAGACGCCCCCGGCAGCCGCTCCGCCTGAGCCGGTGATCCCGCCCGTCAGCGAGATCGCGCTCGGCCAGGTGAAACGGCTCGCCAGCAAGGGTACGGCGATGCTGAAGGTCACCGTGCCCGGCCCGGGCAAGCTGGTGGCCAGCGGCCCGAAGGTGAAGAAGTTGGTGCTCGAGCCGAAGGCGGCCGGTGCTCGCTGGATCACGGTCGAGGCCAAGGGTGCCGCTCTCGAGACCCTGGCCGAGACCGGCAAAGTGACGGTCAAGGTGACGCTCGTCTTCACCCCAACCGGTGGGACGCCGTTCACCCAGACCCGCACGGTGGTCCTGCTCTCGAGCTAGGCCACCAACCCGGCCGCCTCACTCCGGCCCGCGACTCGTTCCTCCGGCGAGTCGCGGGCCGGTCTATTTCCGGTTAGGGTCTTGGCGATGATTCTCTACACCTGTGGACAAAAGAAGTTCGGACCCGGGTTCGCGCATCCGTGTGCGAAAGCGGGCAAGGCACTGGACGCGGCCGGGTACGAATACGAGCTGAAGACGGTCGGCGGCTACCGGCTGATGCCCTGGACCTGGGGCAGCCGCGGCGACGACCGGGCCGAGGTGAAGAAGCTGAGCGGGACCAGCGAGGTCCCGATCCTCGTCCTCGACGACGGTGAGGTGATCTCCGGCTCCGGCACGATCGCGCGCTGGGCCAAGGAGCACCCGTACTCGCCGGCGAAGGCCGCTTAGCAGCCAGCCGCGAGCGAGCCTAGTTGGCTCGCGTCAGCCGCTCGAGCAGGATCAGCACCGACTCGTAGGGCTCGCCGGTGGCGCGCTCGAGGCCGATCTCGCAGGTGCGGTTGCTGGAGATGCGGGCGTCAAAATGACGGCCCGCCAGCTCTTCGGCCTGCGGCCGGGTCGCCGCTTTGGTCAACTCGGGGTGGGAGATGCCGCGGTCGCCGGCGAAGCCGCAGCAGCTGGCCGAGGGGGCGACGTAGACGTCCTCGGCGAGGGCGTCGGCGAGCGCTTCGAGCCGGTGCGAGAGGCCCATGTGGCGGGTCGCGCAGGTCGGGTGGACGGTGGCCGAGCCGACCTTCTCTTTGACCTCCAACCAAGGCAGCAGGTGATCGTTCGCCCAGGTGACCGAGTCGAGGATTTCCAGCTTGCCGAGCCGCTCGGCGTTCTGCTCGGAGAGGACGCCGTCGCCGGGCTCAGCGATCGAGCTGGTGCAGGAGGCGGCGTCGACCACGATCGGCAGCGCCCCCTCCCCGCTCCAGCCCCAGAGCCGCTCGACCATCTCGTTCGCCTTGTGGCGATGCGCCTCGCCGAACCCTTTCGAGCTCCAGGGGAGGCCGCAGCAGCTTCCAACGACGTCTTCCGGGATCCAAACCGGCCGCCCGGCCCGCTCGGAGACCGCGACCAGCGCCTCCACGGGTGAGCCGCCGAAGATGCGGTTGGTGCAGGAGGGGATGTAGACCGCGGCGGCACCGATGTGAATCGTCGCTGGCAGCTTGCGGGGGGCCGGCGGCGGCAGGGCGCGGCCGCGCTTGGTCCGGCGCACCAACGGCCCGAGGCGGAGACCGGCGCGCGAGGCGCCCTCGACCGTGCCCCAGCGCTTCGCCGTCGCCAGCGCCGCCCGTTCGGCGCGCTCGGTGTGGCGCGCCTTCCGCATTTCCTTGACCAGGAGGCCGGTGTCGATCCCGACCGGACAGGCGAGCTGGCAGGAGCCGTCGGCGGCGCAGGTCTCCAGCGCCTCGTACTCGAACTCCTTCAGCAGCGCCCGCTGCACCGGCGAGCCGTTCGGCTGCCGCGCCATCTCCCGCCGCAGCACGATCCGCTGCCGCGGCGTCGTCGTCAGGTTGCGGCTGGGGCAGACCGGCTCGCAGAAGCCGCACTCGACGCAGGTCGTTGCCGACTCCTCGATCGCCGGCGTCGTTTTCAGGTTGCGGAGGTGGGCGCCATGGTCGCGGTTGAGGACGACGCCCGGGGAGAGCACGCCGTCGGGATCGGCGAGATTCTTCAGCCGCCACATCAGCTCGGTCGCCTTCTCCCCCCACTCGCGTTCCACATAAGGGGCCATGTTGATCCCGGTCCCGTGCTCGGCCTTGAGCGAGCCGTCGTACTTGTCGACGATCAGCTCGACCAGGCCGGTCATGAAGCCCTCGTAGCGGTCGAGGTCCTCCTGTTTGGCGAAGTCCGGGGTCAGCATGAAGTGGAGGTTGCCGGCGGAGGCGTGGCCGGCGACCCCCGGCAGGAAGCCGTGCTGGCCGAGCAGCGCCTGCAGGTCGCGGGCGCCCTCGGCGATCCGCTCCGGCGGCACGCAGACGTCCTCGACGATCAGCGCCGTGCCCGGCAGGCGCAGTCGCCCGATCAGCCCGTGCAGGCCCTCGCGCACGCGCCAGGCCAGCTCGATCCCCTCCGCCTCGCGGGTGAAATCGATCGGCCGGATGATCTCGCGAGCGGCGAAGATCTCGTTCGCCTTGGCGACGTACTCGTCGAGCCCGGCCTCGTCCTCAGCGCCGAACTCGACCAGCAGCACCGCCGACTCCGGCGGCAGCTCTTTCCACTCCTCCGGTGCCCCGACCATGTTCCAGGCGGCGGTGATCAGCGCCGGCGCAACCATCAGCTCAACCGCGGTGGCGCCGGCGTCGACCAGATCGCGGACCGGGTCGATCGCCTGGTCGACGTCGGGGAAGTGGACCCAGGCGGTGGTCGTGCGGGCGGGGAGCGGGACGGTCTCGAAGACCGCCTCGGCGACGAAGGCGAGCGTGCCCTCGGAGCCGACGACGAGGCGGCGGAAGATCTCCAGCGGCTCCTCGGCGTCGAGGAAGGCGCAGAGGCGGTAGCCGGTGGTGTTCTTGATCGCGAACTTGCGGCGGATGCGGTCGGCCAGCTCGGGGTCGGCGAGAATCTCCTCGCGGATCGCGGTCAGGCCGGCGGCCAGCTCCGGCTCGGCGGCGGCGAAGCGCTTGGCCGCGTTCGGGGCAGCGGTGTCGATCGTCGTCCCCGAGGGCAGGACCATGGTCAGCGAACGCACGGTCGAGTAGGAGTCCTTGGTGGTGCCGCAGCGCATCCCCCCCGAGTTGTTGGCGATGACGCCACCGACGCAGGCGATGTCGGTGCTGGCCGGGTCGGGGCCGAGCTTGCGCCCGTGCGGGGCGAGGACGCGGTTGGCGTGGCCGAGCACGGTGCCGGGCTTGACCCGGGCGAATTCGCCGTCCTGCTCGACCGCGACGCCGCCGAAGTGGCGGCGGACGTCAACCAGGATGCCGTCGCTCTGGCCCTGCCCGTTGAGGCTGGTACCGCCGGCGCGGAAGGTGACCGGGATCCCCTTTTCGCGGCCGTAGGCGAGGACCTTGGCGACGTCGCCGGGCTCGCGCGCCATCACCACGGCGCGCGGGAAGAGCCGGTAGGGGCTGGCGTCGGAGGCGTACTTGACGATGTCGCCGGCGCTGGGCAGGACGCGGTCGGCGCCGAGCAGCGCCTCGAGCTCCCCACGCAGCGGCTGCGCGATCCCGGCGGCGATCTCGTCCGGGGCGCGGTCGGCGGCCGGCTCCTCGACCAGCGGGGCGAGCGACTGCGGACTCCGCTCCAGCAGGGCCATCGTGCGAGGGACCTTAGAAGAGCGCCATGCCCGGCGTCACCGGGACTTCGACCAGCTCCGGCTGCGAGGAGGCGAGGGCGCTGGAGAGCGCTTCGCGGACCCCGTCGCGGTCACCCGTGCGGTGGGCCTTGATCCCATAGCCCTCGGCGACCGAGGCGACGTCGAGCTTGGGCAGGTCGAGGCCGGGCGCGCCGCTGACCCCCTCGGCTTCGGCGAACCACTTGAGGATCCCGTACTCCTGGTTCTGGAGGACGAGGAAGGTGACCGGGGTCTTGTAGGCGACGGCGCTCCAGAAGGCGCTGATCGCGTACTGGGCCGAGCCCTCGCCGAGGATGCAGACGACGGGGCGGTCGGGCTGGGCGAGCTGGACGCCGACCGAGGCGGAGAGGCCGAAGCCGAGCCCACCGCCGGCGGCGAAGTAGTAGCTGCCCGGCCGCGAGATCCGCAGCTGGTTGCGCAGCGCCAGAGTGCTGGTCGGCGACTCGAGCACGACGATGCCGTCCTCGGGCAGGACCTCGCCGAGGGCGGTGTGGACGGTCGAGGGGTTGAGCGGATCGGTCGGCGGGATTTCCTGCGGCGGCTGGTTCGGCTCCGGCACCTGGCGGCTCGACTCCGGGACCTGCTCCAGCAGCGCCTCCAGGGTCAGCTTCACGTCGGCGACGATCGCATCGCCCATCGGCGCCCGCACCGCCTCGTCGGGGTCGCTGGTGATCGCGACCAGCTTCGCCCCCTCCGGCAGCAGGCGGCCGGGGATGTACGGGTAGTACGGGAAGACGGAGCTGCCGATGACGACGATCAGGTCGTGGGCCTCGAGCGTCTGCGCGACCGGGCCGATCGCCGGCGGCAGGACGCCGCGGAAGTTGGGGTGGCCCTCCGGGAAGCCGAGCCGGTTGCCGCCGGTTGCCGGCGTCGCCCAGACCGGCAGGCGCTGGCGCTCGGCGAGGGCGATGCCGAGGTCCCAGGCGCCGCTGGTATCGACGTCGGGGCCGGCGACGAGGACGGGGTTGGCGGCGGCGTCGAGCTGCGCGGCGAGGGCGCGGACCGCCTCCGGGTCGGCCGTCGCGCGGGCCGTGACCCTGCGGTCGATCGCGGCCTGGGCGTCGTCGGCGTCGACCTCGACTCCCCAGTCGTCCATCGGCAGCGAGACGAAGACGGGGCCGCGCGGGGGCAGCGAGGCGAGGTGGGCGCCGTGGGCGAGGGCCAGCGGCACGTCCTCGGCCCGCGGCGGCTCGTAGGACCACTTGACCAGCGGGTGCGGCATCCGGGTCGCGTCGCGGTTGGTCAGGTTCGCCTGCAGGGTGATCTGCGCCCGCGCCTGCTGGCCGGCGGTGATCAGCAGCGGCGAGTGGTTCGCCTGGGCGTTGAAGATCGCCCCCATCGCGTTGCCAACGCCGGGCGCGGTGTGGAGGTTGACCACGGTCGTCTTGCCGGAGGCCTGGGCGAAACCGTCGGCCATGCCGACCACGACCGCCTCCTGCAGCCCCAGCACGTAGCGGAAGTCGGAGGGGAAGTCGGCGAGCATCGGCAGCTCGGTCGAGCCCGGGTTGCCGAACATCGTCGTCATCCCGTGGGCGCGGAAGAGGTCAAACGTGGCGTCGCGGACCGTAGGCATGGCCGCGAACCCTATCCGTCCAGATTCAAGGCCGGTGCGGGTGGGCTCGATAAGGCGGGAGTGAGGCACCGCCACGTCACTCTCCGCCACCGAGTCGAGCGCATCGGCCTCGCGATTGCGCTTGCCTGCACGGCTCTGCTCTGCTGGGCCGCAACCTCCAGCGCAGCGCCTCCCGCCACCCGCACGGTCTACGCCGCCGGCACGCTCGTCCCGATCCCGGCTTCGATCCCGCACGAAGACGGCGACATGGTGGACCGCAGGATTCTTCCCAACCTGCGCTGGCTCGCCCAGCGCTACCCCATATATGTGACCGACGGCTACTCGGGGCCGCTGCCGAGCGGTGAGCACGCCGGCTGCGACAACTGCCACACGCACGGGTCCGATCACTACAACGGCCTCGCGGTCGACATCGTCCCGGTCGGCGGCGGGACGAAATGCGACGCCAGCTGGGCGGCGATCACCCGCCTCGCCCTCTGGGCCGAGCCGGTCCAGGGCGAGCCCGCTCCCCCCTTCCGCTGGGTCGGCTACGACGGCGACGCCGGCCACGGCTGCGGCCACCACCTCCACCTCTCCTGGAACCACGCCGTCGCGGCCGAGTTCGAGCTGGCCGAATGGGTCGAAGTCTTCGCCGTCGGCCCCATCGTCCCCTCCGAAACCGGCGGCGAAAAACCGCGCAAGATTCGCCGTGCAGCTCCCAAACCCCAGCCCGGCTCCTCCGGCGGCGTCTCCACCGTCCGCAGCGGCGGCCTCGCCCCCCGCATCGACTGACCACCACCCCAGGCGTGTCTGACCTAACCCTCCCTATAGGGGGCCTAAGCTCAGACACGCCCCGGCGTTCGTAGGATCCGGTGCGGAATGCGTTTGTCACTCGTGATCCTCTGCGCGCTTGTCGTGACTCTTGCCGCTGGCTGCGGCGGCCGCGACACCTCGACTCCGGTTGCCTGCCTGGAAGGGCAGCGGGCCTATCTGACGGCGCTCGAGGACGCGCCCGGTGAAGTGCGGCTAGACGGCGAGACGGCGATCAGCGAATGCCTGGCGGAGAACCAACAGGGCGGCGACTTGGCGACCGTCGGCATCGCGATGGTCGAAGCGGCGACCGCGCTCAACGCCGAGGCGCGGGCCGACCCCGGCGGCGATGCCAACCTCCAGCTCGGCTACCTGATCGGCGCTGCCCAGCGCGGGGCCGATCGCAGCGAAGGCATCCACGCCGACCTGCTCCGCCGCCTCGCCATCGCCGCCCGCTACGCCCCCGGTCGCGAGCCGCTCCCACCGGCCTTCCTGCAGACGTACGAGCGCGGCTTCGACGCCGGCCACGCCAACGGCTAAGCGGCCGATGGGCCGATAAGTTGAGCCAGGCTCAACTAATCGGCCCATCGGCGGGTTGTTTGGGGAGACGATCACCAGGCGGCCGTCGGCTAGGCGGTAGGCGGTGCCGACCGGTTGGCCGCGGCCGCTGGCGCGCTTGTCGCCAGAGGGATCGGGGAGGACGCGGACCTTGGCCTCGGCTCCGCCCCCGCGGCGCTCGATCTTGCCGCTGGGGTCGACGGTGAGGGTCAGGCCGGCGATCAGGAAGGCGACGGCGAGGACGATGCCGATGTCGAAGAGGTTGACGAGGCCGTCGAGGGGATCGCCGGCGTCGGCTTCGATCCGGCCGTGACGGCCGAGCCCGATCCGGCTCATGCGCCGGCTCTCGCCAATGGCGCTGCGTGGGGCTGTGGCGGCAGCGCTTCGGAGCCCTGCTCGAGGGCGGTCAGGTCTTCCGTGTACATCCGGGTCCGGGCCAGGGTCAGGGCGAAGGCGACGGTGCCGACCAGCAGGCCGATCACGGTGGCACCGAAGGCGTCGCGCAGGTTCTCGGCGAGCAGGGCGACGTCGCCGCGACCGAGCGCGGCGAGGCCCGGCGCCAGTGGGATCAGGGTCCCCATCAGCCCGACGGCGGGACCGACCCGGACCAGCAGCCGGGTCCGGTCGAGGCGGCGCTGCACCGCGAGCTCGTAGCGCGAGAGCGCCCGCTCCGTGGTGACGGCGCGGTCGGCGCCGGGCGCGGTCGCGAGCTCGTTCAGGGCCGTGGCGGCGATCGCACCGGGTGCGCTGTGAGCGTAGTAGCCGGCGTGCTGGGGATCGGCGAGCGCCCGCGCCGTCAGTTCGGCGAGGTCGACGTGGCGGGCACGGACGCTTCGGCGCCAGAGCTCGGCGCCGAAGCGGCCGACCTCGAGCGCGCAGAAGACCAGGGCGAGGATCGCGGCGATCAGGACCGGGACCTGGAGCGCGGTGGCGATCTCCGCCAGCGCATCGCCGAGATCGATCGCGGCCGCGGCGATCACGCCGGCACTCCCGGCAGCGTCTCCTGGCGGCGGCGCTCTGCCCGCGCTCCGAGCAGCCCGGCCAGCAGCGCCGCGGCGCCGATCCCGAGCGCCGTCCAGAACCCGTTGCCGTCGTCAGCCGGCTCGCCGCGCAGGCCAGGCGCGCCGAAGAAGGGAGCGCCGGGGGACCCGACCACGAGACCGGTGACCTCCTCGCCGGCTTCCTCACCGCCGCCTCCCGAACCCTTGCCGCGGGACCCCTGGTCAGCCGCCGCCGGAGATCCTCCGTTGCCGCCCCCCGTCGTGCTGGACCTCGCTTCGGTGGTGCCGACGACCGCCGGTGGCGCCGCAGAAGAGACCTCGGCGGCGCTGGGTTCCCGCTCGGCGATACCGGCGGGCTGGAGCGCGTTGTCGCCGCGCCGCGACCCGCTGTGGTTGGTCGGCCGGGCTCCCTCGTCGCCGATCACCCGCGCCCCACCCGGCGTCCGCCCCCGGCTCTGGGGCTTAGGGCGGCTGAACAGCGGCGCCCCCCTGCCCCCGCCGCCGGCGATAACACCCGCATCGTCGTCGCCCGGGGCTGGCTGCACCGACGGCGGAACGACGGCGAGGGGCACGAACGGAATTGGCCAGTAGTGGCCGGCGAAGGCCGGCGTCGTGTAGGCGGTCATCCAGACGCCGTTCAGATCCTGGCTGCGTTTCCAGCGGATGTGTCCGTCGGGTTCCTGCAGCGATTCCATGTAGTCGAGCGGTTCTTTGGCCGGCAGGCCGGGGCTGGCCCTCGGGGCTTCCTCGGTCGCCTCGCCGGGCCCGATACCCCAGGCTTCCGGGTTGTCGCCCACCGCCCAGATCGCCTGCACCGCCCAGGCGGTCGAGGCGACGTTCGATTCCGGGTTGCCGGGAAATTCGGGGAAGCCGCCATCTCCGTTCTGGGCCGCGCGCAGGTAGGCAATGCCCTCCTGCACCGCATCGCTCCCTGCGCGGCCGGCGGCGACCAGCGCCTGGATCGCGGCCCCGGTCATGTCGACTTCGTCGCGCGTGCTGGTGGCGCCCCAGGCCCAGCCTCCGTTATCGAGCTGCGCGGTTTCGATCCAGTCGGCGGCCGGCGGGATCGCCGCCCGGGCGGCGGCCTCGCCAACCAGGGCGAGGGCAAAGATCGCGAAGATCGTGTCGTTGACCCCAGGCTGCCCGCCGGGCACGTGCGGGAACGACCCGTCCGGGCGCACACGGTCGAGCAGTTCCCGCACCAGGTCTACCCCGCCGAAGTCGTGTGGGTCGGTTCCGGCGGTGTTGACGACCATCAGTTCGCGCTCAAAGGTGGTCGTGCAGGCGATCGGCGCGCACTCGCTTTCTTCGATCCCCTGCCGGTAGTGGGACACCAGGTAGGAGTGCACGTCGACCCCGCCGGGCCGCGCCTGGTCGCGGGGATTGATCCCGACCGCCGCCAGCGCCAGCGCGGTCCAGGCGCTGGTGATCTGGCTCGGTTCCCCGGAGCCGCCGAAGCCGCCGTTGCTCTGCTGGGCTTCCTGCAGGTAGCGGACGGTCCGGTCGAGGGTCGCCTGGTGGGTGGGGCTGATCGCCGCGGCCGCGGAGGCCGCGAGGAGCATCGCGCTAAGAACCACGGATGCGACGAAACGGCGCACGGCCTAGTCCGGCACCTGGACCCTGCCGAGCGCGGTGGTGGTGGTGCGACCGAGGACGTCGGTGACGGTCAGGCGCAGCCGGTAGCTGGCGCCGGCGGGAAGGCGTAGGGTCGCCTCGGTGCCGCTCCTGCCGCTCGCCCTTTTCAGGTAGCGGGCGCCCTCGCGCCCGAGCGTCTGCGACGAGACGGTCCACCTGGCGATTCCGGGGCCGGCGTCGAGCTCCCGCCAGCTCACCTTGACCAGGCCCTGGGAGATGCGGCTGCGATCGAGGCGGGCGGGCTGCAGCCGGACCGGGTCCGACGGGTCAAGAGCGGCCACGATCGCCGCAGCGGGTGAGGGCTGGGCCGCGGAACCGCCCTTTCCACCGTCGCCGGTCGGCGGATCGTCTCCCGGCTCGTCCGGCTCTTCAGGCTCGCCCGGGTCCTGTGGCTCGCCCGGGTCCTCGGGCTCCTCCGGAGCGGGCGGAGTGCGCACCTGGTCGTCCGCCGGCAGCGGTGGGCATTCACTCGGCGCGACCTCGTAGACGCAGACGTCGAGGCGATTGGAGCGAACCGCCGTCTCCTCACCCCCGAGCGCGATATCCGTGGCCTTGATCCGGTGCCACCCCACCTCGGCGAACTCGATCGCGGCCAGGCCGTCCTCGTCGGTGACCTCGGTGGCCGGGTCATCGGAATCGATCGCCTCGAAGCCGCCGGAGCCGGTCACCACCGGCGCCACCTCGGCCCCTTCGTAGGACTCCGCCCCGGTGCGCTGCGGGGACGCCGGTGGCGCCCCCTCGTTGTAGTCGCCCCAGTCTTCGACCTCGACCTCGAAGGGCTGGCCGAGCTCGACGCTCGCGGTCAAGGGCGCGGCGCCGGCCGAGTAGTCCGCCGGATACAGCGCCAGCCGTGGGCGGCCGTCGAAGGCGTCGTAGACCCAGAGCACCTCGTCGCCGCCGTCCAGCTGGTACTGGCAGCCACCGACGTTGGTGAAGACGTTGTTGACGACCACGCCCCAGTACTCGGCCTCGGCGTCGTCCTGGGCGTCCGGGCCCCAGCGCTTGATGAAGTAGTCCTCGAACGGTTCCGCGTACCACTGGCCGTCGAAGTCGAGGTCGAGGATGCTCATCGCGTCGACCGAGGCAGCCGTCGGGGTCGGCCCCGGCAGCGGGTTCTGGCTGTTGTTGAGCCCGTTGCAGCGGCGCCCCCCCTCAGGCGCTTTCGTATCCGAGGACGCCCTGACGTTGTGGCCATCGGTCAGGACCGGGCCCTCGAAGAGAGTTTCCGTCTCGCCCTCGATCCGGACGTTGACGGCGGCCGGAGCGGCCTCGGCCGCCGGCACGCCGGCGGTGACGATGGTGGTGGCGACAGCGAGCGTCGCGAGGATGGTGCGCATATGCCTCAGCCCCTTTCCGCGAGGGCGATCGACGTGAATGGATCGGAGGGAGGTCTCCTGGCTCCCGAGCCTTCCCGTCGCGCCTTCCCGGCCTCTCGGCCAGTGGCTGCCGCTTGGCGTGCGGCGGGCTTCTCGCTCGGTCACAGTGGCGGGACCGCGCCGGATTCACACCGGCTTCCCTGTCCACCGATCCTCGGTTTGGCGGCCAGTCTAGCCCACCCCTCGGGAGCCGCCGCGAAGCGGCTCCCGAGGATGAGCCTGGCGCTCAGTACTTCAGGTAGATCGTGTCGCCGACTTTGATCGGCGTGCTGCGTTTGGCCTGGGCTTCGGCCCCGCCGTCGATCGAGATCTCCCATTCCGCGGCCGGAACCGCCGGATAGCCGTTGATCTGGGTGATCGCACCTTCGCCGCCGCCAGGCAGAAACCCGGTCACGCAGCCGCTCGGAGTGGTTGCGACAACGGCCGCGTTGAGGACCGTGGCCAGGGTCGTGGTCGTCGCCCCCGGAGCCAGCGAGACCATGCAGACCTTCAGCGCCGAGACACCGTCGTTGACGATCAACGCCAGCTGCGCGGTTTCCGCCCCACCGGTGGCAAATTCGGTCACGCCCTTCCACTGCGGGCCGCTTTTCGGCGTCGGCGGGGTCGCGGTGAAGCCGCCGCTGCCGAGCGCCCGCACCGCGTTCTGGGTGGAGTAGAGATTGGCGCTGCTGCCCGAGGTCGGGTACCGGAAGGCGCCACTCCCCAGCTGCTGGGAGATGAGGAAGTTGAGCGGGGTGTTGAATTTCGCCCCCGGGCCGGTGAATTCCGCCCCCTGCGGTTCGATGCCGCAGGCTTTCAGCCCGCTGACCGCCCAGCCGTTGGCGTCGGTGTTGGCGCCGAATTCCGATTCGAACGCACCGCTAGCGCCGACGAAGATCGAAGCCAAGTAGTTCTTCGCGTCGACGATCGCACCGTCGGTTTTGCCCACGCCGGCGTTGCAGAGCGCCGCCATCGCCGCCCCGGTCATGTCGGGTTCGGACGGCTGCGCCAACGCTTCTTCATTGCCCGCAGCTTTGACCCAGGTCCAGCCACCGTCGTTGTGCTGGTTGGCGCGGACCGCCGCGATCGCCCCGTCAAGCACGACCTGAGGGACGCGCTGAACGCCACCGGTCGTTTTCGCGTTGGCCAGGGCGAGCAGCCCAAACACGGTGGCGTTGAAGGTGGCGCCGTAGTAACCGGGTTCGGATGGCTGATAGTAGGAGGCGACTTTGGCGATCAGGTTCTGGCGTTTGGAAACCCGCGCCGGGTCGATCCCCGCCGCGTAGGCGAGCAGCAGCGCCCGCTCGAAGTCGGTGGCGGCGGCACCGGCCCCCGGCCAGCTGAAGACGCCGACCTGTCCTTCGTACCAGCTGCGCATATCGGTGTTCGCCTTGCCCCCTTTGTTGACGTCGGCGGGGGCAACGTTGTTGGCGGCGAACGCGGTCAGCGCCCAGTCGCCGCCGAAGCCGGAGATCGCTCCGGTTTCGGTGTTCTGCAGGCCTTTGAGGTAGGTCATGCCTTTGCTGGCGGCCGCGGTGACTTGTTCCGGGGTCGCCGTCGCCGATGCCACGGTGGGCACCAGCAGTGCGGTGAGTGCGGCGGCGCAGAGCGCCAACCGGCAGGTCAGGTAACGCATTAGAGGAACTCCTTCCGTCCGTTCGCGAAACAGGGGTTCTGTATGTGTGTGTCAGACGGAGAGCATTCGGACTCGGGCCGGGAGGTCACAGGAGCGCCTCCGCCCATCACCGTTGCGCGTCAGTCCCGGATTCGCACCGGGTTCCCTCACCGCATGACGCGACCAACCTAGAGGCGCGAGCGGCGGAGAAAGCTCCGGCTGACCCGGCCTCCGCTAGATTGCCCGGCCCAAAGACAATCCACGGATCGGTGGACGGGGAAGCCGGTGCAAGTCCGGCGCGGGCCCGCCACTGTGACCGAGAAGAGCTCGCCGCACGCACACCGTGCAGTCACTGGCTTCGGCTGGGAAGGCGCGGCGAGAGAGTTCGGAAGCCAGGAGACCTCCCTCCGATCCCTCCACCAGCCCTCGAGGAAAGGGGTCCAAGGATGCGAGCAGTCTCCTTCAGACGTACCTTCGTGCTTTGCGCCGCAGTTCTCTCTCTCGGCCTGCTCCCGGCCAGCGCCGGCGCGACGTCGAGCCAGGTCGAAATTGACGCCGCGATCGACAAAGCGGTCGACTACCTCGGCCTGCAGCAGGAAGCCGCGACCGGCGCCGTGCCCGGCTTCGGCGGCGACTGGTCGGCGACCGCCCTGGCTGCCGCCGGGGTCAGCTCCGCCGACCTGCGGGGCCCGACCGCGAGCGACCCGAGCCTGCGCGACTACCTGCTCGCCGAATACACCGAACCGAGCTGGGCCGAAGACCCGCCGGCAGGCGCCGCAGTCGACTACGCCCGCGCCGTCCTCGTCGCCCGCGCCGCCGGCCTCGACCCGGCCCGCCTCTCCACCACCTCCAACCAGCCGGCGCAGCTGGCCGGACGCTGGAACCCGGCGATCGGCAGCTTTGGCGAAGCGAGCACCAACAACACCGTCTTCGGCCTGCTGGCGATGAAGACCGCCGGCCTTCCCGGCTGGGCCCTCGACCCGCTCGTCTCCTTCCTGCGTCGCAACCAGCACGACGATGGGGGCTGGAACTTCCCCGCCGCGCTGACCCCGGCGGCGCGGGCGACAGCGGGCGACCCGGAAATGACCGGCGCGGCGGTCGCGGCCCTCTGCGCGGCCGGGCTGCCGGCGTATGACCCTGACGTCGCTGAGGGGCTGGGCTTCCTGCGCGGTCTGCTGGTCGACGCGAGCGGCGCGATCGACTACGTCTGGGGACCCAACGCCGACACCAACGGCTGGGTGGTCAGCGGCCTCAACGCCTGCGGGATCGACCCGCAGTCCACGGCCTGGACCACGGCCTCGGGCAAGACCGCGGTCGACTTCCTGCTCGCCGCGCAGGTCCAGGCCGGGCCCGAAGCCGGCGGCTTCGAGTACCAGTCGGGCTTCGGCGCCAGCGTCTACACGACCCAGGACGCGCTGCGGGCGATCGCCGGTGGCGCCTTCACCGCGGCGCCCCCGCAGCCGCTCGACCCCGACGAGCCCCGAGTGCTGCCGCCTCCGGCCGTAGCCGCTGGGACGCCGGTGCCCCACGTGATCGCAATCGGCCACGGCAGCGGCAACGTGCGGATCTGCAAGGCGCTCGCGCCCGCCGCGGCGACGCTGCCCGAGGTGCTCGCAGCCGCGGAGGCGGCCTCGAGCCCAAGCGGCTGCGTCGACTCATTCGAGGTCAGCGAGGGCCGGGTCGCCGCCATTAACGAAGTCAGCCCGGAGAACGACGACGAGGTCTGGCTGCTGCGGCTCGACCGCGGCGCCGAGACGGTGGCCGCCGAGCAGGCGGTCGGGTTTGGCGACGTCGTCGCCCTGCGGATCGGCACCAACCCGAGCACCCAGCAGGGGCCGACTGGCCCGACCGGTCCGGCCGGAGACCCAGGTGAGACCGGCTCTGCCGGAGCCGGCGGCGCAGACGGGGTACCTGGCGCGAACGGAGCGGATGGTGAGCAGGGCCCCGCAGGCGCCACCGGAGCGCCGGGCAGCCCCGGCAAGGCCGGCAAAACGGGGGCGCGCGGCCCGCAGGGCGAGCGCGGACCGCGCGGACATCCGGGGCGCAACGCCACCCTGGCCTGCAAGGTCCGCAGGAACCAGGCCGACAAACCGACCGTGCACTGCACGGTCAAGCAGGAGCGGCGCGCCAGGCAAACGCGCCGATAAGAACGCGCTGGTCGGGCCGGGTAGACGCTGAGGCGCTACTCGGCCGAGACCGGCCGCTGCTCCATGCCGAGCTCGGCGCGGGCCTTCTGGGCCAGCATCACGGTCGCCTTGCGCAGGCCCTCGGGGGCCTCGATCGGCTCGTCATAGAGGACCCGCACCTCGGCCTCGCCGTTCGGAGTCTGGACGACGAGGTCGAGGCCGGTGCGGTCAGCATCGACGCAGCGAGCGGCGGTCGCCTCCGGGCGGCCCCCAAGCGCCTGCGCCATCTCCAGCAAGGCGTCGTCGTGGTCCTCGTTGAGGTGGTCGATGGCGCGCTCGGCGCCTTCGCTAACAGGATCTCCTGGCTTCATGGCTTCCTCTCGGGTCCTCAAAGGTTAGTTAGGGCACCCTAATCCATCCCCGGGCAATACCCTTCGCACCCCCGACCGATCTTCGATGGAGGCCCGACTTGACTGAGCAGCTCTGGGGTGGCGAGACCACCAAAGCCGTTGACAACTTCCCCGTATCGGGCCAGCCGGTGCCGGTGCCGGTGGTCCGCTGGCTGGGCCGGGTCAAGGCCGCCGCGGCCGAGGTCAACGGCGAGCTGGGATTGCTCGATGGCGACCTGGCGGAGCGGATCGCCGAGGCCGGCAAGGCCGTCGGCGAGGGCGAGCACGACGACCAGTTCCCGGTCGACGTCTTCCAGACCGGCTCCGGTACCTCCTCCAACATGAACGCCAACGAGGTGCTCGCCAACCTCGCCGGCGACGGCGCCCACGCCAACGACCACGTCAACATGGGCCAGTCCTCCAACGACGTCTTCCCCTCCGCCGTACACCTGGCCGCGCTGGACCAGGTCACCCACGATCTGCTGCCGGCGATGGGCGCACTGGAGGCGGCGCTGGAGCGGAAGGCGGAGACCTTCTCCGACGTCGTCAAGGCCGGCCGCACCCACCTGATGGACGCGGTCCCGGTCACCCTCGGCCAGGAGTTCGGCGGCTACGCGGCCCAGGTCCGGCTCGGGATCCAGCGGGTCGAGGCGACGCTGCGCCGGGTCGGCCAGATCCCGCTCGGCGGCACCGCCACGGGCACCGGCCTCAACACGCACCCCGAGTTCGCCGCCAAGGTGCGCGAGAAGCTCGCCGCCGATACCGGCCTGGAGATCTCCGGGCCGCTCGACGCCTTCGAGGCGCAGGGCAACCGCGACTCCCTGGTCGAGCTCTCGGGCGCGCTCAAGGTCTACGCCGTCTCCCTGAACAAGATCGCCAACGACCTGGCCCTGATGGGCTCCGGCCCCCGCGCCGGCCTTGCCGAGCTGCGGCTGCCGGAGCTGCAGAAGGGCTCCTCGATCATGCCCGGCAAGGTCAATCCGGTGATCCCGGAGGTCGTGATCCAGGTCGCCGCCCAGGTGATCGGCAACGACGGCGCGATCACCGTCGCCGGCAGCCAGGGTCAGTTCGAGCTCAACGTGCGGGTGCCGCTGATCGCCCGCAACCTGCTCGACTCGATCAAGCTGCTCGCCTCCGCCTCGCGCCTGCTCGACCAGAAATGCGTCGCCGGGCTCGAGGCCAACGAGGAGATGACCACCCGCCACGCCGAGTCCACCCTGGCGACGGCAACCGCGCTCAACCCCCACATCGGCTACGACCGCGCCGCCGACATCGTCAAGGCCGCCGCCGAGTCCGGCCGCTCGCTGCGTGAGGTCGCGCTCGAGCAAGGCGTCGAGCCCTCGGTCCTCGAGGAGGCTCTGGACCACCGACGCATGGCCCGGCCACACCAGTAGGGGGACGGGAGGCCCTCCCCAGACACATCTCGCTATGGCTCGATGTTGAGTGTCTGGAAGGGGCACCCCACCCCCTCCACCACACAGAGCTGCCGGACGCCGGTCGGTCGGGGGACACCGTCCCTCCTAACGCCAGCGTCCCGGAGAACCAGCTGATTCACCGAGACCGCAACAGACCGCCTATATCGCGGTCATTTGCGGTCTCGCGGATCGGCGTCTAACGAGAGCTGTTGGGGGAGGGTGCCGGTGGGGGTGTCCCGGTACTCAGCATGGAGCCGCGCCGCAAACGCCTGAGGCGTCAGCCACCAAGCGATTCA
>DASSFS010000074.1:0-4979 GCA_035694165.1 Solirubrobacterales bacterium | reverse complement strand
CCGACCGCAGCTCTTCTTCTTCCTGATGCTGGTCGCCGAGACGGCGACGCTGGGCTCGTTCCTGGCTCAGGACCTGCTGCTCTTCGTCCTCTTCTTCGACTTCATGCTGGTCCCGTTCTACTTCCTCTTCGGCTCCTGGGGCAGCGATCGGGAGGACGGCCCGACCGCCGCGGCGGCGACGCTGAAGATGATGATCTACACCCTGATCGGCTCGCTGCTGATGCTGGTCGGAGCGGTGGCGGCGGCGATCATCTCCGCCGACGGCGGCCACCTCACCTTCTCGATCGCCGAGCTGCAGCAGCAGGGCATCGGCGTCGAGAGCCAGCGCTGGATCTTCTGGTTCTTCGCCGCCGCCTTCCTGGTCAAGATGCCGGCCTTTCTGCTGCACGGCTGGATGCCCGACGCCTACCGGGCGGCGCCACTGGCGGTCCTGGTGGTCTTCTCCGGCGTCCTGGCCAAGGTTGGCGCCTACGGCTTCCTGCGGATCGTGCTGCCGCTCTTCCCCGACGCCAGCGTGGAATTCCAGGAGGTGATCCTGGTCATCGCCCTGGCCTCGATCCTCTACGGATCGGTGATGGCCTTCACCCAGACCAACGTGCGGCTGATCGCCGGCTACTCCTCGGTCGCCCAGCTGGGCTTCATCACCGCTGGGATCTTCGCCCTGCGGGCCGATGGCGCCGACGGCGCAATCCTGCAGATGGTCAACCACGGCCTGGTCGTCGGGCCGACCTTCATCATCATCGCGATCCTGTTCGAGCGGTCGCGGACCGAGAACATCCGCGAGATGGGCGGAATGGCGGTGCGGGCCCCGGTGCTGGCGGCGCTGTTCCTGATCGTCGTCCTCGGCACCCTGGCGACGCCGGGATCGGCCAACTTCATCGGCGAGTTCTACATCCTCAACGCCCTCTTCCAGGCCAAGATCGTCTTCGCCTTCATCGCCATCAGCGGCGTCGCGATGTCCGCCTACTACGCGCTGCGGCTCTACCAGCAGACGATGCACAACCGCCAGCCCGACGGGATCGCCTCGCGTGAGATCAGCCTCCGCGACGGCCTCGTCCTGGCGCCGCTGGTCCTCTGCATCGTCGGCCTCGCCCTCTACCCGCAGCTGATCCTCCACCGCACCGCCCCGACCGTGCAGCAGACGATCTCCAGCGTAACCGGGGGTGTCGGGCCCGAAGGACAACTCGTGCTCACCGAAGAGCAGGCCAAACGCATCATTCAGTCGCAAGCAGGCGTCGAACGGATACCCGCACCATGAACTTCAACGAGCCGGCCATCGACTACGCCGGCATCTCGCCGATCATCGCGCTCACGGTCGGGCTCTGCGTGGTCCTGCTCTCGGCCGTCTTCAAGCCGACGAAGCGGATGGCGCCGCTGCTGACGATGGTTACGCTCGCCACCACCGCTGGCCTGCTGATCTGGCAATGGGGCGAAAACATCGAGCTGATCACCGGCGCCCTGCGGCTCGACGACCTGGCGATCTCGATCTCGCTGATCGTCATCCTTACCGCCGGCTTCTGCGTCCTGCTCTCGACTCGCGAGTCCGCCGTCGAGCAGGCCGGCAGCGGCGAGTACCACGCGCTGCTGCTCGGCTCGGTGCTGGGAATGGTCCTGCTGGCGCAGGCGCAGAACCTGATCACCTTCTTCGTCGCGATCGAGATCCTCTCGATCCCGCTCTACATCCTCTGCGCCACCAACCTGCGCCAGGAGGGCTCGCTCGAGTCCGGGCTCAAGTACCTGATCGTCGGCTCGCTCGGCTCGGCGACGCTGCTCTACGGGATGGCCTTCCTCTACGGCGGCACCGGCTCGACCGGGTTCGAGGGGATCGCCAGGGGCATCGCCCACAACGGCATGCTGGGCGACCCGCTGATCCTGATCGGGATCGCGATGGCCGCCGTCGGGCTCGCCTTCAAGACTTCGATCGCCCCCTTCCACCAGTGGACGCCCGACGTCTACGAGGGAGCGCCGACGCCGATCACCAGCTTCATGGCGGTGGCGACGAAGGCGGCTGCCTTCGCGGTCTTCATCCGCTTCTTCGACGTCGCTCTGGGACCGCAGTCGCAGGAGTGGCAGCCGGCGCTGGCGGTCCTGGCCGCGGTCTCAATCGTCGTCGGCAATGTCGGCGCCCTCGGCCAGGACTCGCTGAAGCGCCTCTTGGGCTACTCCGGCGTCGCCCAGGCCGGCTACATCCTCGGTGGAGTCGTCGTCGCCTCGGAGTCAGGCGTCAACGCGCTCGTCTTCTACCTCGCCGCCTACGTCTTCATGAACCTCGCCGCCTTCGCTGTGATCGTCGCCCGCGAGCGCGAAACGCCCTTCGGCGACTCGATCCGCTCCGTCCAGGGCCTCGCCCAGGAGCGGCCGCTGCTGGCCTGGCCGCTGACGATCTCGATGCTGGCCCTGGCCGGGCTACCGGCGACGGCGGGCTTCATCGGCAAGCTCTACCTGATCGAGGCCCTGGTCGAAGGCGACTACACCTGGCTGGCGGTCTTCATCGCGGTCGGCACGATGATCTCCCTCGCCTACTACCTGCGGGTGGTGGCGGCGATGTGGATGCGGCCCGCCGAGGAGACCGCGCCAGGCGCGACCCCGGCGATCGCCGGCGCCGCCCCCGAGGCCGACCCGGTCGATCCGGAAGCCGGCCGTCGCTGGTACCTGGTCGGCCCAGCACTACTGGCCGCGGCAGCCACCGTCTTCTTCGGCGTGATCCCGCAGCCGCTGGTTGAGTTCGCGGAACGCGCCGGCGCTTCGCTGTTCTGACGGCACCTGACGCTGCGCGGGGCGGCGTCCTCAGTCGCTCGCGTGCGGAGCACGCCACGCTCCCTGCGTCCTAGCCCCGCTTGGTCAGGCACCGTCAGACTGCCGGCCAACCATGGGAGTCCTCCTCACCACTTTCGCGATTGTCGGCTCCGTCGGGGTAGGCGTATGGTCGGAGGGCCGCTGGCCGCTGGGTGCGGCGAATGCAGCCCGTAGGGCTCTGGTGCTGCTGCTCTACGTGCTGCTGCCGCCGGTGATCTTCTTCAACATCGCCGCCGCGGAGATCGACGTCAGCCACGGCGTTGGGCTGGCGCTGGGCATCGTTGCCTCCTCGCTCGGCGCCGTCTTCGCCTGGTGGATGGCGAGCCGGGTGCTGAAGCTGACCCGCCCCCAGACCGGAGCGGTCGTCTGCACGGTGCTCAGCGTCAACACCGGCTACCTCGGCTACCCCTTGGCCGTGGCGCTGCTCGGTCGCGAGGAGCTCTCGACCGCGGTTCTCTACGACGTCCTCGTGACCGGACCGTGTCTGCTGCTCGGCGCGTTCGCGGTCGGCGCCGCCTTCGGGACCAAGGCGGGAGAAACGCCACGCCAGCGCGTCGGCGCCTTCTTCACCCGCAACCCACCTCTGTACGCGGCGATCGCCGGGCTGCTGGCGCCCGAGGCTCTGGCCCCCGACGTGCTGGTCGACGCCTCGCAGGTCCTGATCGTCGCGATCCTGCCGATTGGCTTCTTCGCCGTCGGTGCCACCCTGGCCGAGAACGCCGAACACGGGGAGCTGCCGATGCCACCGCCGCTGACGAAGCCAGTGCTGGTCGCGATCGTCACCCGCCTGGCGGTCGTTCCCGCACTGCTGATGCTGCTGGCAGCACCGCTGATCGACCTGCCCGCCGCCTACCGCCTGCTCTCGGCGATGCCCTCGGGCCTCAACTCGCTGGTGATCGCCCACGCCTACGGCCTCGACATGGAAATCACCGCCGAGGCGGTGACCTGGACGACCGCGATCGTCGTCACGGCCGCCCTGGTGTCACTCTTGTTCTGATGCTGCACCACGTCGGGATCGAGCTGAACCCCGCCGACGTCGAGCGCGCCGTCGAGTTCTTCGAGCTGCTCGGCTTCGAGCGGGTCGAGCCGCCGCCGGCGCTGGCCGAGGGCTTCACCTGGCTCGAGCGCGCGGGCACCCAGGTTCACCTCATGCACGAGGAGCAGCCGACCGTGCCGCCCCGCGCCCACCTAGCCGTGGTGACGCCGGACTTCGATGACACCCTCGCCTGCCTGCACGAGCGCGGCTTCGAGACCCGCCCCGGACGCGAACACTGGGGCGCACCCCGCGCCCATGCGATCGCCCCCGGCGGCCACCGGGTCGAGCTGATGGCGGCGCCTCCGCCATCGGCTGAGCCGCGCTAGATCCGCGTAGCCAGGATCCCGATCAGAACCACCATCAGCGCCGTGCCGAACTGAATCATCGTCCGATGAAAGGCGTCGAAGCGATCGTTGAGTCTGGCGAGTTCGGCGTCGACTTTGTCGAAACGCCGCTCTGACTCACGTTCGACACGATCGAACCGATGGTCGACCTGATCGAATCGCCGGTCGATTTGCTCGAACCGCAGGTCGACCTGCTTGAACCGCTCATCAACCTGCTCGAACCGCTGGTCGACCTGCTTCTCGGCTTCTTCGAAGCGCCGATCCGCCGTCTTGAACCCGTCGTCGACCCGGTGGTTCAGGTAGTCGAGCCGGTCGTCGGTTCATGCTTCCCTCATCGCCTCCATAATGACACCGTAGACAAAAAGTTGCGACGCGTGACGCTCTGTTTGTCACATCTTTGTCAATTCTGAGTGGCTCGATCTAAACGGCGCGGCCGTCGCGCTTCGCCGTGAAGAGGTCGGCGTCGGCGAAAGTGAGGAGGTCGTCGGCGGCGACCCCGTCGACCGGGAACATCGCGAAGCCACAGGCGGCTGAGACAGGCCATTGCTCGTCGGTGCCGAAACCGCGGCGAGCGATGCGCGCTCGCAGCCGCGCGGCGACTTCCTCCGCCTCTTCCGCATTGGCCTCGGGGACGATCACGGCGAACTCGTCCCCTCCCTGGCGGAAGACAGAGTCCTCGGCCCGCACCTCATCGCTGAGCGCGGCGCCGATCTCGGCCAGCAGCCGATCGCCCTGAAGGTGTCCGAGGCGCTCGTTGACCGCCTTGAAGCCGTCGAGGTCAAGCAGGATCAGGGCGAACTCGC
>DASSFS010000073.1:0-6712 GCA_035694165.1 Solirubrobacterales bacterium | reverse complement strand
ACGCCCGCTGGGGGCCCTCCCGCAGCGGCATCGGCTACTCCGGCGGGCGGTGCGGCGCCTCCCCCACTGCGGGGTATGCGACGCCACGCCCGCGCCAACAACTCGTCCAGCTCCCAGCGGCCCAGCAGGCCTCCGGGACGGAGGATCACGGTGGCGAGAACAAGCAGGCCGAGCACGAGCGTGGTCAGGCCGAAGGCCTCATCGATCTGAATCGGGCCGAGCGCGAACCCGCTCTCGCCGCGGCGCAGGACCTCCTGGACCAGGCTGATCCCGGCGGCGCCGATCACGGCGCCGGAGACGCTGGTCCCCCCCACGATCGCCATCACGATCAGGGTGAAGGTCAGATCGAGGTAGAACTGCTGCGGCGCGAAGGCGAGGATCAGGTGCGCGTAGAGGGCGCCGCTGACGGCGGCCATCATCGCGCTCAGGACCCAGGCAAACCAGCGCGCCCGCTTGATGTCGACCCCGACGGCGGCGCTCGCCAGCTCGTCGGTTCGGCTCGCCCGCAGGCGCAGGCCGATGCCGGACTCGCGGAACAGCCGCGCGACGATGATCGCGACCACTGCCCAACCCAGGGCCCACCAGACGGTCGTGTAGGCGGGGACCCCGAAGAACGTCTTCGGCCCGCGCGTGACCTGCTCCCAGTTGCCGAGGACGACGCGGACGACGATCAGGAGGCTGAGGGTCCCAATCGCCGCCGCCGCCCCGCTCATGCGCACGAAGACGATGCCGACCAGCCCCGCGAAGACCGCGACGAAGGCGACGGCGACGAGCGTCGCCGGCAGGAAGCTCATCTCGGCGTGCAGGAGGAAGCCCGGAGCGTTGGAGATCAGCGTGGTCAGTTCCTTGGTCTCCGGCGGGGTCGTCAGCAGGGCGGAGCAGTACGCGCCCAGCCCGATGAAGGCGACGTGCCCGAAGCTGATTACGCCCGAGTTGCCGATGAAGGTCTGCAGCCCGATGACCGCGACGAGGTTGACCAGGAAGGTCAGGGCGACCCGCTGGTCGGTGGCCGAGCCGCCCTCCTGGACCCAGACGATCACCACGGTCAGCAGCAGCGCCAGGAAGGCGGCGCCGAGGAAGCCGCGCAGGTACCAACGGTCGCCGATCAGGGCCGCCAGGCGCGAGCGCTGCGCGACGCCGCTCATGCGCGCTCCACCGCCACCGAGCGGGCCGCCATCAGGCCGTTGGGCCGGGCGAGCAGGACCAGGATCACGAAGCCGAAGACGATCGCTTCGCTGAACGGCAACAGGCTGTCGGGCAGGACGAGCTGGAAGAAGACGTTGAGGCCGGCGAGCACGAAGCCGCCCAGCACCGCGCCGGAGAGGCTGCCGAGGCCGCCGATCACCGCCGCGATGAAGCCGTTCAACAGCGGGATGAAGCCGGTTCCGGGGCCGACCAGCGAAGCGGTGGCGAGGAAGAAGAAGGCCGCTACCCCGGCCAGCAGGCCGGAGACGGCGAAGGCGCCGCGGATCACCCCGCTGGCGCGGATCCCCATCAGCCGCGTGGTCTGGAAGTCCTCAGCCGCAGCCCGCAGCGCCAGGCCGCGCACCGAGTGCTTGAGGAAGAGGAGCACGCCGAACAGCACCACGGCGGTGACCACCCAGGTGGCGACGTCCATCCACTGGATGACGACGCCGCCGAGGTGGAAGTTCGAGCTGGTCCAGGTCGGAAAGTCGATCGCCTTCGGCCGCGCGCCGACGAAGAGCAAGAAGATGTTCTGGATCACGATGCTGAGGGCCAGCGAGGCGAGCAGGAGGGCGCTGACCGGCGCCGTGCGCAATGGCCGGAAGACGACCCGCTCCATCATCACCGCGGCGACCATCGCGGCGAGGACGGAGAGAGGGATGATCAGGGCCCAGGGCACCCCCAGGGAAACGAGGGCGACCATGCTGTAGCCGGAGATCGTGACCAGCTCGCCGTGGGCGAAGTTGATCAGCCCGAGGATGCTGAAGACCATCGCGATCCCGAGCGCTAGCAGGGCGTAGATCCCGCCCAGGGTCAGCCAGTTGATCAATTGCTGCGCGACGTCGGTCATGTCGCCACCCCCAGCCCGAGATAGGCCTCCTCGACCGCCGAGCCTTCGCGCAGCTCATGGGCATCGCCCGAGAGCTGGATGCGGCCGGTGCCGAGCACGTAGCCGCGGTTGGCGATTTTCAGCGCCCGGTCGACGTTCTGCTCGACCAGGACAATCGTGATGCCGCGCTCGCGCAGCCGCTCGATCAGTTCGAAGACAGTGGAGACGACGATCGGCGCCAGCCCCAGCGAGGGCTCGTCGAGCAGGAGCAGCCGCGGCCCGCTCATCAGGGCCCGCCCGATCGCCAGCATCTGCTGCTCACCGCCGGAGAGGAGACCGGCGAAGTCGCCGCGCTTGCGCTCGAGGACCGGGAACAACTCGATCACCTCGACCAGCCGCTCGGCCACCTTCGACTGGCCCTTCAGCCCGGCGCCGATCCGGAGGTTCTCCTCGACCGTGAGCTTGCCGAAGACACGCCGCCCCTCGGGGCTGAGCGCGATGCCGTGGCCGACGATCGACTCCGGCGAGCGCCCGACGATGTCCTCTCCCGCGAAGAAGACGTGACCCTGGGCCGGGGGCACCAACCCCATGACCGCGTTCAGACAGGTGGTCTTGCCGGCCCCGTTGGCGCCGAGGATGGTGACGATCTCACCCGGCATCACGTCGAGGGAGATGTCGCGAATCGCGGTCGTGGCGCCGTACTTGGCGGTCACTCCGCGCAAGCTGAGGATGGCCCCCTCGCGTGGCTGCAGGGCAGGATCGATCTCTTTCCGGGCGCGGCGTGCGGCGAGCCGGAACACAGTTCCTTACCGGCCGCCGGCCCTGGCCCGGGGGGCGCTCAAGCGAGTCATCGAGGTCGTTTCCACCACGTTCGCAAGCTTCGACCTCGGCGGCCCGAGGGGCTATGGCGAGGGTGGCGCAGGTGCTGCGCGGCGTTTGCGCCACTGTGGTGGCAGCCGTCACGAGCGACCGCGGATAACGTCGCCATCGTGTCCAAGTCGGCCAGCCTCCGGGTCTTCATGTCCCAGCAGGACGTGCACTACGCCGGCGGCCTGGTCTCGGGCGCGCAGGTCCTCGGCCTCTTCGGCGACGCCGGCACCGCGCTCCTTTTGGCCAACGACGGGCTCGAGGGTCTGCTCGCCTGTTATGAGGACGTCCAGTTCCGGCGCCCGGTCTTCGCCGGCGACACGGTCGACGTCACCGCCACGCTCGAGAGCTCCGGGCGCACGTCACGGCGGATCCGCTTCGAAGCGAACCTGAACGGCGAGACGGTTTGCACCGCGACCGCCGTCGCGGTCGCCAAGCCACCCCCGCCCGGCGGACCGACCTAGGCGATGGCGCACTACGGGCTCGACGGCCGCGTGGCACTGGTGACGGGCGCCTCGGTCGGCCTCGGCGAGCAGTTCGCGCACGGCCTCGCCGAGTCTGGCGCCGACGTCGTCCTGGCCGCCCGGCGCACGGAGCTGATCGAGCGCCTGGCGGAGGAGCTGATCGAGCGCCACGGGGTACGCGCCCTGGCGGTGACCACGGATGTGGCGCGCGAGCAGGACGTGGTCGACGCGGTCGCGGCCGCGGTCCGCGGGCTCGGCCGACTCGACATCCTCGTCAACAACGCCGGCTCGCTGATCTCCAAGCCGATCGTCGAACAGACGATCGGGGACTGGCACGAGGTGATGGACGCAAACCTCACCTCGGCCTTCCTCGCCTCCCGCGAGGCCGCGCGGGTGATGATCGAGCAGGGCAGCGGCGCGATCGTCAACGTCAGCTCGATCTTCGCCTTCGGCGCCCTGCGCGAGTTCCCCGAGGTCTCCTACTACGCCTCGAAGGGCGGGATGATCTCGCTGACCAAGGCGCTGGCGGTCGAGCTGGGCGACCACGGCATCCGCGTCAACGCGATCGCCCCCGGCTTCTTCCCCACCCCGATGGGGGCCGGGATCAGCGAGGAGCTCCGCGACCGGGTGATCGAGCCGCGAACCTGCCTTCCCTCCCGCCCCGACAACGAGTGGATCCGCGGCGCGGTCTGCTTCCTGGCCAGCGACGACGCCCGCTTCATCACCGGCGCGACGCTGACCGTCGACGGCGGCTGGACCGCCTTCTAGCAGTCGCACCCGAAGACGTCCCGAACACGAGCCATGGCGGGCGGCTGCCGAGAGCCGAGTGACGACGGCTCTCGTTGCGCGACGCACTGTGACTTATGGGCGCCATAGCGCCCATAAGTCACAGCGATTGCGCGACTGTGGGGTAGTGGACCCGCTCGGTTTGTTGCTGCCTTGCCATATCCCGGGCGGCCGCCGCCCCCTAGCCTCGGCACGATGACCAACCCGGCCGACCCGCCCATCGACGCTGTCCCAGTGCCCGGCGGCGCGGTGAGCGGGGGGGCCGAGGTGCGCACGCTCGGCGCCGGCCGCTCGGTCTCGGCCTTCGCCGTCGAGCAGACCGGCTGGATCGTCCTGCACGCCGAGAAGGTGCACGTGCTGACCGAGTCCTTTCCGGGCGACCTCGAGCAGGCCGTCGCCGCCGTCTCCGATGACGAGGCGGTGCGCTCGGTCGTGCTGGTCGGGACCTCGCGCGTGTTCTGCGCCGGCGCCGACATCTCGCTCGCATCCCGCCTGCGCGGCCCCGCCTTCGGCCGCTGGTGGCTGTCCGCGCACCATGCGGCGCTCGAGTCCCTTGCCGAGCTGCCCAAGCCGGTGGTCGCCGCGGTCAACGGGGCGGCTGCTGGTGCCGGCTTCAACCTCGCGCTCGCCTGCGACGCCGTCGTCGCCGCGAGCAGCGCCAGCTTCTCCCAGGCGTTCATCCGGATCGGACTGGCCACGGACATGGGCAGCATCCACCTCCTCCCCCGCCGCGTCGGATTCCAGCGCGCCCGCGAGCTGATGTACAGCGGCCGCACCCTCGACGCCGCGGAGGCGCTGGCGATCGGAGCGGTCGACGAGGTGGTCGAGCCCGAGCGGCTCGTCGCCGCGGCGCGGGCCCGGGCGGAGGCGCTCGGCGCCGGCCCCCTGCAGGCGTTCTCCGCGGTCAAGGCGGGGATGGCGCAGGGTGCCGAGCTGGGCCTGCACGACAGCCTCGAGCTCGAACTGGAGCTGCAGATGGACGTGCTGGCGAGCGAGGACTTCGCCGAGGGAACCGCGGCCTTCCTGGAGAAGCGCGAGCCCCGCTACACGGGCGGGCCGGCCCTGTGAAGCTGAGCCTGATCCAGATGAACAGCGCCGGCGAGCGCGACGCCAACCTCGCCCGTGCCTGCGATCTGATCGACGCTGCGGCGAGCGCCGAGCAGCCCGACCTGATCGTCCTGCCCGAGTTCTTCAACACGATCTACTTCGCCCAGTACCGCGACACCGCCTACATCGACATGGCCGAGCCCGACGACGGGCCGACGATCAAGGCGATGCAGGAGCGCGCCCGCGCGCACCGCTGCCACATCGTCGCAACGATCTTCGAAACCGAGTCAGCTGGGCTCTACTACGACACCGCGATCCTGATCGACCCCGACGGGGAGATCGTCGGCAAGTACCGCAAGGTCCAGCCGGCGGCGGTGCAGAGCCTGGAGAAGATCTTCTTCCGCTACGGCTCCTACTTCCCGGTCTTCCGGGTCGGGGACTGGAGGGTCGGCATCAACATCTGTTACGACACCTTCTTCCCCGAGTCGGCCCGCTGCACCGCGCTCAACGGCGCCGACCTGATCGTGGTGCCCTTCGCCGCGCCGAAACAGGTCCTCTGGCGCGACATCATGCGCACCCGCGCCTTCGACAACGGCGTCTGGTTCGCGCCCTGCAACAAGGTCGGCACCGAGCGCGAGTGGACCTTCCCCGGGGGCAGCATGATCGTCGACCCGCGGGGCGAGGTCATCGCCGAGGCAGGAGACACCGAGGAGACGATCTCCGCCGACCTCGACCTCGACGCGGTCACCGCCACCCGCCGGCGCTACCCGATGTTCCGCGATCGCCGCCCCGAGCTGTACGGGCCGATCTGCGCGCCGACCGAGGACATCCCCCGCATCCCCTGACCGCCGCGCCCCAGCGCCGCTCGATGCCCGCATCCACCACCGACACCACAGGCGTCCCCCCCGTCCCGGTAATCGGGGCGAGCGGCGACCTCGGTCTTGGCCTTGCCCTGCGCTGGGCGGCGGCGGGCGTGCCGGTCGTGATCGGCTCGCGCGACGCGGGCCGGGCGCGCGAGGCGGCCGAGCGGGTCAGCGCGGCGGTGCCGGGAGCCGAGGTCGCTGGGATGGCGAACGCCGACGCGGCAGCCGCCGGGCCGGTGGTCGCCCTCTGCGTCCCCTTCGCCGCCCAGCTCCCGACGCTGGCCTCGCTGAGCGAGTCGCTGGTGAGCGACGCGCTGCTGGTCGACTGCAGCGTGCCGCTCGCCACCGCGGTCGGCGGCCGCCCGACGCATTCGCTTGGGGTCTGGCACGGCTCGGCAGCGCAGCAGGCGCAGCAAGCCGTCCCCGACGGCGTCTCGGTCGTCGGCGCCTTCCACACGGTCAGCGCCGCGACGCTCGCCGACCTCGAGCACCCACTGGCCGAGGACGTGCTCCTCTGCGGCCAGCGCAAGGCCGACAAGGCGCGCGTCGCCGCCCTCGTCGAGCGCATCCCCGGCCTGCGCGCGGTCAACGCCGGCTCGCTGGAGACCGCGCGGATCGTCGAGCAGCTGACGCCGCTGCTGATCTCGGTCAACTCGCGCTACCGGACCCAT
>DASSFS010000072.1:0-21338 GCA_035694165.1 Solirubrobacterales bacterium | reverse complement strand
ATTTGCGGCTGGCGCCTTGGAAGTTTGTGGCTCCGCTCATGCTGATACGCGTTCGACCCCTTATCGGCACCCGCCCCCGAAACGAGCTCCGGTCGACGCTGAGCACACAGAAGCCTGAATCTGAAAGCTTCCCCACCTTGGGTGGGATGCTTGAGATTGGAAGCTCCTGCGCCTCGGCAGCTGCTCTCGGCAGCCGTGGAACTCTGAGCTATCCCGGGGCTTCCGATCAAGGAGGGCGGGGTGCCCCTCTCACGGAGGCTCAAGGACCAGCGTTTGAACCCTGGGCGCGCGCTTAGCTGCGCAACGGCCTCCGGGAGAGGGGCACCCCGCCCTCCCCCACGCTGACCCCAGACGAGCCTCAGACTTCGATGACGACCGGCAGGATCATCGGCCGGCGGCGGAGGCGCTGGAAGACGAACTTGCCGACGGCATCGTGCAGGTCCTCCTCGATCAAGTGCTGCTCGCGGTTGCCGGCCTTGGCCGCTTCCTCGAGCTGGTCTTCGATCAGGTCGCTGAGCTCCTCGACCAGGGCATCGGCCTCCTCGAGGAAGGCGACGCCGCGGAAGATCACCTCGGGGTCGGCGACGACGCTGCCGTCGTCGGAGGAGACGGTGGCGACGACGATGAAGATTCCGTCGGCTGAGATTTCGCGACGATCACGCAGCGCCGCGTCGTCGGGGTCGCCGATGTTCACGCCGTCGACGTACATCGTCCCGGCATGGATGTCCTCGCCGAACCGGGCGCCACTCTCGTCGATCTCCAGCGGCAACCCGTTGCGGCCGCGAAAGATGTTGGCGGGTTCGACCCCGACCGCCTCGGCCAGCTCGGAGTGCAGGCGCAGGCGCTTGTGGTCGCCGTGGACCGGCATCACGTAACGCGGCTTGGTCAGGTTGAGCATCAGCTTGATCTCCTCCTGCCAGCCGTGACCGGACGCGTGGATCGGCGCATCTTTGGCGGTGATCACGGTGGCACCGATCTCGTAGATGCGGTCGATCGTCTCATTCACCGCCCGCTCGTTGCCGGGCACCGGCGTGGCCGAGAAGACGACGGTGTCGCCGGAGTGCAGCTGCACGTCGCGGTGGTCGTTGTTGGCCATCCGCCGCAGGGCCGAGAGCGGCTCGCCCTGGCTGCCGGTGGAGATCACGATCACTTTCTCGTCGGGGAAATCCTCGATCTCGCGCGGCTGGATGAAGAGGCCGTCGGGCGCTTTTGCCATTCCAAGGTTGGAGGCGATGTTGAAGTTCTTGCGCATCGAGCGGCCAACCAGGGCGACCTTGCGGTCGAGCTGAACGGCGGCGTCGATCACCTGTTGCACGCGATGGATATTGGAAGCGAAGGAGGTGATGATGATCCGCCCCTCGCAGCGCGAGAAAGCCTGCAGCAGGGCTGGTCCAACACTCGACTCCGACGGCGCCACCCCGGGCCGGTCGGCGTTGGTCGAGTCGCCGCAGAGCAGCAACAGGCCGTCGCGGCCGATTTCGGCCAGGCGCGGCACATCCGCCGGGCGACCGTCGACCGGCGTCTGATCGAACTTGTAGTCGCCGGTCATCAGCATCGACCCCAGCTCGGTGGTGATCAGCACGCCGCGCATGTCGGGGATCGAGTGCGCCAGGTGGACGAGCTCGAGCTCGAACGGCCCGCGCCGGACCTTCTCCCCGGCCGGCAGCTCCTGCAGTGGCGCTTTCTCGCCGAGCTTGTGCTCGTCGAGCTTCGAGCGCACCATCCCGATCGTCAGCAGGCCGCCGTAGATCACCGGCGGGATACCGATCTCGCGCAGCACGTAGGGCAGGGCGCCGACGTGGTCCTCGTGACCATGCGTCAGCACGATCGCTTCGATGTCGTCGGCGCGATCGCGCAGGTAGGAGAAATCGGGCAGGACCAGGTCGATCCCGTGCATCTCCGCGGTTGGGAACATCAGACCGGTGTCGACGACGACGATCTTGCCGTCGTACTCGATCACGGTCATGTTCTTGCCGATCTCGCCGAGGCCGCCCAGCGGCAGCACTCGGAGTTTCTTGCTTGGCACTAGTTACTCACTCTCTTCTGAAGTTGATTAACCGACAACCGGAAGGCCAATGCCCTCTAGCGCGGTCTTGATTGCTGCCCGCTGTTCGGCGTCCGCGGCGACGAGCGGGAGCCGCAACCGCCCGGAAGCGAGGCCGAGCATCTCCAGCGCCGCCTTCACAGGGATTGGGTTCGTCGTCACCGAGAGGCCCTCGTAGACGGGCGTAAGTTCGTTATCGATCTCGCGCACACGATCGAGGTCGCCGCCCTGGGCGGCATCCCACATCTGGCGCATCTGATCGCCGACAACATGCGAGGCGACGGTGATGCCCCCGGCACCGCCGAACTGCAGTACCCGCCCGAAGGTGTTGTCGTTGCCGGCGAGGATCGCCAGGCCCTCGATCGGGCCCAGCTCCTCATCGTTTGCCTGCTTGACGGCGACGATGTTCTCAACCGCAGCCAGCTCGGCGAGCAGGTCGGGTGCCATGTTGATGACCACCCGAGCGGGGATGTTGTACATCACCATCGGCAGCTCCGGTACCGCTTCGGCAACGGCCTCGAAGTGGGCTCGCAGGCCGGCCCGGTTGGGCTTGTTGTAGTAGGGAGCTACGACCAGCGAGACGTCGGCCCCAGCGTCGGCGGCCTTCTTGGTCAGCTCCTGCGAGTGGCGGGTGTCGTTGGTACCCGTGCCGCAGATCAGCAGCACGTCCTCGCCGACCTCGTCCCGCACGCCGCGCAGGAGCTCAATCGTCTCCTCGTCGGTGAGCGTCGGGCACTCCCCAGTCGTTCCGCCGACCACGAGGCCGTGCGAGCCGTGCTCCAGCAGGTGGACTGCAAGGCGGCGACCGGCGTCCACGTCAACGCCGCCCCGCTCATCGAACGGGGTCGCCATAGCGGTGAAGATGCCTTCCGGCGTGGTCATGCGGGAGAGCCTAGCGGGGTCGGGGGTCGCACCGAACCCAGAAATGAAGCGATATCCGGCTGTGCCAGCCGACTCGGCTCATAGGGTTTGCCCATAAATTCCCTAACCGGACGCACGAAGCGACCGGAGCAACAGGAGAAATCAATGTCGAAGTTTTCGTCCAGGCGACCCTCGCCAGCGATGGTCGTTGCGCTGATCGCCCTCTTCGCCGCCCTCGGCGGCTCGGCCTATGCGGCCCAGAAGATCGGCACCAAAGAAATCAAGGCCAACGCGATCACGACCGGCAAGATCAAGAAAGACGCGATCACCACGACGAAGATCAAAAAAGAGGCCGTGACCGGCGCGAAAATCCAAGAGAGCTCGCTGGGTGCGGTCCCGAACGCCACTAACGCGGTGAATGCGACCAACGCAGTCAACGCGACCAATGCCGAGAACGCCAAAAACTGGAGCCGTTACTACACGAGCGGCCTGAAGAAGGCGAGCGTCGGCCAGACGGTGACCCTGTTGACGGTTGGGCCGTTCACGATGATCGGGAAATGCGTTGACGCAGGGGGTGGCTCCGTCGAAGCAGCGACGTACGTCACTACCAGCCAGCCTGGGTCGAATATGTACAGCTACGAAGACAGCTACTACGAGAACGATTTCAACCCTGGCACCGAGGCTGAGATCGGGGAAAGCATCCAGAACACGACGACCGAAGTTGGGTTCTGGATCAGCGAATACACCAATTTCACGGCGACTTCCGGTGACGGGGCGACCCTGCTCAGGGGCGACGCAAACGCTGCCGTGCACGCCTTTGGCGCTCAGTGCGCTTTTCAGGTCGATGTGACCAATAACGCCTAGCGGCAGGAGTTCGAGGAAGGGCGCGGCTTCGGCCGCGCCTTTTCTATGATGCCCACGACGGCCTAGAGCAGCTTCTCTAGGCCGACCGTGAAGCGGTCGGGGAGTCCAGCGACCTTGCGCACGGCGAGCAGCACGCCGGGCATGAAGGAGCGACGGTCGATTGAGTCGTGGCGCAGCGCCAGCGTCTGGCCCTCACCGCCGAAGATCACTTCCTGGTGGGCGACTAGGCCGGGCAGGCGGACGGAATGGATCGGCTGGTGGACGTTGCCACCGGCGGCGTCGATCAGCTCCTCGGTGCGCTTGGCGGTGCCGGAAGGGGCGTCGAGCTTGCGGTCGTGGTGCAGCTCGATGATCTCGCACTCGGGCATGTGCGGGGCAATCGTCTGTGCCACCTCCATCAGCAGCACCGCGCCGATCGCGAAGTTGGGAGCAACGAAGCAGTTGGCGCTGGAGGCCTCGGCAGCCGCCCGCGCGGCGTCCAGATCGAAGCCGGTGGTCCCGACGACCGTATGAACGCCGGCCTCGAGGCATTTGCGGACGTTGGCCAGAGCGGTATCGGGAACGGTGAAGTCGACGACGACGTCGGCATCGGCCAGGACCTCGTCCAGCTCCACCCCAAGCGCGGGGTCGGCCCGGCCGCTGAGGACCGTGTCCTCGGCCCCCTCGACCGCCTCGCAAACCGCCTCCCCCATGCGCCCGGCGGCGCCGGCGACGGCGACCCGGATCGACGCTTGGGTCACGCCGCTACCAAGCTCTCGCTGACCGGCGCCAGGGCCTGGCGGAAGCGGTCCTCGTCGGCACCAACGCAAGCGGCGGAGAGTCGCTCGGTGCCGTAGAGCTCGGTCGCCAACTCGGTCAGGTCGTCGACCTCGATCGCGTCGACTTTGGCCAGCATCTCGTCGAGGCTTTCGATCGGCAGGCCGAACAAGGTCGCCCGCGAGATCCGCGTCATCCGCGCCGCCGTCGACTCCGAAGAAAGGACAAGGCGACCCTTGACGCTCTCCTTGGCCCGAGTCAGCTCCTCAGCCGAAACCGGCTCGGAGCGCAGCCGGGCCAGCTCGGTGCCGATGATCGAGCAGGCCTCCTCGACGTTGTCCTCACGGGTGCCGACGTAGGTCGCGACCAGGCCCTGGTCGGTGAACTGCTCGTTGTAGGAGCCGACCGAGTATGCGAGGCCGCGCTTCTCGCGCACCTCGCGGAACAAGCGCGAAGAGGTCGAGCCGCCGAAGATCGAGTCGAGCACGGCCAGCGGGTAGCGGCGCTGGTCGTCGCGGCGCAGCCCCGGCGCACCGAAGCAGATGTGGTACTGCTCGGTCTCCTTCTGGTGGAAGCAGAGCCGAGCGCCGCCGTCGAGAGCGGTCTCCGGCGCGACGCCGGCGCCGTCGGCGGGGGGCGTCACCAGGCGTTCGGTCAGCTCGACGATCTGGCTGTGGTCGAGGTGGCCGGCGGCGCCGACCACGATCTCCGAGCCGGTGTAGCGGGCATGGTGGTAGCTCTCGATGTCGGGAATCGGGATCGAGGCGATCACCTCGGCCTCGCCGAGCACGCGCCGGCCCAGCGGATGGGAGCCGAAGACGGCCTCGGCCAGCACGTCATGGACGCGATCCTGCGGCTCGTCCTCGTACATCGCGATCTCCTCCAGCACCACCTGACGCTCGGAGTCGATTTCGGGATAAGTCGGGGCGAGCAGCATCTCCGCCAGAAGATCGAAGACCTCGTCGGTGTGCTCGTCGAGGAAGCGGGCGTGCAGGTGCGTCGTCTCCTTGCCGGTGGCGGCGTTGATCGAGGCACCGAGCCCGTCGAAGCGCTCGGAGATCTCGATCGCCGAGTAACGCTCCGTGCCCTTGAACAAGAGGTGCTCGAGGAAGTGCGAGACGCCGGCCTGGGCTGGGGTCTCGTTACGCGAGCCGGTCCGCACCCAGAGCCCGAGCGCCACGGACCGGACCGAGGGAACCTCCTCGGTCACGACCCGGACGCCCGAGCCCAACTCGGTGAGTTGGGGTGCGCTCAATGCTTAACCGCGACGCTCGCGCTCGCGGCGCCGTCCGCCATCACGACCACCGCGGCTACCGCCACGGTCGCCGCCGTTACGCCGGCCGCCGTCGCCAGAGCCGACCGAGGCCAGTTCCTCAGGCGATTTGCCCTCGACCGACGGGTCGCTGGTCAGGCGCAGGCCGATCCGGCCCCGCTCCTTGTCCACCTCGACCACGGTGACGTCGATCTCTTCGCCGGCTTTGAGGACGTCGTCGACGGAGTCGACCCGCTCGCCCGGTTTCACGTTGGAGATGTGAAGCAGGCCGTCGGTGCCCTTGACCAGCTCGACGAAGGCGCCGAACGTCGTCGTCTTGACGACTTTGGCGGAGTCGTAGCGATCGCCGATTTCAGCCTCCTTGGTCATCGAGTTGATGCGGGCGACGCAGGCAGTGACGAGTTCGCCGGTCGGCGCGTAGATCCGCACCGTGCCGTCGTCCTCGACGTCGATCTCCGCTTCGAACTCCTCGCAGAGGGCGCGGATGGTTTCGCCACCTTTGCCGATAACCGCCCCGATCTTCTCTGGGTCGATCTTGATCGACTCGATCGCCGGCGCGTGCTGGGAAAGCTGCTCCCGCGGCCCGTCGATCGCCTCGGCCATCTTGCCGAGGATGAACTGGCGGCCCTTGTTGGCCTGCTCCAGCGCGTCCTCGAGGATCTCGAAGGTGACGCCGGTGATCTTGATGTCCATCTGCAGGGCGGTGATCCCGTCCTTGGTGCCGGCGACCTTGAAGTCCATGTCGCCGAGGTGGTCCTCGACGCCGGCGATGTCGGTGAGCACGATGTAGTCGTCGCCCTCCTTGATCAGGCCCATCGCCACACCGGCGACCGGGGCCGTAACCGGGACTCCAGCGGCCTGCAGCGCCATCGAGGAGGCGCAGACCGAACCCATCGAGGAGGAGCCGTTGGACTCGAGCGTCTCAGAGACCGCGCGAATCACGTACGGGAACGCCTCTTCGTCGGGGATCGTCGCCGCCAGGGCCCGCTCGGCGAGCGCACCATGGCCGATGTCGCGGCGCTTCGGGCCGCGCATGAAGCCAGCCTCCCCGACCGAGAAGGGCGGGAAGTTGTAGTGGTGCCAGAACCGTTTCGTGGTCTGCAGCCCGAGCGTGTCGAGACGCATGTCCATCCGCGTCGTGCCGAGGGCCACGTTGGAGAGGATCTGGGTCTCACCGCGGGTGAACAGAGCCGAGCCGTGCACGCGCGGGGAGATGTCGACCTCGCACTCGATCGGACGGATCTCGTCCTGGGCGCGACCGTCGGGGCGCTTCTTGTCGACGGCGATCGCCTTGCGGATCGTGTCCTTCTCGATGCTGTCGAAGGCGGTCTTGACCTCGGCCACCCGCTCGTCGTTGACCTCGCCGTCGTCGTCCGAGAGGGAGTACTTGCCCACTACCTCGTCCTTGACCTTGTCGATCGCCTCGTAGCGCTCGAGCTTGCCCTCGGTGGCGATCGCGTCGACCAGAGCCTGGCCGTGGGAACCGCGGATGTCGCTGATCAGGCCTTCGTCGATCGTCGGGGCCTCGACCTGGACCTTCTCTTTGCCGGCCTTTTGCTGCAGCTCCTCCATCGCGGCGCAGAGCTTCTTGATCTCGCCGTGGGCGATGTCGAGCGCGTCGAGGATCTCAGCCTCGGTGACGCCGTCGGCGCCCGCCTCGACCATCAGAATCGCCTCGTCGGTGCCGGCGACGATCAGGTCGAGCTCCAGCGCCTCGTGGGTCTCCTCCGGCGGGTTGACGACGAAGTCGCCGTCGAGTTTGCCGATCCGCACCGCGCCGACATGGGCTGCGACAGGAACCGGGGAGATCGCCAGCGCCGCCGAGGCGCCGTTCATGGCGAGGATGTCGTAGGGGCTCTCGTGGTCGACCGACATCGGGATCGCGACCAGCTGCGTCTCGTAATGCCAGCCCTTGGGGAACAGCGGGCGAATCGGCCGGTCGATCATGCGAGCGGTCAGCGTCGCCTTTTCGCTGGATTTGCCCTCGCGGCGGAAGAACGAGCCGGGGATTTTGCCCGCGGCGTACATCCGCTCCTCGATGTCGACGGTGAGGGGAAGAAAGTCCACGTCCCGCAGGTTCCCCATCGTCGCGGTGCAGAGCACCATCGTGTCGCCAGATCGAACGACGACCGCGCCGCTCGCCTGCTTGGCGAGTTTGCCCGTCTCGAAGGAGATCTCACTATCTCCGACATCCACCGAGACCCGGCTAACGTCAAACATGCTCATTTAGTTGTCCTACCTCCGGCCACCCGGTTGGTGGCCATTCGCTTTTGTTCAGAACTCTCGTTCTCTTTCACAGAAGAGAGTACAGCCCCGCACTCAGGGGCGCCGGCCATCGGCGTCGAAGAGAGCGGGCGTGGAGGCGACGCCGGCACGGATCCCCGATGTGAAGTCGCGCCGCACCCGGGCGGCGACCGCGTCGGAGCGGCGATCCGCCTCGAAGCGCTCGAGATCGAGCCCGAGCTTCTCCACTCGCTCCCAGAGGTGCGGGTCGTCGATACGACCACGGTCGGCGTAGAGCGAGTCGACCATCTCGAAGAAGTGCCCCTGAGCACCAGCCGCCTCGGCGGCGGCGTGCAGGGCGGGTGAGCGCGGGTGCTTGCTCGCTACAGGGAAGTGACGGAAGGCGACCCGTCCCGGCTGCGCGACGATCTCCGCCCAGGCGGCAGCGCAATGCGGGCAGCCGAGGTCGGCGTAGACAACCAGCAGCTCCCCCTCCCCGCGCACATGATCCTCGGGACCGACGGGAGGGATCGGCGCGCTGGTGAGGTCAGCCAATCGCGTCGAAGATGACGTTGGCGCCGGGGAACTCGCCGGGATTCGGCGATTCGTAGCTCCACTCGACCTTGCCGTCGGCGTCGACCAGGACCAGCGTGCGGTTCGACATGCCAGCCGCGTCGAGGTAGGAGCCGTAGGCGCGAGATACCTCGCCCTTGGGCTCGAAGTCGGAGAGCAGCGTCGTGTCGATCCCGAGTTTCTCCTGGAACGCCTTGTGCGCGTAGGGGCTGTCGACGCTGATCCCGAGCATGGTCACGCCCTCGCCCTCGATCTCCCCTTTGACCTCCTGGTAGAGCGAGAGCTGGTCGGAGCAGACCGGGCTGAAGTCGAACGGGTAGAAGACCAGCAGGACCTTGCCGCCGCGGTAGTCGGCGAGCGAAACGTCCAGGCCGTCCTGGTCCCGAAGGGTGAAGTCGGGGGCCGGCTCGCCGGCCGCGATCATCGCCGCAGGCCGAGGTCGGCGACCAGGGCGCGGTAGCGCTCGAGGTCGGTCCGCTCGAGATAGCGCAGCATCCGCCGCCGTTTGCCGACCAGCATCAGCAGGCCGCGGCGCGAGTGATGGTCTTTGGCATGCGTGCGCAGGTGCTCGGTGAGCTCGTTGATCCGGGCGGTGGCCAGCGCAACCTGAACCTCGGCGGAACCGGTATCGCCGTCGGCTCGGCCGTATTTGCCGATCAGCTCGCTCTTTTTGTCTTTGGTCAGGCCCATGTCAGTCTCAAAAAAGCCGTGCACCCGGCGGGTCACGGCCGCTGGAAGCTAGCACAGACGCGCTTGGCGTCCTCGACATCTCGGTGCATCTGAGCGATCAAGTCCTCGACGCTGGTGAAGCGTTTCTCGCCGCGCAGCCGCTCGACGAAGGCGACCCGCAACTCGCGTCCGTAGAGGTCGTCGCTGCGGTCGATCAGGTAGGTCTCGATCAGGACTCCGCGGCCGCTCTCGAAGGTCGGTCGGATGCCGACGTTGACCGCAGCCGGAACGCCGTCGGCAAAGGCGGCGTAGACGCCGTGCCCGGGGATCGTGAGGCGATCGTCGGGGACGATATTTGCAGTCGGGAAGCCGAGCTCGCGGCCTCTTTGGTCGCCTTTGACCACGGTGCCCTCGACCATGAAGGGGGCGCCGAGACAGTGACGGACGGCCTCCATGTCGCCGGCCGCGACCAGCGCCCGGATCCGGGTCGAGGAGACGGTCTCGCCGTCGACCTCGACCAGCGGCACGACCCTGGTCTCGAACTCCTCCCGCGCCCTGAGCATTGCCGGGTCCCCTTTTGCTTTGGCCCCAAAGCGGAAGTTCTCGCCGACCGAGACCCGCTCGGCCCCGAGCTTCTCAACCAGGACCTGCTCGATGAACTCCTCTGCGCTCTGTTGGGCGAACTCGCGGTCAAAGGGGATCACCACCAGCTCCTCGACCCCGAGGCCCTCGATTACATCGCGCTTGACCGAGAACGGCATGATCAGCTTCGGCAGCGCCGGTGGGTGGAGAATCTCGAGCGGGTGCGGGTCGAAGGTGAGGACGGTGTCGGCGTCGTCGATCACCGCCCGGTGGCCGAGGTGGACCCCGTCGAAGGTGCCGATCGCGACGTGCCGCGGCCTTGGCTCGGCCTCGGGCAGGGAGGTGACCCGGATGCTCATCGCAGCGCCGCCCCCACCGCCGGGACCAGCTCACCCACCCGGGCGGCCTCGATCTGCTCGCCCGCGTCCTCGACTCGGAAAGGCCCAATCGCGGCCCGGCGCAGCTCCGCGCAGTAGGCGTCGTCGAGCGTCTCGATCAGGGTGCGGACGTAGGTCCCGGCCGAGCATTCGATCTCGTAGCGGGCGAAGCCTTCCTCGGCGGAGAGCAGCTCGGCGCGGTGAACCTCGACGTCGCGCTCCGGCGTCGTCACCGTTTCGCCTCTGTGCGCCTTCTTGTAGAGGCGCTCGCCGCCGACCCGCACGGCCGAGGTCATCGGCACTCGCTGGCGAACGGTGCCGGTCGGCAGATCCAAGGACTCCGGCAGCGTGCCGGTCTCGGTCAGCTCTCCGTCAGGGTCGCCCGTGCTGGATTGCCAGCCGAGACGGGCAGTCGCCAGATAGGTCTTCGGCAGGCCGACGAGGAAGCGCTGCAACCGGGTCGCAGGGCCGAGCAGGATCAGCAAAAGACCGGTGGCGAAGGGGTCGAGGGTGCCGGCATGTCCGGTTTTGCAGCCGCGCTCGCGGCGGACCTTGGCGACGATGTCGTGGGAGGTGACCCCTGCCGGCTTGTCGTAGAGCAGCACCGTCCCTGCGGGATCGTCTGCGGCCACGCTCAAGGCCCCAGTTGGGCGGTGACCTCAGCACAAAGGAAGTCGACCAGCTCGTCCAGCTCGAGGTCGGTGGAGAAGCCGGCGGCGCGCTTGTGGCCCCCTCCCCCGCGCTTGCGGGCGATCTCCGAGACGTCGACGTCGCCCTCGCTGGAGCGCAGGCTGACCTTGCGGGCGGCGCGGCCGCGGTTGCCGAGGTCGCGGATCACGGCGGCGACCTTGGACCCGTCGATCGAGCGCAGGTGGTCGATCACGCCCTCGGTCATCTCCTCGCCAGCGCCGGTCTCCTCGTAATCGGCGGCGGTGATGTAGGTCAGAACGAGGCGGTCGCCACAGTGACGCTGAATGCCGTCGAGCGCCCGGACGACGAGGCGCAGCTTCTCGATCGGCACGTGCTCGTAGAGGCGCCGGTAGGTGTCGTCGATGTCGACCCCGGCGTCGATCAGCGCGGCTGCCACACGGTGAGTGTGGGCGTCGGTGTTCTCGTACATGAATTTGCCGGTATCGGTAATTAGGCCGACATAGAGAGCCGAGGCCATCTCGCGGGTGACCGTGGCGCCGAGCAGGACGGCGAGGTCATAGACGATCTCGGCCGTACAGGAGGCCTCGACGTTGACGAGGTTGAAGTCCCCGAAGCGCGTGTTGTCATGGTGGTGATCGATATTGATCACGTCGTTGCCGCCCTCGGTGAGGAAGTCGACCGGCATCCGGTCGATGTTGCCGCAGTCGAGGAAGACAACGGTACGGTCGGCCATGTCAGCCGGGGGCTCGTGGAAGACCTCCTCCAGCGGCAGGAAGCGATACTCGATCGGCAGCGGGAACTCCTTGGCGGCAAGGAACATCACCGAGTCCTTGCCGAGCTGGGTCAACAACTGGTGCATCCCCAGCAACGAGCCGAGGGCGTCCCCGTCCGGGCCCTCATGGGCGGTCAGCAGGAAACGGTCGCGGGCGCGCAGCTCGGCGCTGACCCGCTCGATGTCCGATGCGGCGATGCCGGTGGCCTCGGTCATGCGTCCTGCTCTCGCTCCTCAGTTGGGGGTTCTTCCTCGAGCAGTTGGGAGATGCGCACGCCCTGCTCGATCGTGTCGTCGTAGCGGAAGGTCAGTGTCGGCGTTCGCTTCATCCGCGTCTCAGCTGCGATCCGCGTCTGGAGCACACCATGGGAGGACTGCAGACCGCTCAGCGTCTCCGCCCGCTCCTCCTCGCTGCCGAGCACGCTGACGTACACCTTTGCGGTGCGCAAATCGGGGCTGGTCTCAACCGAGGTCACGGTCACGAAGCCAATGCGGGGGTCGCTCAAGTCGCTGGAGATCGCGGCGCCTACGACCTCGCGCAGCACCTCGTTGATGCGACGCATGCGAGCGCCGGGCATCCTACTCCAGCGTTTGCTCGACCTGTTTCGTTTGGAAGAACTCGAGCACGTCTTCCTCCTTGACGTCAGCGTAGCCGTCGAGCACGACACCACACTCCTGTCCTTCCTCCACTTCCTGCACGTTGTCTTTGAAACGCCGCAAGGAGCCGAGTTTGCCGGTCCAGATGACCGTGCCCTCGCGCACCAGCCGCACGCTGGCGGTGCGGACGGCTTTGCCCTCGGTGACGATGCAGCCGGCGATGCGGCCAACTTTCGAGGCCTTGAAGGTCTGTTTGATTTCGGCCTCGCCGACGGTCTCCTCGACCTCGACCGCCTCCAGCAGACCCTCCATCGCGTTGCGCAGGTCCTCGGTGATTTTGTAGATGACCGAGTAAGTGCGGACGTCGACGCCCTCGCTCACGGCGGCGCGGCGAGCGTCGGCAAGGGGCCGCACGTTGAAGCCGATGATGATCGCGTCGGAAGCCGAGGCCAGCATCACGTCGGACTCGTTGATGCCGCCGGTCTGCGAGTGGATGATGTTGATCGCGACCCGTTCCTGCGGGACCTTGGCGATCTCGTCCTGCAGCGCCTCCAGGGAGCCGGCGACATCGGCCTTGAGGACGATGTTGAGCTCCTTGATGTCGCCCTCCTGGACGCGGGCAAAGACCTCGTCGAGGCTGACCTTGCGGGCTTGGCGGCGGGCCAAGGCCTCGGTCTTGAGCCGGTTCGCCCGTTCCTGGGCCTGCTGGCGGGCCTGGCGGTCGTTCTCGACCGCCTGCACGAACTCGCCGGCGTCGCTGACGCCGTCGAAGCCGAGCACCTCGACCGGCATCCCGGGCTCTGCCTCCTCGACCCGCTCGCCGGTGAAGTCCTGCATTGCCCGCACCCGGCCCCACTGAGGCCCGGCGACGAGCGAGTCGCCGACCCTGAGGGTGCCACGCTGGACCAGAACGGTGACGACCGGGCCACGGCCGGGGTCGAGCTGGGACTCGATCACGGTTCCCGAGGCCGGGGCATCGGGATTGGCCGCGAGCTCCTCCAGCTCGGTGACCAGCAGGATCATGTCGAGCAGGTTGTCGAGACCCTCGTGCGTCTTAGCCGAGACCTCGGCGAAGACGGTGTCGCCCCCCCACTCCTCGGGGCTGATGCCCTCCTGGGCCAGCTCGTTGCGGACCCGTTCCGGGTTGGCGCCCTCTTTGTCGATCTTGTTGACGGCGATCAGCATCGGCACGTCGGCGGCGCGGGCGTGATCGATCGCCTCCTTGGTCTGCGGCATCACGCCGTCATCGGCGGCGACGACTACGACAGCGACGTCGGTGACTTTGGCGCCGCGGGCGCGCATCGCCGTGAAGGCGGCGTGGCCGGGCGTGTCGAGGAAGGTGATCGTCTTCTCTTCTTTGTGGACCTGGTAGGCGCCGATGTGCTGGGTGATGCCCCCGGCCTCGCCGGCGGCAACCTCGGTCTCGCGGATCGCGTCCAGGAGCGAGGTCTTGCCGTGGTCGACGTGACCCATGATCGTGACCACGGGTGGGCGCCCGACCAGATCCTCGTCGGCGTCGGAGAACTCGGGCTCCTCGGGCTCCTCGTCGGCGGCGGTGACGATCTCCAGCTTGCGGTCGTACTCGTCGGCGATCGCCCTGATCGACTCGTCGGTCAGGGTCTGGGTGAGGGTCGCCATCTCTCCCATCATCATCAGTTTTTTGATCACCTCAGCCGGGGCCAGGCCCAGCAGCTCGGCGACCTCGCGCACGGTGGCGCCGGAGTTGACCTTGGTCGCCTCGGGCTCGATCGGCGTCGCGGGCCCGGTCGGCGGCTCCTCCAGCAGCGGGCGGCGGCGGCGACCACCGCGGCGGCGCGGCGGCCGTTGCGGCGGCGGTCCACCCATCTGGTCGCGTCGGGCGGCCTGGGAGTCGATCACGACTCGGCGTTTTTTGGCAGCTCCGGCGCCGCCAGCGCCACCCTGTTGGCTCCCACCGGCCGGACGAACCGGTTTGGTCGAAGCCTGTGATTTCGCTGGCGCGGCTGGTTTCGCCGCAGGCGTGGCGGTCGGCTGTTTCGGCGCAGCTGGAGCAGAGGCCTCGGCCGTCGCCGTAGCGGCGGCCGCTGGTTTCTCGGCAGCGGGTTTCTGCGCGGGAGCTTTGGTCGCCTCGGCGCCGCCGTTGCCTTTGGCGGCGGCGATCGCCTTCAGCGCATCGGCCTCCTCGACGCTGGAGGCAGCCGCCTTCGCCTCGATTCCAGCGGCCTTCAACACGGCCAGCAGCTCTTTCGAACTGACGCCCTGCGCTTTCGCGATCTCGTGAACCCGCTTCTTAGCCACTAAGCCTGCTCAGCCTCCTCGACAACCTCATCACTCTCGGCAACTGGGGCCGGAGCCTCCTCGGGTGCTGCCTCCTCCCCCTCAGGGACCTCAGCGGGCTCCTCGACGGCCTCATCCGCGGGTGCAACCTCCTCGGGAACTTCCTCGACGAAGTTCGCCGAGGCACGGGCGACGATCTCGTCGACCTGGCCTTGGTCGCCATCGGGGTCAGCGAGAATCGCGATCTCAGCCTCGGAGACATCGCCGAGGATTGCGACCTGGCTGGTATCGAAGCGGGTCAGCGCTTGGTGCGACGGCAGACCGCAGTAGGTCGAACCGGGGACGGCGGCGTTGGGGCAGCGGCGGCCGTTGGAGAGGACGGCCAGACAGCGGCCATCGGACTGTTCCTCGCCCTCGTACTCGATCTCGGTTTCCTCCGAGGCGAACTCAGTCTCAGACTTGATGTCGACGCGCCAGCCGGTGAGGCGGGCGGCGAGACGAGCGTTCTGACCGTCGCGACCGATCGCCAGCGAGAGCTGGTCGTCGGGCACGATCACGGTCGCCTGGCGCTCCTCGTCGTCGACGATCACCTCGCGCACTCGGGCCGGCGAGAGCGCTTTGGCGACGAAACGAGCGGGCTCGTCGTTGTGGGGAATGATGTCGATCTTCTCGCCGCGCAGCTCGGATACGACCATCCGCACCCGCGAGCCGCGCGGACCGACGCAGGCCCCAACCGGGTCGACGCCGTCGGCGTGGGAGACGACGGCGATCTTCGAGCGGTAGCCGGGCTCGCGGGCGACGCCGACGATCTCGACCAGCTTGTCGGCGATCTCCGGCACCTCGAGCTCGAACAGGCTCTTGATCAGCTCCGGGCTGCGGCGCGAGACGACGATCGCCGGCCCTTTGGTCGAGTCGGAGACGTCGGTGATCACGGCCTTGACCCGCATCCCGTGGTCGTAGCGCTCGTTGTAGACCTGCTCGGACTTCGGCAGCAGCGCCTCGACCCGCTCGCGTAGCTGCACCAACGTGTAGCGCTTGTCCGACTGCTGGATGATGCCGGTGATCAGCTCGCCGACGCGGTCCTGGTACTCGTCGTACATCATCTGCCGCTCGGCCTCGCGAATCCGCTGCAGAATCACCTGCTTGGCGGTCTGGGCGGCGATCCGGCCAAAGTCTTCGGGGGTGACGTCGCGGGTCTCGATCTGATCCTCGTAAGGAGCGATCATCTCGGGGTCGAGCTCCGGATCCTCGGGCTCGCGCATTTCACCCGTCTCCGGATCGACCTCGGGCTCCTCCTGCAACTCGGCTGCCTCGGCCAGCAGCTTCTCCTCCAGCTCCGGCGGCAGGATCAGTTCGAAGACGCGGAAGTCGCCGGTCTCGTGGTCGAGGTCGACGCGGGCGTATTTCGCCGCACCAGGGGTCTTCTTATAGGCCGAGAGGAGCGCGTCCTCGAGGGCGTCCATCAGCGTGTCGGCGGAGATTCCCTTCTCCTGCTCGAGCGCTTTGACTGCGTCGACGATCTCCTTGCTCACTGCGGCTCCTTGGTCTCGGAATCGGTACTGGGGCGGCGGTACTTGGGGCCCGGCGAGGAGACCTCCAGCGTGTAGTCGACCAGCAGGTGGTTCAGATGCTTCGTGACCTGTTCGCAGAGCGCCAGATCAACGCCGCCGGGGTGGTCGATGAAGATGCGCAGCGACTCGGTGCCGGGGCGCTCGAGGGCGACCAGGTCGAGCTCCGAATCGAGTTCGGTTAGCTGCTGCTGAATGTCTTGCTGGAGGTCGGTCATTCCTGGTTCGGGCCGAAAAAAAAGTGGGCCAGGCCCACTTCTCGACACTGAAATACGTGGAAAAGTGAACTCAGTATAGCTCTGAGCGATTCTCGGCCGACCCGGATTGGCGCAGCAGCGCGACCCGCTCCAGGATCGCGTCGGCAATCGCATCCTTGGAGGCGATCGGAACCGTGGTCTCGAGCTCCTTGCCGATCAGAGTGACCGCGTTGCGCTCGCTCTCGAAGCCGATCTCCGGGTCGGAGACGTCATTGAGCACGATCAGATCGACCGCCTTGCGCCCGAGCTTTGCACGAGCTCGTTCAACCGCGTCGCCCCCGTGCTCGGCGGCGAACCCGACGACCGTCTGCCCCGGCGTGCGGCTCGCGGTCAGCGAGGCGAGGATGTCCTCGGTCGGCTCCAAATGGAGATCGAGGGGGCCTTCACGGACCAGCTTGCCGTCGCTGACCGCGGTGGGCCGGAAGTCGGCGGGAGCGGCGGCCATGAGCAGCACGTGGGCAGCGGGGAACTCCGCGTGCGCCACTTCGGCCAACTGCTCGGCGGTCTCGACGTCGATGCGGCGTACCCCCGCGGGCTCGGCGAGGCCGACATTCGCCGCGATCAGGGTCACGTCGGCGCCGCGGCGCGCGGCGGCGGCCGCGAGCGCGATCCCCATGCGGCCGCTGGAGCGGTTGCCGATGAAGCGGACCGGGTCGATCGGCTCACGGGTACCGCCGGCGGTGACCAGCACCCGCAGCCCGTCCCAGGGGCGCTCGCCGTCAGGAAGCGTCGCCTCGACCCGGGCCAGCAGCTCCGCGGGGTCCGGGAGGCGGCCACGGCCGAACTCGCCGCGAGAGGCCAGCTTGCCCTCCCCCGGCTCGATCACCTCCACCCCTCGCTCGCTCAAGGTCGCCAGGTTCGCCTGCGTCGCGGCGTCCGCGTACATGCGGTTGTTCATCGCCGGCGCGAGGAGGCGCGGGGATGCGCAGGCGAGAAAGGACGTGGTCAGCATCGAATCGGCGATGCCGGCAGCCAGCTTGGCGATCGTGTTGGCCGAAGCCGGGGCGATCAGAAAGGCATCGCAATTGGCGGCCAGCTCGAGGTGGCCGATCGGGTCGTGGCCGGGCTCGTCGTCGCCGGGGAAGGCGCCGCGCATCGGATCGCGCTCGAACTCGGAGATCAGGACCGGGGCACCGACGATCCCCTCGAAGGAAGCGGCGCCGACGAAGCGCGTCGCCGTCTCGGTCATCAGCACGCGAACGCCGTGGCCGGCCAGCGTCGCCAGGCGGGCCAGCTCCAACGACTTGTAGGCGGCTATCCCACCACTCACGCCAAGCAGGATTCGAGCCATTCGCTGCCTCCCGTCAGGGGGCTCCCAGCGCCGGAGCTAGGAGCGGTACTCGTATTTGAGCTTGCCCTCGGCAAGCTCTTCAAGCGCCATCGAGAGGTAATTCCCCTCGGCATTGACCTCAACCATCGGCGGCGGGTACTCACCGAAACCGCCCTCTCCGAGGTTGTGGAAGTAGCTGTTGATCTGACGTGCCCGCTTGGCCGAGACGACGACGGCGGCGTAATGGGAGTCAGCGTGGTCCAGAAGCTTGTCTACGCGTGGTTTGATCATTCGGCGGTGGAGTCTAGTGATAGACCGAGCTCGGTGCGCACGATCCCCTCCAACTCAGCTGCGGCGCGGTTCAAGTCGTCGTTGACGACGCGGTATGCGAACTCGTCCTGGGCCGCCATCTCCTGAGCCGCCACCTCGAGCCGGGCGTCGATCGCCTCGGGCGCATCGGTGCCTCGGGCGTTGAGGCGCTCCCGCAGGACCGCCGGGGCCGGCGGTGCGATGAAGACCTGGATCGACTCCCGCATCGCCGCCCGAACCTGGCGTGCCCCCTGGACCTCGATCTCGAGCACGACCGAGTGCCCAGCCGCCAGCCGGCGCTCGACCTCCGTGCGCAGGGTGCCGTAGCGGTTGCCGCTGTAGGTGGCGAACTCGAGGAAGTCTTCCCGCTCGACCCTGCGGTCGAATTCCTCGCGGCTGAGGAAGTGGTAATCGCGCTCGTTCACCTCTCCCTCGCGCGGCTCCCGCGTCGTCGCGGAGATCGATAGCTCGAGGTCGGGCACCCGCTGCAGCAGCTCCCTGATCAGGGTCCCCTTGCCTACGCCCGACGGGCCGGTGATTACGAAGACTTTTGACATGCGGCCGCGGATACTGACCGGCGCGGCGGTCGTCTAGCGACGAAGCAGGGAGACCAGCTCGGTCCGCTGACGCTCCGACAGACCACCGATGGTCTTGGAGGGCGAGATCCGGCACTGGTTGAGTATTCGGTTGGTCTTCACGCGGCCGTACTTGGGAACGGCGAGCAGCATGTCGAAGACCTTCGCGGTCATCACGTACTCGGGCGGATCGAGCAGGATCGCGTGGATGCTCGCCCGGTTCGCCTTCAGGTCCTTCTTCAATTTGGCCCGTGCAGTGCGGATGTCGTTCGCTCGTTTGAGCGCCTCCATCCTTTGATCCAAGGATCGCTCCGGGGCCGCGGTTGAGATTTTGACTGGCGGGGCTGGCATGTGCGCGCGGCGAGTATAGCCGCGGGTCGAACGGGTGCAAGTCGATCTGGGCCGATTCCGCCCAAATTCACCTCAACCTCTACTCGAGGTCGAGTACGGGCGCAGCCCCTTGTCCGTGTTCGCCGCTCAAAGCCAGCCCGGCGGCCACTCGCTCGCCCGCTCTCGGATCGCGGAAATTCTCGGTTCCAACCGCGACCAGCCGCGCTCCGGCGGCGATAAATTCGGCGGCGTCGGTGGCATTGGAGATCCCCCCCATGCCCACCAGCGGCAACGTTACCGCCGCCGCCAGGGAGCGCAGTTGCTGCAGGGCGATTGGGCGCACAGCCGGCCCGGAAAGGCCCCCATGGCCGGCCGCGAGCGCCGGCGCCCCGGTCTCGGGATCGATCGCGCTCGCCTTCAGCGTGTTGATCAGCGAGACCGCATCCGCACCGCCCTCCTCGGCGGCAACCGCGACTGCCGCGGGATCGGCGACGTTGGGCGTCAGCTTCACGATCAGCGGCTTCCGGGTCAGTGGCCGCAGCGCTTCCAGCAGCGCCGCGGTCTCGGTTGGCTGCTCGCCGACGATCAAGCCGGAGTGAACGTTGGGGCAGGAGACGTTGAGCTCGATCGCCGTGACCTCGTCGCGTTGGCCCACCCCCTCGACTAGTCGAGAAAACTCCTCACGGCTGGTGCCCATCACCGAAACGACCAGCGGGACGGGCAGTTCGGCGAGCTGCGGGAGGTCCTCGGCGAGGAAGCCGGCGAGGCCCTTGTTCGGCAGCCCGATCGAGTTGATCATCCCGGCCGGGGTCTCCCAGATCCGCTGGGGCGCGTTGCCGGCCCGCGGCTCGGGGGTGATCGTCTTTGAGACAAACGCCGAGAAGGGGAAGTTCTCCAAGAGGGCGTCGCCGAATACCCGCCGCGCAGCGATCGCGTCATACGTCCCCGACGCGTTGATCACCGGGTGGGCGAGCTCGATGCCGCAGAAGTCGAGCGAGCGCCGGTCCGCGGGTCCTGTCGTGGCGGTTTCCCTCACGGTGCTCGGATGCTGCGCATCCTCCGCGCCGCGGGGGGCCCCCACCGCCACGCCACCCGCGGAAGTGACCGGGCCGTCGACGCAGAGGCGCATGTAGCCGCCACCGGGCTTCGGGACAGCGCAGCCGAAGCAGGCGCCGAAGCCACAGGCCATGGGCGACTCCTCGGCCAACTGGAAGCGGACTCCCTTCGATTCGCAAAGCTGAGCAACCGCGTCGAGCATCGCAGGGGGACCGCAGGAGTAGACGACGGCGCTTGCAGCGTCGTCGCCTTCGAGCATGGTCGCCAGCAGGTCGGTGACGTAGCCGCGATGGCCGCGGTGCCCGTCCTCGCTGGCGAGTTTCACCTCGCAGCAGGCGAAGAGGTCCTCGATGCCGCCGGAATGGGCCTCGTCGCGGAAGCCGAGGAGAACGCGGCTGGGCACGTTGCGCTCGGCGAAGTGGCGGCGCAGCAAGGCGAGGGGGGCGATCCCGATGCCGCCGCCGACGAGGATTGCTCCGGCGGCGCCGGAGGTGAGCTCGCGTGGCTCGGAGAAAGCGTTGCCGAGCGGGCCGGTTACCCAGACCCCCTCCCCCGCCTCCAGCTCGCAGAGGCGGTCGGTGCCGGGGCCGACGCCCTCGATCAAGAAGTCGAGCCGCACCCCGTTCGCCGCCGGGCCGGTTTCGGCGACCGAGATCGCCCGTGGCAGGAAGGGACGCTGGCCTGCCTGCTCCCAATGGGCCTCGCTGGCCAGCATGTAGAACTGGCCTGGCAGCGGCTCGGGACCGTCACGGTCGAGCAGCGAAAAGACGCGGTAGCCGCCCGAGGCGCGGGACTCGCTGACCTCGCAGAGGCGGCGCCCGAAGGGAGCGGTCATCGAGGCTGGGCGGCGCGGGCGAGGCCGTGGATCTCCTGAATGCTGCGCACCTCGGCGTCGCCCTGCTTGCCGGCGGCAATCGCCCGCGCCGCCGCGGTGGCGCCGGTCATCGTGGTCACGCAGGGGATTCCGTGGCGGACGGCGGCCGTGCGGATCTCGTACCCGTCGGCGCGGGCGCCGGAGCCGCTCGGGGTGTTGATCACCAGGTCGCAGCTGCGCTTGCGGATCAGGTCGAGGACGTGCGGGGACCCCTCTCCCAGCTTGTTGATCCTGGTCACCGGCACGCCCATCCGGGCAATTGCCTGGGCCGTGCCGCCGGTCGCGATCACCTCGAAGCCGAGATCGTGGAAGCGCGCCGCGAGCTGCGTCGCCGCCGGCTTATCGGTGTCGGTGACGGTGATGAAGACCGAGCCTTCCTGCGGCAGGCGGACGCCGGCCGCAGACTGAGCCTTGCCGAACGCCGTCGGGAAGTCGGCGGCGATGCCCATCACCTCGCCGGTGCTCTTCATCTCCGGGCCCAGCACGGCGTCGGCGCCGGCGAAGCGGGCGAAGGGCAGGACGGCCTCCTTGACGCTGACGTGGGTCGGCGCCTCGCTCGGCACCTCCTGGTCCGCGAGCGGCTCGCCCCGCATCAGCCGAC
>DASSFS010000071.1:0-35126 GCA_035694165.1 Solirubrobacterales bacterium | reverse complement strand
GAGAGGCGACGCGCCCGGCGAAAATCCCAGCGAAGGTAGAGGGACACCCACACCCTCCCCAGCCGCCCGAGGTCTCAGGCGGGCTTACGCGCCGAGACGAGCAGGTTGTAGAAGAGCTCGGCTGGGAGGTGCGGCTCGAGCAGCTTCGTGTCGACTTTCTGCAGGGCGATGTAGCTGCGGAAAGCGAAGTTGCGCCAGCCCCAGGAGACGGAGTCCGGCTCGGCGCTGGACTCGACCGTGCGCAACCCCCAGCCCCAGGCGTTGGAGAGCAGCTCCTCGCCGCCGACGTGGCGGTCCTCGAACCCGCTGTCGCGCAGCAGCCGCCGCAGATCGGCGGGGGCGAAGGCGTGGACGTCGACCTCGCCCTCGAGCGAGTGCCCGTTGGAGAGATCGGCCTCGGCGACGGCGCGGCGGCGGGCACCGGTCGCCCGGCGCCAGGCGGGCGCGACGAGCATCCCGAACCGCTTCGGCAGCGCCGCCAGGCGATCTCCATAGCGTGAGGGCTCGCCGGCGAAAGCGATCGCGCCGCCGGGGCGCAGGACGCGGCGGAATTCGGCGAAGGCGCGGTCGAGGTCGGGGATGTGGTGGAGGACGGCATGGCCGAAGACGAGGTCGAAGCTTTCGTCCTCGAAGGGAAGGGTCTCCGCCTCGGTGGCGACGGTGGTGACGCCGTCGACGCCCAGTCCGGCGGCGGTGGCGCTCAGTCGTTGCAGCATTCCCGGCGAGATGTCGGTCGCGGTCAGTCGCTCGATCACGCCCAGCTGGACCAGGTTGAGCGAGAAGTAGCCGGTGCCGGAGCCGATCTCCAGGGCGTCGCCGAAACGCTCCCCGTCACGTCCGCCGAGCGCCTTGACCAGCTTCAGACGGACCTGCTCCTGGCCGGTGGCGCCGAAGTCGATGCCCCACTTGGCGTCGTATTCGTCGGCCGCCGCGTCGTGGTAGCGCGTGTTGACGTCCTTGATGTGCTCGGGGGTGGCGGTGGGTGAGGCCGGCATCGGGCGCGGAACTTTACGCGGAATGGCGCAATGCACGGCGCCAAGGCCGGCGTGATCGTCCTTTGTCTTGCTATGCGGGACAAAGGACGATCACCCGTAAGGGACCGCTCCAATACGGTCCCCGCGTGGAGGAATACGTCCAACTGAACCAGCCCCCAGGTGTGCCGCCGCTGCCGCTGACCGGTGAGCGGACGCTGCCCGACGTGCCGGAGGAGAACTACTGGTACCGGCGCCATCTCGTCGTCTACGAGTGGATTGCGGCCCGGGTCGGCGGCCTGCGGGTGGTGGACATGGCCTGCGGCGAGGGCTACGGCTCCAACGTTTTGGCGGGGTCCGCCGCGGCTGCGGTGGGCGTCGACGCCAACCCGGAGGCACACGAGCACGCCCGCCTGCGCTACGTCCGTCCCAACCTGCGCTTCGAGCGCGACCTGGTCGAGAGCTTTGCCGAGCCCTGCGACGCCGTCGTCTTTTTGCAGACGATCGAGCACGTCCAGGACGCCGGGGCGATCCTCGAGCACTTCAAGTCGATGCTCGCGCCCGGCGGCGTCGCTTTCGTCTCGACCCCGAACTTGCTGACGCTGGCGCCGCCGGGGGCGGAGAAGTCCGACAACCCCTGGCACGTGCACGAGTACCGCGCCGAGGAGTTCCGCCGCCTCTGCGAGGACCACTTCGCGACGGTCGAGCTCTACGGCCTCTTCCACGCTCGCAAGCTGCGCGCGCACGAGCTGGCGATCAAGCTCGGCTGGGACACGGTCCACAAACGGCTCGGCCTGACCAAGCCCTTCTATGACCGCTTCACGCCGGCCATCGCCGCCTCCGACTTCGCCCTCCGGAAAGGGAACCTCGACGCGGCGCTGGACTTCGTCGCCGTCTGCCGCGCGGGGTGAGCCGGTGAGCGACGCGGGCCGGCGCGAAAGTGCCGGCGACCTGGCAGTGGTCCTCCACTCCCACATGCCCTACGTCGAGGGCTTTGGGACCTACCCCTTCGGCGAGGAGTGGCTGTTCGACGCGGTGATTCGCTCTTACCTGCCGGTGCTGGAGGTGGCGGAGCGGCTGACGATGACGGTGACGCCGGTCCTGGCGGACCAGCTCGAGGACGCCGGCGTGCGCGAGCGACTGCGCCGGTTCCTGCGGGAGTGGCGGATCGGCGCCGCCGAAGCGGACCTTCCGGAAGTGCCGGGCGAGTGCCGGTCGGCCGTCGAAGGTGAGCTGCATCGATATCGGCACGCCCTGGAGCTGCTCGACCAGGCAGGAGGAGACCCCCTGCGGCCTTTCCAGCAGGCGGCGGCCGACGGCCGGATCGCGCTGGCGGCCTCCTCGGCGACCCACGCCGTGCTGCCGCTGCTGGCGACGCCCGAGGGGTTGCGGCTGCAGCTCGACGCCGGGATCCGCTCGCACCGGCGGCGCTTCGGCTGGGACGGTGGTTTTTGGCTGCCTGAGTGCGCGTATGCCCCCGGCCTGGAGTGGCGCTTGGCGGAGGCCGGCGTGCGCTGGTTCTGCGTCGACCAGAGCGCCCGCGAGGAGCCGCTGCAGGCGCTGGCGCCGGTGCGGACGCCGGCTGGGCCGGTGGCCCTGCCGATCGACTGGGAGGCGATCGGCTGGCTCTGGTCGCTCGACGGCTACCCGTCCGACCCCGCCCACGCCCAGTTCGCGGGCAAATCCCTGCGCGGGATCCGGCTCTGGAGGGTGGGGGGTGGGGCGTATGACCCCGCCGCCGCGGAGGAAGCGGCCCGGCGCCAGGCGGGGGAGTTCCTCGCCGCTGCCTCAGCCCGCCTGCGTGAGTACGCCGCGCAGAGCGGTCGCCGCGGCCTGCTCGTCTTCGCGATCGACACCGAGCTGCTCGGCCACTGGTGGTCGGAGGGGCCGATCTGGTTGCGGGCGGTGCTGGAGGGCGCCGAGGAGGCGGGGGTGCGGACCGTGACGGTGCCCGAAGCCCTGGCCGAGCACGAGCCGGTCGAGCGCGAGCTGGCGGCGTCGACCTGGGGTGAGGACAAGGACTTCGGCACCTGGGATTCGACCGCCGTCGCCGACCTCACCTGGGGAGCGCGGCGGCTGGAGTTGCGTCTGCTCCGGGCCTGCTCCGAAGGGCTGCGCGGGGAGGCCGCAATGCGGGCCGTGCGCGAGCTGCTGGCCGCACAGGCGAGCGACTGGGCCTTCCTCGACAAGCGCGGTCAGGCGGGCGATTACGCCTACCAGCGGGCCACCGATCACGCTCGGGCGATGTTGGAGGCCATAGACTCCCGCTCCGTCACCGACCCGCGTATGCGTTCTCTCGCCCCGGATCTGAGCCTCGCGCCGCTACTGGAGCCCTAGATGATCAACCCCAGATGACCCGCGTCCTGATCCTCTCCTGGGAGTACCCGCCGCTGATCGAGGGCGGGCTGGCGCGCCACGTTCGCAAGCTCTCCGAGGCGCTGGTCGAGCGCGACGTCGAGGTCCACGTCCTCACCCGCGGTGGCGAGGAGTCACCGGCCGAGCAGCTCGCCAACGGGGTTGTCGTCCACCGCATCCGCGAGCCGAAACGCCCGACCGACCTCGGTGAGTTCGTCGCCTGGGTCGAGCGGATGAACTCCGACATGCTCGCCGCCGGGGTCGAGCTCGGCGACCGGTACGACTTCGACCTCGTCCACGGTCACGACTGGCTGGTCGCCAACGCCTGCGACCACCTCGCCAAGCGCTTCGAAGCGCCGCTGGTGACGACGATCCACGCGACCGAGTACGGCCGTCATCAGGGCTGGGTCGACAAGCATCCCCAGACCTACATCCACGGGGTCGAGCGCTGGATCACCAACCGCTCGCAGCGGGTGATCGCCTGCTCCCACTACATGCGCGAGCAGATCGCCGACATCTTCGGCGTCGCCGAGAAGCGGATCAGCGTCATCCCCAACGGGATCGACCCCGACGATCTTCAGGTCCAGGACCCGGTCGAGCTGCGGCGGCTGCGCTCGGAGTTCGCCGCGCCGGAGGAGAAGCTGGGGCTGCTGATCGGCCGCCTGGTCTATGAGAAGGGTTTCCAGCTGGCGCTGGAGGCGATGCCGCGGGTGCTGGAAGAGGCGCCGGGCACCCGCTTCCTCGTCGCCGGCTCCGGCACGCACGAGGCCGAACTGCACCGCCAGGCCGAGGAGCTGGGTCTGATGGACCACGGCACATTCCTCGGCTGGATCGGCGACGACGTCCTGCACTCGCTCTACCGGATCGCCGACCTCACCGTGGTTCCCTCGATCTATGAGCCGTTCGGCCTGGTCGCGCTGGAGGCGATGGCTTCGGGCTGTCCCTGCATCGTCGCCGACACCGGCGGCCTGCGCGAGGTCGTCCCCCACGAGGAGGCCGGGCTGCGTTTCCGCGCCCACGACCCGGAGGCGCTGGCCGAGGTCGCGATCCGGGTCCTTTCCGACGACGAGCTCGGCCGCCGTCTGGTCGCCGAAGCCTACGAGCACCTGCGCCGCTTCGACTGGGGCGATGTCGCCGAGCAGACGGCGGCGGTCTACGCCGACCTCGTCGGCGAGGCCAGCCCGGCTTAGACGCGCTCTGCGCCTTGGAGCGGCCCGTCCCTCAGCTGCCGGGAGGGACTGCGGTGATGTCGCCCTCGGTGCGGCCAGCTACTTCGGCGGCACGGCCGACCTCCTTGCCGATGCCAAAGTGAGCGCAGATCGTCAGCTCGTGCTCGCGGCGCAAGGGACGGCTGGGATCGACGACCGGTGCGGTTCGCAGGACCTCGCCCTCCTGGGCGACCCAGACACCGAAGGCCGCGCCGGCACAGTCGCGCAGCGGCACTGCAACCAGCCTGGCGCTGCGGCGGCGGCCGACCTGGGCGATCAGCCAGGCGGGGTCGCCGTTGGCCTGGTCGACGAAGACGCCGTGGACCTCGCCGACGGCGCCGCCATCGATGCCCTTGATCTCGGCTCCGACCCAGCGCATTGCCTCGGCCAGCGAGGGCATTGCCGCCGCCTCAGGCATCTGTCTGCCGCTCCAGCAGCTCGCTCGCCGCGCTCGCCGGGTCGAGTTCGCGCCGCACCACCCGCTCCAGCAGCTCGGCCGTGCGGGGGTCCTCGGCGGCAGTCGCTTCGAGCCGGCGCCGCATCCGCGAGGTGGCGATCCCGAGCACCTCGCTGCGCAGGTTGCGGGCGCGGCGCTCGGCCAGCGTCCCCGCCGCCTCGATGAAGGCGCGGTGCTCGTCGATCCTCTCGGCCAGCTCGTCGACTCCCTCGCCACGGGCCGCCTCGGTGCGCAGGATCGGCACCTTCCAGCCTTCGGGGTCCTGGGAGAGCGCCAGCACGCCGCGCACCTCGCGCACCATCGTGTCGGTCATCGGGTGGTCGGCCTTGTTGACGACGATCACGTCGGGGATCTCCATCACGCCGGCCTTCAGGGCCTGGATCGAGTCGCCGGAGCCAGGCATCAGCGCCAGCACGATGGTGTCGGCATGGTCGACGATGTCGATCTCGGCCTGGCCGACGCCGACGGTCTCGATCAGGACGTCGTCCTTGCCGGCCGCGTCCATCACCAGCGCCACCTGCAGGGCCGCCTCGGAGAGGCCGCCGAGGGCGCCTCGCGAGGCCATCGAGCGGATGAAGACGCCGGGGTCGAGGAAGTGGTCGGAGAGGCGGACGCGGTCGCCCAGCAGGGCGCCGTGGGTAAAGGGGCTGGAGGGGTCGATCGAGAGCACCGCGACCTCGCGCTCGGTCTTGCGCAGCTCGGCGGTCAGGGCCCCGATCAGGGTGCTCTTGCCGACCCCCGGGGGCCCGGTGAAGCCGACGATCCGGGCCTTGCCCGTCCGCGGGTAGACCTCGCGGACCAACTCCCACCCGGCGGGGTCGTCGGACTCGATCAGCGTTATTGCCCGCGCCAGCGCCCGCTTGTCACCGGCGATGAGGCGCTCGGCAAGCGGCGCTGATTTGGCGGCGTCGGGCATTGGGCGCGTCAGTCTAGGGGTCGTTGGGGCGTCGGCCCCCGAGACCTTAGAGTCCCCGCCGCCGTGATCCGCACAATCCGATTTCTTGCTCGCCAACAGATGCTGAACCACCGTTACGCGCGGCTGCTCTGGCGCTGGTCCTGGCGCCGGCTCTTCACCCGCGCCGGCTGGCGCTGGCGCACCGACGGTTTCGTCTTCTTCGGCAAGCGCCTGGAGCTGCAGACCGCGCGGGGAGCCGAAGTCCGCTTCGGCCGCTTCGTCTGGATCGGCGACGGCTCGAAGATCCGCTGCCATGAGGGCGAGGTCGAGATCGGCGAAAAAACCGTGATGGGGCAGGAATGCACGATCTCGGCCTATCGCCGGGTGCGGATTGGCGAGCAGTGCGTGATCGCCGACCGGGCGATGTTCATCGATTTCGACCACGGCGTCGTCGAGATCGAGCGCCCGATCCGGGTCCAGGGCATCTACATGCGCGACGTCGAGGTCGGCTCCAACGTCTGGATCGGCTACGGCGCCTGCGTCCTGCGCGGCGTCCGGGTCGGCGACAACGCGATCGTCGGCACCAACTCGGTGGTGACCAAGGACGTCCCGGCCAACGCCGTCGTCGCCGGCATTCCGGCCCGGATCATCCGCATGCGCGAGGCGCCTGAGCAGCTGCGCTGGCCCGACCCGGTCGAGCCCGACCCCGAAGCGCACACCACGCTGCAGTTGCCTGCCGACTGAACCGGCGGCTCAGGTCAGGGCAGCCGGCAGATCCGTCTTGGAGAAGTCTTCGCCGACGAACAACAGCGGTGCTTCGGCGAGCTTGGCGGTCGCGTAGGTCATGCAGTCACCGAAATTGAGGGCGGCGGGGTGGCGCCCCTTGCCGTAGCGGATGAAGGCCCAAGTCGCTGTTCGAGCATGGCCGGCGTCAAAGGGGATCGGCTCGATCTCGTGATCCCTGAGGAACTGGTCGAGCTTGTCCTCGGCGACGGGGCCCTTCCTGGCGACGAGAACCATTGTGGCCTCAAGCAGAGTTGGTGCCCCGATCGCAAGGTTCGTGGCCGTTACAAGCGCGCTCAAGAGGCGGACGTGAGTCTTCTCTTGCTCGATCACCGCGACGATCGCGGAACTGTCGACGATCAGTCGTCGTCCGGCCCGTAGCCGAGCAGCTTTGCCCGTTCCGCTTTCGTCATCGGCGGACCGCCGCGGTCCGGAATGAACGGCCAGATCTCCGTCTCCATATAGAGGAGTGCCTCGTCCAAGGTCTTTGGCTTTCGCCCCTTGCGCAGTGGAAGGCGGTCTCGCTTCTCGCGGAGCGCATGGCGGACTGCCTCCTCCTCGCTCTCGCCGGTGAGCTTCGCGATCTCGGTCGCCAACTTCTGCGTCTCCTCGTTCTCGATGTTCAAGGCCATGATGGGCTCGAGCCATCGTAGGCCCTCCTGTCGTCCACAAATCAGCGTGCAAGGAGATTATCAAGAAAGAAACCTAGCGTCTGTCAGACAATAAGATTCAATTTCGATCTACATCCGCCAGGTGACGCGATGCATTCGCACTGGCCCGAGTGGAGCCGGAGGTATGTGGAATGCAGCGTCTGTCAGACAGAAGAATGCAGCGGGTGGACGTCGCCGCCCGATTCGGGGAGAACTTGATGCTCTATCGCAAGCGGGCCAACCTCTCGCAGGAAGAGCTGGGCTTCCGGGCCTCGCTGCACCGGACCGAGATCAGCCAGCTCGAGCGGGGCGTGCGCCTGGCCCGCATTGACACCCTGGTCAAGCTCGCCGGTGCGCTCTCGGTCCCGCCTGGGGATCTGCTCAAAGGGGTGGCTTGGACACCGGGAGGCACCCGGATCGGTCGCTTTCGGGTCAGCGGTGACTGAGGCGGTGGGGCTAGCAGCCGAGCTGGCGGGCGATCACCATCTGCTGGACCTCGTCGGTCCCCTCGCCGATGGTGAGAATCTTGGCGTCGCGGTAGAAGCGGCAGACGGGGTACTCCTCGATGTAGCCGTAGCCGCCGTGGATCTGGACCGCCTCCTCGGTGGCCCGGACTGCGAGGCGGCCGGTGATCAGCTTCGCCTGGGCGGCGGTGAGGGTGAAGGACTGGCCGGCGTCCTTCTCCAGCGCCGCCCGCCAGGTCAGCAGCCGCGCCGCCTCGATCTGGGCTGAGAGGTCGGCGATCTTGGCCTGGATCGACTGGAACTTGGCGATCGGCTGACCGAAGGCCCGGCGCTCCTTGGCGTAGGCAATCGCCTCGTCTAGGGCACCCTGAGCGAGCCCAACGCCCATCGCGGCGACGCCGATACGGCCGCCGTCGAGGATGTGGAGGAAGTTCTTGAAGCCGTCGCCGCGCCGGCCGAGCAGGCTCGATTCCGGCAGCCGGCAGTCCTCGAAGGAGAGCGGCCGCGTATCGGAGGCATTCCAGCCCATCTTGCGGTAGGCCTCGCCGACCTCGTAGCCGGGGGTGCCGCTGGGGACGATCAGGTTCGAGATCTCCTTGCGACCGTCTGCCTCGCCGGTGACCGCCGTGATCGAGACGCAGCCGGAGATCTCGGTGCCGGAGTTGGTGATGAACTGCTTGGCGCCGTTGACGACCCATTCGCCACCGTCGAGCTTGGCGGTGGTGCGGACGTTGCCGGCGTCGGAGCCGGCCTCGGGCTCGGTCAGGCCGAAGGAGGCGAGGCGCTCACCGCTGCACAGCCGCGGCAGCCATTCGTCCTTCTGCTCGTCACTGCCCCAGAGGTAGATCGGCATCGTTCCCAGCGAGGTGTGGGCGGCCATCGTGATGCAGACCGAGGAGTCGATCCGGGCCAGCTCTTCGACCGCCAGCACGTAGGAGAGCGTGTCGGCCCCGCCGCCCCCGTACTCCTGCGGAAACGGAATCCCCATCAGCCCCAGCCCGCCCAGCTTCGCAACGATCTCGTAGGGGAACCGCTTCTCCCGATCCAACTCCTCCGCGACCGGCTTGACCTCCTGGAGCGCAAACTCACGCACCGTGTCTCGCAGCAGTTTCTGCTCATCCGAAAGGTCGAAGTTCATGCCGGGACCCTATTCCGCTCCGTGGGGGCGGCGTGGGGAGGGTCCGAGAACGGAGCCAGTTAGCCCCGCCCGCAGGACCCTCCCCACGGCGACCTCGCAACCGCCGAACAGCGTCTACAGCTGAAGAGACTTGACCTGCAGCAACTCCTCGAGCCCATACCGCCCGTTCTCGCGCCCGTGACCGGACTGGCCGTAGCCGCCAAACGGGGCCAGGGGGTTGAAAGCGCCGCCGTTGATCTCGATCTGGCCGCTGCGGATGCGCTTGGCGACCGCGATCGCCCGCTCCTGATCGCCGGACCAGACGCCGCCGGCGAGTCCGTAGGCGCTGTCGTTGGCGATCCGCACCGCATCCTCCTCGCCGTCGTAGGGCTGGATCGCCAGCACCGGGCCGAAAATCTCCTCCTGGGCGATCTTCATCTCTGGGGCGACTTCGGAGAAGACGGTGGGGCGGACGAAGTAGCCGCGGTCGAGCCCCTCGGGGGCTTCGGCGCCGCCGGTCACCAGCTTTGCACCCTCGGCCTGGCCGGCCTCGATGTAGCCGCGCACGCGCTGTCGCTGGAGGTCGGAGACGAGCGGCCCGAGTCGGGTCGAGTCGGCAAACGGGTCGCCGGGAGTGAACGCCTCCGCCGTGGCGGCGGCGATCTGCTCGGCCTCGGCCAGCTTCTCGCGCGGAACCAGCATCCGGGTCAGGGCGCTGCAGGTCTGGCCCGAGTTGAGGAAGCACTTTGCTACCCCGTCGGGGATCGCGCGGGCGAGGTCGGCGTCGTCGAGGATCACGTTCGGCGACTTGCCGCCGAGCTCCATCGCGACCGGCTTGACCGTCGCCGAGGCGAGCTCGCTGACCCGCTTGCCCGCCCGGGTCGAGCCGGTGAAGGAGACCATGTCGACGCCGGGGTGGGCGGCGATCGCCTCACCGACCACGGGGCCGGTGCCGGTGACGAGGTTGAAGACCCCGGCCGGCAGACCAGCCGCCTCGATCACCTCGGCCAGCAGGAAGGCGTTGAGGGGGGTCACCTCGCTGGGCTTGAGGACGACCGTGCAGCCGGCGGCGAGGGCGGGAGCGACCTTGGCGGCGATCTGGTTCAGCGGGTAGTTCCAGGGGGTGATCGCACCGACCACCCCGACCGCCTCGCGCAGCACCCGCGAGTTGCCGATCTCCTCTTCCCAGGCGATTTCCTCCATCAGGGTCGGCATCGCCGCGAACTGGCTGGTCGGCAGACCGACCTGGACGATCTGGCTCAGTTTCAGCGGCATTCCCAGCTCCTGGGTGATCGTCGCCGCGATCTCCTCGCTGCGCTCGCCGAGGCCGGCGGCGATCGCCGAGAGGTAGCCGGCGCGCTCCTCACGCGGAGTCCGCGACCAGGAGTCAAAGGCAAGGCGAGCGGCGGCGACAGCGTGCTCGGCGTCCTCGGCTGAGCAAGCAGGGACCGTGCCCATTATTTCCTCGGTGGTCGCGTTGATCACCTCGATCGGCTCGGCACCCTGGGGCTCGACCCACTCGCCGCCAATGAAGATCTTGTCCCGCACCTGAAGCTCCGCCGCAGTCGCCATGCCCATCCTCCTCAACGTTCGCTGACCCAATTTGGCTGTGCAGCCAACGCTAGCGCGTGCAGGCGGGGAGGGGGTGAAAAAGAACTACGCCTCGGTGCCGGCGGTCGCCAGCGCGGCGATGCGGCCGGGGCCAGGGATCTGGATCGCGTCGCGCGCATGCAGGACCTTGCCGCAGTCTTCGCAGATGCCACGCTCGCTGACGTGGCCGCCGCAAACCTTGTGGACGATCACTTTCGGCGGGCCGCCGGGGCTGGGGGAGTAGCGGTCCCCCCAGTTGAGCAGAGCGATCAAGGTAGGCCAGAGGTCCAGTCCCTTCTCGGTCAGGAAGTACTCGTAGCGGGCCGGGCTCTCCTGGTACTGGCGGCGCTCGAGAATGTCCTCGTCGACAAGGCGCTGCAGGCGGGCCGAGAGCACGTTGCGGGCGACCCCGAGCGAGGCCTGCAGCTCGCCGAAACGGCGGTTGCCGTTGAAGACGTCGCGGACGATCAGCAGCGACCAGCGCTCACCGATCACCTCGAGCGACTTGGCGATCGAGCAGAGCTGATCCGGATAGTCGCGATGGAGCATCCGTGTGATCTTCGCACACTTGGTTGCATCAAGCAACTCACTTGGGTAGGCTTGCCGCAAGCATCAGTTGCTTGAAGCAACTAAGGCCCACAAGCCGAAGGAGAAGACGCAATGAGGCTGATTCCGAGACACAGACATAGCCAGAGGTCGAAGGCTCCGCGAATCGAGATAAGCCAGGCCGAGATCATGGCTGACCTTCAATACCCGTTGGGCAACAGCCGGCCGGTGCAGCGCGCCGTTGTCGCGGCCAGGCGGAGCGGGGGACGATGAGCGAAGACGGAGTCGTCTTCGCCGACGACGCAACCGCGGCGGACGTCGCCGAGGCGTTCGCCGCGTCCAGTCCAGAGAACTCGCGCAGCCGCACGATCGTCTGGCAGGACCCGGTGCCAACCGCGGCGGCCGGCGCGACGATGACCGGGATGGAGTACATGAGCGCGGTCGTCACTGGCAAGGTGCCGCCGCCGCCGATCGCGGTGACGATGAGCCTGCGCCCGGTCGAGCTGGAGGAGGGACGCGTCGTCTTCGAGGGTCTACCGGGCGAGGAGCACTACAACCCGATCGGCGTCGTCCACGGCGGCTACGCCGCGACCCTGCTTGACTCCGCCCTCGGCTGCGCGGTCCACACGACCCTGCCGGCCGGCGTCGGCTACACCTCGCTCGGGCTCGAGGCCAAGTATGTGCGGCCGATCACCCGCGACACCGGCCGCGTCCTCTGCGAGGCGAAGGTCCTCTACCGCGGCCGCAAACAGGCGACGTCCGAGGCGACGCTGACCGCGGCCGACAGCGGCAAGCTGCTGGCCCACGGCACGGCCACCTGCATGATCCTCGGCGGAGCCTAGGCAGACAGTTGGCGCGCCAGCTGGACCAGCAGGCGGACGCCGTACCCGCTGGCTTCGCTGCCGGTGTACTCGCGGCCGACGTCCCAGGCGGTGCCGGCGATGTCGACGTGCGCCCAGGGCGTCTCGCCGACGAACTCCTCGAGGAAGGAGCCGGCGGTGATCGTGCCGGCCTTGCGCTTCGAAGCGAGGTTGGAGAGGTCGGCCACGGTCCCCTTCATCAGCGCCTTGAACTCGGGGTGGAGGGGGAGTCGCCAGACCAGCTCGCCGCTCTCGCTGCCGGCCCGCACCATTGCGGTGGCGAGGTCGTCGTCGTTGGCGATCACAGCGGCGTAGGTCGAGCCGAGCGCGATCGTGACGGCGCCGGTCAGGGTGGCGATGTCGACCACCCGCTCCGCTCCCAGCTCGATCGCGTAGGCGAGCGCGTCGGCGAGGATCAGTCGTCCCTCGGCGTCGGTGTTGTTGACCTCGACCGTCTTGCCGTTGTATTGGGTGATCACGTCGCCCGGTTTGACCGCGGTGCCCGATGGCATGTTCTCGGTCGAGGGCACGACGGCGACCAGGTCGATCGCGAGGCCGAGCTCGGCGATCGCGGCGACGCTCTCGAGTACCGCGGCCGCCCCCGACATGTCGTACTTCATCTCGTGCATGCCGGCACCGGGCTTGAGCGAGATGCCGCCGGTATCGAAGGTGACGCCCTTGCCGACCAGGCCAAGGGTCGGCCCCGAGCCGCCACCGGCGTAGCGCAGGACGATCAGCTTCGGCTCCTCGGCGGTCCCTTGGCTGACGGCGGCGAGGCCGCCCATCCCTTTGGCGGCGATCTCCTCGCGGCCCAGTACCTCGGCGTTGACCGCCTCGTGCGCGGAGGCGATGCTGCGGGCTCGGCGCGAGAGGTAAGAGGGGGTGGCGACGTTGGCGGGGGTCATCTGCAGGTCGCGGACCCGGTTCTGCGCTTCGGCGCAGATGCGCGCCGACTCCGCCGCCGCATCGACCGCAGTCGGGGTCAGCAGGGTCAGCGACTCGATCTGCGCCGGCGCCGGCTCCTCGGGGTCGGTGCCCTTGAAGCGATCGAAGCGGTAGGAGCCGAGGATGGTCCCGGTCACCACCGCTTCCGCCGCAGCGATCCCATCGGCACTCTCCGGCAGCACCCAGGCGACCGAGCCCGTCTCCAGGCGGCCGGCTTCCTTGGCCGCCAGCGCGGCGGCGACCCGCAGTCGCTCCGCGTCCGTCTCCTCGCGCTTGCCAAGGCCGACGATCAGCACCCAGAAAGGCTCGTCGGGGCGGAGCAGCGTTCGCTCCTTGAATTGCCCCTTGACGATGATCTCGCCCGGCATGCTGTCGACCACCGACGGCGGCGAATCGCCTTCGTAGAGGCCAAACACGAGCAGCTCGCATCGGGCCTCGAGCGGTTCGTTCTGGCGGACCTCGACCTTCATCGGGGGCGAGTCTACGGAGACCGGTCGGTATCGTCACCGGCCGGGCCCGGCCCCCAGTCGCTCCAACTAAACGACCCAGCAGAAGAAAGGCAGTAGATGCCCAGCTCAGTCATCCTCGGAACCGCGCGTACCCCCTTCGGAAAGATGGGCGGAGCCCTGTCCTCGCTCGACGCCACCGACCTCGGCGGTCAGGTGATCGAGGCAGCGCTGGAGCGCTCCGGTGTCGACCCCGAGCAGATCCAGCAGGTCGTCTTCGGCCAGGTCCTGCAGGCCGGCCAGGGGCAGATCCCCTCGCGCCAGGCGCAGATCAAGGGTGGCGTCCCGAAGGAGGTGCCCTCGGAGACGATCAACAAGGTCTGCGCTTCCGGCATGCGCTCGCTCGGCATCGCCGACATGGCGATCCGCGCCGGCGACTCCGACGTTGCGGTCACCGGCGGCATGGAGTCGATGAGCCAGGCGCCCTACCTGCTGCCGGGCGCCCGCTTCGGCTTCCGTATGGGCGACGTCACCGCGATCGACGCGATGACGCACGACGGCCTCACGAATCCCTTCACGGAAAAGCAGATGATCAACGAGGCGAGTGAGGTCTCCAACGAGCTGGAGATCACCCGCGTCGACATGGATCGCTTCGCCGAGCGCTCGCACCGGCTCGCCGCCGAGGCAACCGACGCCGGTCGCCTGGCCGAGGAGATCGTCGGCGTCACGGTCAAGTCGCGCAAGGGCGAGAACACGGTCGAGGCCGACGAGGCGATCCGTCCCGACACCACCCTGGAGACGCTGGCGAAGCTGAGGGCGATTGGCGGCGAGGACGCCACCCACACCGCCGGCAACGCGCCGGGGGTCAACGATGGCGCCGGTGCCATCGTCGTCGCCTCGGAGGAGTGGGCGCAGAGCGAGGGCAAGACCCCGCTGGCGCGGATCCTCTCCTACGGGACCGTCGCCGACGACTTCCCGTACCTGGCGAAAACGCCGGCCAACGCCGCCAAGCAGGCGCTGGAGAAGATCGGCAAGAGCCCCGAGGACGTCGACCTCTGGGAGATCAACGAGGCCTTTGCCTCGGTCGCGCTCAACTCGGTGCGGATGCTCGGCGTCGACGAGGACAAGGTCAACGTCAACGGCGGCGCGATCGCGCTCGGTCACCCGATCGGCGCCTCCGGCGCCCGTATCGTCGGCGCCCTCGTACATGAGCTCGGCCGCCGCGGCGGCGGGCTGGGTGTGGCGGCGATCTGCTCCGGTGGCGGCCAGGGCGACGCGATCGTGATCGAAGTCCCCGGGGCGTAAGAGTGAGCCGCGGCGCGGCCTTCTTCGACCTCGATAAGACCCTGATGGCGGGATCTTCAGGGATGCAGTTCGCTCGCGTTGCCTCCCAGCACGGGATCGTCAGCCGCCGCCAGCTCGCCAGCTGGGGAGTCGAGCACCTGCGCTACCGCCTGCGCGGGACCACCGACGAGCGCACCGGCGACGTGCTGCGGGTCGCCCGCGAGTTGATCAAAGGGGTGCCGGCGAAGACGATCGAGCGGATGGGACCGGAGGTGATGGCGGCGATCCTGCCGCGGGTCTTCCCGCAGATGCTGGCCGAGGTCCACACCCACCAGGACGCCGGCCGGGCCACCTTCATCGTCAGCGCCGCCGGCAACGACGTCGTCGAGTCGCTGGCGCAGGTGCTGGGGATGGAGGGTGGCATCGGCACCCGCTACGAGGTCGACGGCGACGGCACCTTCACCGGCCGTTTCGATGGCCCCTTCGTGTACGGCCCCGGCAAGGTGGAGGCGATGGAGGCGTTTGCGGAGCGGCACGAGATCGACCTCGACGCCTCCTACGCCTACTCCGACTCGCTCTCGGATCTGCCGATGCTGCGCGCAGTCGGCAACCCGGTTGCGGTCAACCCCGACCCGCCGCTGGCCGCGATCGCTCGCAACGAGGGCTGGCAGACGATGCACTTCGAGCGCCTTGGCCGGCGCCTGATCGCGGTCGTCGTAACGCTGCTGGCGACGGTCGCTGGCTTTGGTGCCAAACGGGTCGCCGCCCGCCGCCGCCCGCCGCCGCGCCGTTTCTCGGCCCGCCGCCCCTAGACTCCTTGCATGGCGATCGAGCCCAGGGACAGGCCTGAGTTCAAGCAGCGCGAGGCTGAGTTCTCGACGATCTCCGGCAAGGAGATCGACCCCCTCTACACCGAGGCCGACGTCGACCCCGACCTGGAGGAGCGCGTCGGCCGGCCCGGCGAGTACCCGTTCACGCGCGGGCCCTACCCGTCGATGTACCGGGGGCGGCTCTGGACGATGCGCCAGTTCGCCGGCTTCGGCACCGTCGAGGAGACCAACGAGCGCTTCCACTACCTGCTCGACCACGGCCAGACCGGGCTCTCGACCGCCTTCGACATGCCGACCCTGATGGGCTACGACTCCGACCACGAGCGCAGCCTCGGCGAGGTCGGCCGCGAGGGCGTCGCCGTCGACACCCTCGACGACATGGAACAGCTCTTCGCCGGCATCCCGCTCGGCGGTGTCACCACCTCGATGACGATCAACGCCCCGGCGGCGATCCTGCTCGCCTATTACGTCCTCGTCGGCGAGAGCCAGGGGGTCGCGCCGGAGAAGCTGGGAGGGACGATCCAGACCGACATCCTCAAGGAGTACATCGCCCAGAAAGAGTGGTGCTTCCCGATCGAGCCGGCCCTGCGGCTGGTCACCGACATGATCGAGTGGTGCACCGAGAACATGCCGCGCTGGCACCCCGTCTCGATCTCCGGCTACCACATCCGCGAGGCGGGATCGACGGCCCAGCAGGAGCTGGCATTCACGCTCAAGGACGGCTTCACCTACGTCGAGCGGGCGATCGAGCGCGGGCTCGACGTCGACGATTTCGCCCCCCGCCTCTCCTTCTTCTTCAACGCCCACGTCGATTTCTTCGAGGAGATCGCAAAGTACCGGGCGGCGCGCCGGATCTGGGCGCGGGAGATGCGCGACACCTACGGCGCCAAGCGCGAGGAGTCGATGCGGTTGCGGTTTCACACCCAGACCGCGGGTGTCTCGCTGACCGCGCAGCAGCCGCTCAACAACATCGTCCGCACCTCGATGGAGGCGCTGGCGGCGGTGCTCGGCGGCACCCAGTCGCTGCACACCAACTCCTACGACGAGGCGCTGGCGCTGCCGACCGAGGAGGCGGTGCGGGTGGCGCTGCGTACGCAGCAGATCATCGCCACCGAGTCCGGTGTCACTAACACCGCCGACCCGCTGGGGGGCTCCTGGTTCGTCGAGAAGCTGACCGACGATATGGAGGCCGCGGCTTACGGTTACTTCGCTCGGATCGACGAACTGGGGGGGATGGTCGAGGCGATCCGCCGCAACTTCCCTCAGCGCGAGATCGCCGACGCCTCTTTCACCTACCAGCAGGAGCTGAACGAGCGCAAGCGGATCGTCGTCGGCGTCAACGACTTTACCCAGGAGAACGAAGAAGAGACCCCGATCCTGAAGATCGACCCGTCGCTCGAAGGCAAGCAGGTCGACCGCCTGCAGGCGACCCGCGCCCGCCGCGACTCGGCCGCGGTCGAGCAGGCGCTGGCCGACCTCAAACAGGCTGCCGCCGGCGAGGGCAACCTGATGGAGCCGATCATCGCCGCCGCCCGCGCCCGCACCACCGAGGGCGAGATGATCGCCGCCTTGCAAGAGGTCTTCGGCACGTATACGGAGTCCCCCGTCTTCTAGACAGGCGCTACGCTTCCGCGGCTGATGGAGGCCGCTACCGCCCGCAAGATTCGCGTCGTCGTCGCCAAGCCTGGCTTGGACGGGCACGATCGTGGCGCCAAGATCATCGCCCGCGCCCTGCGCGACGCCGGCATGGAGGTCATCTACACCGGCCTGCACCAGACGCCGGAGCAGATCGCCGAGACGGTGATCCAGGAGGACGCCGACGCGGTCGGTCTCTCGATCCTCTCCGGCGCCCACATGACCCTGGTTCCGAAAGTGGTCGCGCTGCTCGCCGCCCAGGGCGTGGATGACGTCTTGGTCACGGTCGGCGGCACGATTCCGGCCGATGACATCCCGGAGCTGAAGAAGCTCGGGGTGGCTGAGGTATTCACGCCGGGGGCCGGTACCGACGAGATCGTCGACTTCATCCGCGCGGGCGCCACCGAGCGCCACGAGCACGGCGAATAGAGCCGCGCCGCGCCTCCCCCGATTGACTGGTCAATCAACCAGTCGCCCGCAACCGATAACATGCCCGCCCGCAACGGGCTCGCGCGGCGTATACCGCAGCCCGCGACCACCTGAGAATCGTTCCCCAAGGAGGCTTCACTTGAAGATCTGCGTCCTGGTCAAGGAGGTTCCGGACGCCGCAGTCCAGAAGCGCATCGACCCCAACACGATGCGTCTCGACCGCAGCGGCGAGAAGAACCTGAATCCGTTCGACACCCACGCCCTCGAGGCGGCGATGCAGATCAAGGAGGGTGGAGCGATCCCGGTCGAGGAGGTAGTGGCCGTGACGATGGGCCCCGACTCCGCCGTCCGCGCCCTGCACAAGGCGGTCGCGCTCGGCGCCGACCGTTCGGTGCATCTCTCTGACGCCGCGCTCGAGGGTTCCGACGTCTCCGCCACCGGCTACTCGCTGGCCAAAGTGCTCGAGTCCGAGAGCCCGGACCTGGTCCTGCTCGGCCAGCAGTCCGATGACGGCGAGTGCTACACGATCGGCGCCGTCGTCGCCGACCACCTGCAGATGCCATCGCTGACCCAGGTGATCAAGATCGACGTCACCGACGGCAAGCTGCGCTGCGAGCGCCAGGCCGAGTACGGCTACGACACCGTCGAGGTGGAGTTGCCGGCCGTGATCAGCGTCGGCGACGCGATCAACGAGCCTCGCTACCCCAGCCTCAAGGCGATCATGGGGGCGAAGAAAAAACCGCTCGACACCAAGGCGAACGGCGATGTCGGCATCGACGGCGGCATGGTCGGCGAGGCCGGATCCAAGACGGCAGTCCTGGCGCTGAACGCGCCCCCGGCCAAGGAAGCCGGCGAGATCATCGAGGACGAGGACACCAACGAGACGGTCGAAAAGATCGTCGCCTGGCTCGACGAGAGGAAGCTGATCTAGATGGCAGGCATTCTGGTTTACGCCCTCCACGACGACGAGGGCAACTTCAACAAAAACTCACTCGGGGCGATCTCCGAGGCGGCCAAGCTGGCCGGCGAAATCGGCGGCGAGGCTGCCGCGCTGGTGGTCGGCGACATCGCTGACGACGCCTGCGCTTCGCTCGGCAACTGGGGCGCGGCCAAGGTCTACCGGGCCAAGACCGTCCCGGAGGGCCTGGCCCAGCCGATCATCGACGCGATGGCGAAGGTGATCCAGGACAACGGCATCTCCTACGCCCTCTTCGGCGGCGGCCTGCTCGGCTTCGAGATCGGTGCCGGCCTTACCGCCCGTCTTGGTGCTGGGGTGACGATGGAGGTCACCGAGGTCAAAGTTCAGGACGGCAAGCTGGTCGCCGAGCGACCGATCCTCCAGGACTCCCAGATCGCCGACGTCGGTTACGTCAGCGAGCCGGGCATCATCATCGGCCGCCTCAACGCCTTCGACGCGAAGGAGAGCGGTGGCACGGCTGAGGTCGTCGACGTCGAGGTCGAGCTCTCGCCCTGGTCGACCAAGGCGACGATGGTCCAGCGCGGCGAGCAGCGCGGCGCTGACGTCAATATCGAGGACGCCGACATCCTGGTCGGCGGCGGACGAGGTCTTGGCGCAGCCGAGGGCTTCAAGCTCGCCGAGGAACTGGCCGACTCGATGGGCGGCGCTGTCGCAGCGACCCGCGCGGTCGTCGATGCCGGCTGGTACCCCTACGCGGCTCAGATCGGCCAGACCGGCAAGACGGTTGCGCCGAAGCTGTATCTCGCCGCGGGTGTCTCCGGGGCGATCCAGCACAAGGTCGGGATGCAGAACTCGGAGAACATCCTTGCGATCAACAAGGATCCGAACGCGCCGATCTTCGAGTTCTCGGACCTCGGCGTGGTCGGCGATCTGCACAAGATCGTCCCCAAGCTGACCGAGGCGATCAAGGCCAAGAAGGGCTAGGCAGCTATGCCCGCCGTCGCGCCCAGCGAGTTCCCACCGCCGTTCGATCCGGCCGAGGCGATCGGTCCTCCGACCGATGCCCCGGACGACCGCATCGAGGTGGGAGTCGCGATCGTCGGCGGCGGGCCGGCAGGCCTCGCCTGTGCCAACAAAGTCATGCAGCTGCTCGAGAACGAGCCGGAGCTGACTGAGAAGCTGGGTGAAGTCCCGGTCGCGGTGATCGAGAAGGGCAAAGTCGCGGGAGCGCACCTCCTCTCCGGGGCCAACATGAAGCCTTCGGCGATGGAAGAGCTGTTCCCCGACCTGCCGAAGGACGAGTGGCCGGTCTACCAGGAGGTCACCAAGGACGCCGTCTATCTCCTGACCTCGAAGGCGGCGCTGCCGCTGAAACCGATGCCGCCGAATTTCAAGAACCACGGCAACTACGTCACCTCGGTCGCCAAACTCGGCCGCTTCCTCTCCGACAAAGCCGAGGAAGCCGGCGTCTACATCCTTTCCGAGACGGCTGCGACCAAGTTGCTGGTCGAAGATCGCGTCGTCAAGGGCGTGCGCTCCGGCGACCGCGGCCGCGGCAAGGACGGCGAAGAGCTCGGCAACTTCGAGCCCGGCTCCGACGTCGTCGCCAAGGCAACGGTCCTGGCCGAGGGTACGGTCGGTCACCTCACCTACGCCGCCTACGACTACTTCGACATGCACGGCGCCGACCCGATGCGCTGGGAGCTTGGGGTGAAAGAGGTCTGGGAGGTGAAGGAGCCGCTCGACCGCGTGATCCACACGATGGGCTGGCCGCTGCGCAAAGCGGCGAAGTGGAACGAGTTCGGCGGCAGCTTCATCTACCCGATGGGCGAGGACAAGATCTGCATCGGCTTGGTCGCCGGGCTCGACTACACCGACGCCACCTTCTCGGTCCACGACGCTCTGCAGCTGCTCAAGACCCACCCCTTCATCAAGAAGATGCTGGAGGGCGGCAAGCGGGTCGCCTGGGGCGCCAAGACGATCCCTTCGGGTGGCTACTTCGCGATGCCGAAGCGCCTCGCCGTCCCGGGCATGGTCGTCGCCGGCGACGCCGCCAGCATGGTCAACGTGCCGACCCTGAAGGGCGTTCACTACGCAATGCACGCCGGCATGTACGCGGCCGAGGCAATCGTCGATGCGCTCAAGCAGGACATCGACTCGGTCAACTTCGAGGCCTACGACGAAAAGGTCCACAACTCCTCGATCGAGAAGGACCTCTACGAATCGCGTAACATGCGCCAGCCGTTCTCCAAAGGCTTCTTCCTCGGCGGCGCGTTCGCTTCGGCGATGACGGTCACCAAAGGCAACTTCCCGGGCGGGCACTGGAAGCAGGAGCACGACTCAGAGGTGCCGATGGAGATCGACCGCGCGGGCGACACGTACCCGAAGGCCGACAACGAGCTCACCTTCAACAAGCTCGACTCGGTCTTCCTCTCCGGCAACGCGACCCGCGACGACGCCCCCAACCACGTCCGCATCCAGTCCAGGGTGCCGCGCGAGATCGCCCAGACCTGGGTCTCGATGTGCCCGGCCCAGGTCTACGAGATCCCCGACGAGCAGTTGGAGAACGGCGCCGCCGAGGTTGACGTCCACGTCACCGCCTCCAACTGCGTCCAGTGCGGCGCGATCACCGCCAAGGGCGGCCGCTTGACGTTGCCCGAGGGCGGCGACGGGCCTCTGTACCAGGAGACGTAGGGGAGAAGTTCCGAAGTCGGCACGCTGCGCGTAGCACCCGCGCGCAGCTGCTCCGTTGCCTCGGCCCGTGTTCGTCATGGGCTCAATTGTCGAGAGCGCCGCAACTGGCTTGGGGATGACTGCGGCGGCGATTGCCGTTTTCGGCTTCCTTGCGCACGTCGGTCCGGCGCTCTCGGGAGCCGGTGAACGGGAGCTCAGGGAAGCTACGCTCGCTGGTGGTATTGGCGGCCTCGCATTCGCAGCGTGTGTAATCGTTTTGTCTGCACTGATCGGATAGGATGAGGCGATGTCAGAGCGATTGAAAGTCAGGCTGGCGATGACTGCGACGGTGATCGTTACTACCGCTGTCTGCGCGGCGCTGATGTTGGCCGGTTGGACTGGCGAACTCATTGCCGTCGCGATGATCGTGGTGGGCGGAACGGGGGTTCATCTGACCTCGGTGCTGATCGTGCGTTACGCGCAGACCCAGCGTCGCTGAGCCGCCGCAGCGACGGGATATCTTCGCGCCGTGCTCGCCCTTGGAATAGTCGCGGCGGTCGGGGCCTCGGTCCTCTACAACACCTCGATCGCGTTGCAGGCGCTGGAGGTGCGGGGCGTTGCGCACGAGCACTCGCTGCGGCCGTCGCTGATCGGGAAGCTGTTGCGGAATCGGCGCTGGTTGGGGGCGACCGTCCTGGGGCTGGTCGGCTGGCCGCTGGAGATCGTCGCCCTGCTGCTGGCGCCGCTGACGGTGGTGCAGCCCTGCCTGGTCAGCGGTTTGGTCGTGCTGCTGTGGCTTGGCGCGACCAAGCTCGGGGAGGCGCCGGGGCGGCGCGAGTTCCTCGCCGTGGCGGCGATCGTCGCCGGCGTCGCCGGGGTTGCCTGGGCGGCTCCAGAGCGGACGACCGATCACGCTGGCACGGCGGCGATCGCACTGGCGTTGGTGCTGGTCGCGATCCCGATCGCCGCTCCCTATGCGTTGCGTGGGCGCCGGACCTCGGTTGGAACCCTCGCCGTCGTCAGCGCCGGCTTCGGCTACGCCTGGACCGCGATCGCCAGCAAGCTGCTGACCGACGAGCTGGCAGCAGGGCTGCTGCTAGTTGCGATTGCCTGGCTGGCAACCGCGATCGCCTCGGAGGCGTTGGCGCTGCTGAGCGAGATGAGCGCCCTGCAGCAGCGCCCGGCCACCCACGTCGCCCCGGTCATGTTTGCCGTCCAGGTCTTGGTGCCGGTGACCCTGGCGCCGTTGATCTTCGGCGAGTCCTGGGGCGATACCCCTCTCGGTGGTGCCGCGCTGGTCTTTTTCATGGCCGTCGCCCTCGCCGGCACGACCCTTCTGGCTGGGTCGAGGGCGGTCGGCGCGGTCATTGCCGCCGCGCACGCAGACGACTGATCCGGCTTCGCTGGTAGGTTGGCGGCGCTTTGCCACCTCCCCAGTCCCCAGTCACCGCGGCCGCGGACAAGTTCGCGATCGGGTTCGACCATCGCGACCGCGCCAGGCTCTTCGAGCTCTGGACCGAGGTGCTCGACTCGGAGCAGTGGTCCGAGGGCGCCAAGCTCGCCGCCTTCGAGCAGCGCTGGACTGAGTGGAATGGCCTGCCGAGCCTCGGTCTCTCCAGCTGGGCGGGAGGGGCGCTCGCCGCACTCGAGTTCGCCGGCGTCAAGGGCGAGACGGTTCTCTGCCCCTCCAACACCTTCATGGCGACGCCGCTGGCGGCGATTGGCGCCGGCGCCGAGGTCGAGTTCGTCGACTGCAACCGCAGCGACCTCTGCATGTCCTTCGACGACTTCGAGGAGAAGGCGGAGCGGCACAAGCCCCGCGCCGCGATCCTCGTCCACATCGGCGGCCACATCGCTTTCGACGCCGAGCGGATCGCCGCCTACTGCCGCGACCACGGGATCTTCCTGCTGGAGGACTGCGCCCACGCTCACGGCGCCGACTGGGACGGCGGCCGGCCGGGCAGCTTCGGCGACGCCGGCGTCTACTCCCTCTACGCGACCAAGACGGTCTCGACCGGCGAGGGTGGCGTGCTCGTCTCTGCCGACCAGGACCTGATCGAGTTCGCCGCCAAGTTCCGCAACTACGGCAAGTTCGAGCACGAGGTCGATGGCCTCAACTTCCGCATGAGCGAGTTCACCGCTGCCCTGGCGCTGGTCCAGGCGGAGCGGATGGAGGAGATCGTCGCCTGGAAGAACGAGTACGCGCGCCAGCACCTCGACCCGCTCCACCCGGCCCGGCTCGAGCTGCCCGAGGGGATGACCTCGGGCTTCTACAAGTACATCGTCTTCGAGCAGATCGAGAAGTCCACCGGCCGTGTCTATGAGGAACCTTGCCACCGCATCATGGGCCGCTCCGACGACCTGCCGAACACCGATTGGGTGGCCGAGAACCATTGGTGCGTGCCGCTCTACTACCGCCCGGAGAGTCGCGCGGAAGCGCTCGAGGAAGCGTCATGAGGGTCCTGGTCACCGGTGGTGGCGGCTTCATCGGATCCCACGTGGTCGACCGCCTGCTCGATCGCGGAATCACGCCGCGCATCTTCGATCTCAGCGCTTCCCCCTACCACTCGCCGCTGGAGGTCGAGACCTTCACCGGCAGCATCACCGACCCGGCCAACCTCGACCTGGCGATGCGCGACTGCGATGCCGTCATCCACCTCGCCGCCGTCGCCGACGTCGGCCACGTCCTCGCCGACCCGGTTCTGGCCGAGGAGGTCAACACCCGCGGCACCTTGAACGTGCTCGAGGCCGCCTGCCGGGCCAAAGTCGGTCGCGTCGTCTACGGCTCCACCACCTGGGTCTACAGCGACTGCGTCGAGCAGGACGTCAGTGAGGAGACGCCGATCCCGGCACCGCGCCACCTCTATACGGCGACCAAGCTCGCTGGCGAGACCTACTGCTCCGGCTACGCCGAGCTCTACGACCTCGAGAGCACCGTGCTGCGCTTCGGCATCCCCTACGGCCCCCGAGCCCGCGCCGCCGGGGTGGTCGCCAAGTTCACCGACCTCGCCTTCGAAGGCAAGGCGCTGACGATCGCCGGCGACGGCAGCACGACCCGCAGCTTCATCTACGTCGAGGACCTTGCCGACGGCATCGTCGCGGCGCTGAGGCCGGAGGCTGCCGGCCGCACCTACAACCTCTCCGGCGAGGAGGTCGTGACGATCCTCGAAATCGCCGAGCGGGTGCAGGAAAACACCGACAACTGCGAGATCGTCCACACGCCGCCGCGGCCCGGGGATTTTCCCGGCAAGGTGATCTCCAACCAGCGCGCGCTCGAGGAGCTCGACTGGAAAGCCGAGACGAGCTTCCGCGAAGGGGTCAAGAAGTACGTCGAATGGGTCCGCGGCACCACCCGTCCGCCCGACCCGATCCCCGGCAAACAGCCTTCCCTGAACGGCAACGAACACGCCGCCGGGGCGCTGCTCTCCGGCGCCGCTAGGGCCCAGGCACGGCCGCCGCGGGTGCTGGTACTGACCGCCGATATCGGCGAGGGCCACGATCTGCCGGCGCGGATCATCAAGGCGGACCTGGAAGAGGAGGTCCCCGGGGTCGAGGTGGAGATCGCCAACGGCCTCAATGCGATGGGCAAGATCTGCGCCGCCGTTCTCCGCAACGGCTCCAAGGTCACCTTCCGCTGGATGCCCTGGCTGTTCGACGTCCAGTACTGGCTGATCACCAAGTTCGCTCCGACCCGCTGGCTCTTCCACCACATCGGCTACCTGATCGGTGGCCGCGGCTTGATGAAGCTGATCGCCGCGCACGATCCGGACGCTGTCATCTCGACCTACCCGGGGGTCACCGCGGTGCTGGGGATGCTGCGTGAGAACCGGCGGCTGGAGATCCCGGTGCAGTCGGCGATCACCGACCTCGCGGGACTGCGGTACTGGGCGCATCCGGGGGTCGATCTGCACTACGTCACCCATCCCGAGTCGATCGAGGAGGTCGAGAAGCTGGTCGGACCGGGCACCGTCGAGTGGGTGCGCCCGCCGATCTCCAGCGAGTTCCTGATGCCGCGCACGCGCCGCGATGCGCGCGAGGCCCTGGACGTTCCCGCCCACGAACGCGTCGTCCTCGTCTCCGGCGGCGGCTGGGGGATCGGCGACCTCGAGGGCGCGATCCGCGCGGCCCTCTCCGGTGAGGACACAATGGTCGTCTGCATCACTGGCCGCAACGAGATCGCCCGCGAAAAGCTGGAGCGCAGCTTCGGCGACAACGAGCAGGTGCGCGTCCTCGGCTTCACCGAGCAGATGAGTGACTGGATGGCGGCGGCCGACGCGATGATCCACGCCACTGCCGGCCTGACCGTGCTCGAGGCTCACATTCGCGGCTGCCCGGTGGTCTCCTACGGTTTCTCGGCCGGCCATCTGCGGGCCAACAACGCCGCCTTCGAGCGCTTCGGCTTGGCCGAGGTCGCGCGCTCCGATCACGAGCTGGAGTCGGTCCTGCGCCACGTCACCCGTGAGCGTCAGTCTCCGGACTCCTCCTTTGCCTCGCTGCCCTCGATCGCCTCCCGGGCCCTCAGCGTGCGGCCGCGGGTGCGGCCGCAGCCGGTCTGGCGCCTGCGCACCGAGCGGGTCGTCGCTGCCGCCTGCCTGATGGCGCTCGTCCTCGTCCTGGTGGTCGCGGCGGTCCAGCGCCAGGCTCCCTACAAGGTGATCTCGAAGCCGCTGCAGGAGCGCATCCATCTCGGCAAGGAGAGCGAAGTGCCGGTCGCCCAGCAGGTGATCCCCGCCCAGCCCGTCGCCCACGGCACCACGGTCGACTCCAGCCCTTGATCCGCGGCCTGGCCGGGGCTGGCCTGGCGGCAGCAGCCGCCGCTCACGCGGGACCGTCGCTGGCCCCCGTGGTGCCGTCGATTGGCCGCTCGATCGGAGTTCAACTGCGCCACCAGGGGGAGGGGGTCGCCCTGACCTTTGACGACGGGCCGCATCCCCAGGGAACGCCCGCGGTCTTGGAGGCGCTGCGCGAGGCCGGTGCTAGCGCCACCTTCTTCCTCGCCGGCGAGCAGGTGCTGAAGCGGCCGGCGCTGGTGGCGGAGACGGTTGCTGCCGGCCACCGGATCGAGCTGCACTGCCATCGGCACCGCAACCAGCTGCGGCTGACCCCGCGCCAGCTGCTGGCGGATGCCGATCGCGCCAAGGCGGCGATCGAGGAGGCCGGCGGCCAGGAGATCGCCGACTATCGTCCTCCCTACGGGATCTTCAGCGCGGCCGGTCTGCGGGCGGTGCGGAGCCGCGGCTGGCGCCCGGTGCTCTGGTCGCGGTGGGGGCGGGACTGGACCCGGCACGCGACCGCTGAGTCGATTGCGGGTCGGGCGAGCACCGGCATCGGCGCCGGGGACATCGTCCTATTGCACGACGCCGACTACTACAGCGCGCCGGGCTCCTGGGTCCGCACCGCGGCGGCCCTGCCGATCATCCTCGGCGAACTCGAGGCGCGGGGGCTGGAGTCAACGCTGCTGCGCCGCGGAGGTGCTGCGACGACGGTCCACTGATCGCAGCCGGCAAAGGCTTCGTCGAGTCGCTGCGCCATCGTGCTCCGTGGTCGGTCCTGGTCGAAGATCTGCCTGGTCACTAGCTCTCCGTCCTGTAGGGGTTTGACGAAGATTCACCCCTCCGCCGGACGAAAAACCTGCACTTTGCGGATTTTGGGAACGCGTGTTCGGGTCAGGTCGCTGGCGCGAAGCCCGCGATCTCCTCGGCCAGGCGCTGCGGCTGGTCGAGCGGCACGAACGTGGCCGCGTCCGGGATCTGGACCAGGCGGGCGTTCGGCGTGTCGGCAGCAAGCCGTTCCGCGTACTTGAGCGGAAAGAGCCGGTCGCCCGGCGCCCAGGTGAGCAGGACCGGCAGCTCGGAGGAGCGCAGCTTCTCGGCCGCCTCGAGCGTGTAGCGCTTGTTCATGCCCACAGTGACCTTCTTGGCGTCGCGCTTGACGGCGGGGTCGTGCAGGCTCGGCTCCATCCATGACGCGATCAGCTCGGGCGGGATCGGCTTCTTCGTGAACGGGCGGAAGGCGGCGCGGGCGACAGCGCCGATCCGGAACGGGGCTGCGATCAGGTCCATTCCTCCCGGCAGCTTGGCCAAAGGAGGAAGCGCCTTGAAAGCCCCAGGGGGGAAATTTTGATGCGTGTCGCAGTTGGTCAGGACGAGCCGGCCGATCCGCTCGGGGTGGCGAGTGACCAGAACCTGCGACATCGCTCCGCCCGAGTCGTTGCCGACGATCGTCACGTCCTCGAGGTCGAGCGCCGCGAGGAAGCTGTCGATCAGGGCCGCGATCCCGTACGGCGAGAGGTCGGCGTCCGGCTTCATCGCGATCTGCTGGGCGGCGATAGGCCAGTCCGGGGCGAGGCAGCGATAGCGATCGGAGAGCTCGTCGACGACCCCGTCCCAGAGTCGCCCGTCGACCAGAAAGCCGTGGACGAAGACGATCGGTTTACCCTCACCCGCCTCCCGGTAGCGGATTCGCCCAGCCGGGAGGTCGATCTCTTTGCGCTCGCTCGTCTCAGTCATCGTGATCTCCTAGGGTCGTCGGCCCGGCATGAGGCCGGGGCTGGATCTGTTCATCTGCCTATTACGTTGGTTAAGATACATACAGTATGCATGTAAATCCACAACGACGCACTCAAGCGGCTCGCACCGAGACGACGCGGGGAGCATTGATCGATGCAGCCCGCAGCCTCTTCACCCAGCGTGGCTACGACAACGTCGGCACCGAGGAGATCGTGCGCGCCGCCGGCGTCACCCGCGGCGCCCTCTATCACCACTTCGGCGGCAAGCGGCAGTTGCTCGACGCTGCCTACGAGCAGCTGGAGGCGGAATCGACTGAGCGTGTGGCACGAATCGTCCTCGGCTCTGACCTGGAGAGCCCGCTCGACGCCATGAAGGCGGGAATCGAGGCCTTCCTCGACGAGTGCGCCGAGCCGGAGCTGCGACAGATCGCCCTGCACGACGCCCCGGCGGTGCTTGGCTGGGAGCGCTGGCGCGAAATCGGCGCTGCCAATGGGCTGGGGCTGATCGAGGCCAGCCTGGCGGCGGCGATCGAGGCAGGGGAGATCCGTGATCTGCCGGTCAAGCCGATGGCCCATCTGCTGCTCGGTGCGCTGGATGAGGCGGCGATGCTGGTCGCCCGCTCCGACGACGAGGAGCGTCGGGCCGAGGTGACCGCGGTCCTACTTGCGCTGCTCGAGAGCCTCGCCGTCCCGCGGCCGCAGTAGGCGCACCGAGACGTCGGCACCCTCGATCTCCAGCCCCTGGTCGTGACTCGCCCGCCGCGACTCCTTCTGGGCGTACATGCGCACGTCGGCGAGCTGCATCGCTTCCGCGGGGGTATCGGCGTCGCCGGGAATCGTCGCCTTGCCCCAGGAGGCGCTGACCGCATAGCCCTTGCCGCTGCTCGTGAGGGCTTCGGCCGCTCGTCTCATGACCTGCTCGCCGAGTTCGGCGCTGCCGCGTTCGACCAGGACGACGAACTCGTCGCCGCCGATCCTGTAGGCGGTGCCGTCCTCGCCCACCGCCGAGCGCAGCTCGGCGCCGAGGCAGGTCAGCAGCTCGTCTCCCGCCGGGTGGCCGAAGGTGTCGTTGTAGCGCTTGAAGCCGTTGAGGTCGAAGAGAAAGAGCAGCGCCGGCTGCTCAGCGCTGGCTCGCTGGGCGACCCTCTCCAGGTCAACCTGCATGCGGCCGCGGTTGCCGAGGCCGGTGAGCGGGTCGGTGCGGACCTGGTCGAGCAGCCGCCGGTTCTCGCGGTCGCTCATGGTCAGGCGGATGATCACCGCCGCCATCGTCGCCGCCCAGAGGATGGTCGAGATCGACCCCGTGGCGTTGTAGTAGCGCATCGCGAAGAGGCCGATCATCACCGTGGCGAAGACCGCTGGGACGACGATCTCACGCCGGTCGTCGCCGCGCGAGGTGATCTTGGCCGCCTCGGTGGGCTGCCAGACCGCGGCGGCGAGGCAGACCGCGGCGATCAGGTAGATCGGGTCGATCCAGTCGCCGCCGGGCAGCGTCGCGTCGGTCGACTGCAGGGTGAAGGCGATGTCTGCGATCACCAGGGCGGAGAGCCCGGCCAGCAGCAGCGACCAGGTGCGCCCCGGCCGCCAGCCGGTTAGAGCGACGACACCGACGACGATCGAGAGCATGACGATGTCGCCCAACGGGTAGGCGAGCGTGGTGATCACTTCGATCGTCGAGCCGGTCGCTTTGTCGGCGACGAAGTCGAAGACGAAGGCGGTGCCCAGAGCCGCCGTGCCCAGTGCGGCGATCGCGCCGTCCATCCATAGGCGCCAGTTGATCTCGTGGGCCCGCGCGCGCACCAGCATCCCCAGGCCGGCGTAGGCGAAGGGATAGAAGGCGAGGTAGCCGATGTCGGCGAGCGACGGGTAGGGGGCGTCTGGATTGCCTTCGATCGCCACCGACCAGTAGACCTCGGCGACGCCCCAGCAGAGGATCGCGACGCCGAGCAGGATCCAGGCCGTGTGCTCGGGGCGGTAGTCCGAGGCCCGCACCAGGCAGGCGACCCCGGCGCCGAGCACGACTGCGTCGTAGAGGGGCCCTCCGAAGGCGAGGTCGAGGCCGGCGCCGAGGCCGAGCCAGTCGTGCATGGCGACGAGTGCGGTTCCACCGAGCAGCAGGACCGCGAGCAGGCGGCGCAGGAGCTGCGCCATCGGCGACCCGGGAGTGCTCATCTCGGCTGCGTCCACAGCGATGCGTATCGGCAGCCGGCTGCCGATTCCCAAGCCCTGGGATGAGCAAGTTACGCATCTGTTCTAGACTGGTCGGAATGAAGGCAGGAATTCACCCCGATTACACGCTTGCCAACGTGCATTGCTCGTGTGGCAACCAGTTCTACACGCGGTCGACGAAAGACGACTTGCATGTCGAGCTTTGCTCCGAGTGCCACCCGTTCTACACCGGCAAGCAGAAGCTGGTCGACACCGGTGGCCGCGTCGAGCGCTTCCAGCGCCGCGCAGCTAAGCACAGGGCCGGGAAGTAGTCCATGAGCCCGCCGGCGGGCTCGCCAGAGGCATCTTCCGTCCCCTCTTCGAATGGAGGGGACCCGCTTCGCATGCCCGATGGCGCTCTGGTCGCCAAGCGCGACGCGCCAGTCGGCGGTCAGGCGGTGCTGGAGGGCGTGATGATGCGCGGCATCTCCGTCTGGGCCGTGGCGGTGCGAACGCCAGAGGGCCAGATCGAGATCGAGTCGGAGCCGATCAAGCCCTGGGCTCAGCGCCACCGGATTTGGCGCCTGCCGGTAATTCGCGGCGTCGTCGCCCTCGGCGAGTCGATGAAGATCGGCTTCAAAGCCCTGGCGATCTCCGCCAACGCGCAGATGGAGGAGGACGAGGACGGCGAGAAGGAAGAAATCGGCGGCTGGATCTGGGGCCTGACGATCGTCTTCTCGTTGCTGCTCTCGATCGGCCTCTTCTTCGTCGTTCCGGTCGGACTGACCAGCTTGATCAAGGATCAGCTCGGTTCGGCGCTGCTCTTCTGGCTGATCGAGGGCATCCTGCGCACGGCGATCTTCATCGGCTACATCGTCGCGATCAGCAAAATGCCCGATCTGCGGCGGGTCTTCGAGTACCACGGGGCCGAGCACAAGACGATCTCCTGTTACGAGGCCGAAGACGAGCTGATCCCTTCGCGGGCCAAGCTTTACTCGCGCCTACACCCTCGTTGCGGCACCAGCTTCCTGCTGATCGTGATGGTCCTGGCGATCTTCGTCTTCGCTCCGATCGGCCTTCCTGCCTGGTACTGGCTCTTGCTCTCGCGCATCCTCGGCATTCCGCTGATCGCCGGTCTTTCTTACGAGGTGATCAAGTGGGCCGGCAAAAACCGGCGCAAACGTTGGGTGCGGGCGGTGATGTGGCCCGGGTTGATGCTGCAGAACCTGACCACCCGGGAGCCCAGCGAAGAGCAGCTCGAGGTGGCGATCGCCTCGCTCAACGCGGTCCTGGCTCGGGAGAATCCCGAGGAGGCCGCCAAGCAGCAGCACATCGAGATCGTCGCGTAGTCCCCCTCTAGGGTTGTAGACGTGATCGACCAGCTCGTAGAGCAGATTCAGGCGCGCTTCGCCGAGCTCGAGGCGCAGATGTCCGACCCCGCAGTGATCGGCGACCGAGAGCGCTACGCCGAAGTGGGGCGGGAGTACCGCGAACTGCAGCCAGCCCGGGCGCTGGCACTCGAATACGCGACCTTAAAGGACGACCTGGAAGGCGCGCGGGAGCTGCTGGCGGAGGGCGAGGACGAGGAGCTGCGCAAAGTCGCCGACGAGGCGCCGCCGCGGATCGAGCAGCTGGAAGAGGAGATCCGGCTGGCGATGGTCGAGCGTGACCCCAACGACGCCAAGAACGTGATCGTCGAGATCCGCGCTGGCACCGGTGGCGACGAGGCGGCACTGTTCGCCGGCGACCTCTACAAAATGCTGACCCGCTATGCCGAGGAGCGCGGGTTCTCGACCGAGGTTCTCTCGCAGTCGGCCTCGGAGGCCGGCGGCTTCAAGGACGTGACCTTCGCGGTCAAGGGCGAGGGTGCCTACTCGGTCTTCAAGTTCGAGGGCGGCACCCACCGGGTGCAGCGAGTGCCGGAGACCGAGTCCCAGGGTCGCATCCACACCTCGACGGCGACGATCGCGGTGCTGCCGGAGGCCGAGGAGGTCGAGGTCGAGGTCGACCAGAACGATCTCCAGGTCGACGTCTTCCGCTCCTCCGGGCCTGGAGGGCAGTCGGTCAACACGACCGACTCGGCCGTGCGGATCACCCACAAACCGACCGGGATCATGGTCTCCATGCAGGACGAGAAGTCGCAGTTGCAGAACAAGGAGCGGGCGATGCGGGTGCTGCGAGCGCGGCTCTACGAGCGGGAGCTGGCCGAGCAGCAGGCGAAGATCGCTTCCGAGCGCAAGGCCCAGGTCGGCAGCGGCGAGCGCTCGGAGAAGGTGCGTACCTACAACTTCCCCCAGGGTCGGGTCACCGATCACCGGATCAAGCTGACCTCGCACAATCTCGACGGCGTGCTCGGCGGCGACCTCTCCGAGTTCACGGATGCCTTGGCCGCAGAGGAGAAGCGGGAAAGGCTCGAGGCCGCGGCTTCGGCTGCTTGAGCGTGGCGGGCACCGCAAGCGTAGGCGAGGCGCTGGGAGCGGCGGTCGATGGGCTGACCGCTGCCGGCGTGGAGAACCCACGGCTCGATGCCGAACTGCTGCTGGGTGAGGCGATGGGGTGCGAGCGAGCGGCGTTGCTGGCCCAGCCGGACGCAGGGGTTCCACCGCCTGCGGCACGGGCGTTCGGCGAGATGGTGCGGCGGCGGCTGCGACGCGAGCCGGTCGCCTACATCGTCGGGCGCAAAGGCTTCCGCAACCTCGAGCTCGCAGTCGACCGGCGGGTGCTGATTCCGAGGCCAGAGACGGAGCTGCTGGTCGAAGTCGCGCTGGAGCGAGCGCCCGCGCGGTTGCTCGACGTCGGCACCGGCTCGGGTGCGATCGCCCTGGCCGTGGCTGACGAGCTCCCGAACTGCGAGGTGACCGCGACCGACACCTCTCCCGGTGCGTTGGAGGTGGCGCGGGCGAACGCCGAACGCCTCGGCCTGGCCGAGCGCGTGCGCTTCCTTCCCGGTTCGCTGCCCGAGGAGGGGGAGTTCGATCTGATCCTCGCCAACCTCCCGTATGTCGCCGAAACCGACTGGCCCCTATTGCAGCCGGAGGTGACTGAGTGGGAGCCGAGCGAGGCGCTGCTCTCCGGCCGGGACGGCCTCGACGCGATCCGCGCCGCGGTCGTGGGGTGTGATCGTCTTTTGTCCCGTATGGCAAGACAAAAGACGATCACGCTCGCGCTGGAGGTCGGGGACGGGCAGGCGACGACCGTCGCCAAGCTGCTGAACGATGCCGGCTTCCCGCGGACGCAGATTCGCCACGATCTCGCCGGGATCGAGCGGGTTGTGATCGGGGAGCGATGAGCGACGAGCCGGGGAAGACCGAGGTCGTCAGGCTCGAAAACGGCGGCGCCGACGTCGCCCGCGGGGCGCTGGAACGCTGCATCTCCGGCGGCGGCGTCGCGGTTTTCCCGGCCGACGGCCTCTACGGGCTCGCCTGCGATCCGCTCGACGCCAGCGCGATCGCCCGTATCCACCGCCTCAAGGGGCGCGACGACGGCAAGCCCTCCGCGGTCATGTACTTCTCGCCCCTGGCGATGCGGGAGCTGGTTGCTGGACTGGGTCCCCGCACTGCCGCCGCGGTCAGCGCCCTGCTGCCAGGGCCGGTGACCCTCGTCGTCGCCAATCCGGGGCATCGTTATCCGCTCGCCTGCCGCGAGGATCCCGCCCGGCTCGGAGTGCGTCTGCTCGGCGGCCCGCTCGCCGGCGTCATGTGTCCGATCTTCCAGACCTCGGCCAACCTGAGCGGCGAGTCGCCACCGGGCAGATTCGAGGACGTGCCGGAGCAGATCGTCGCCGGCGCTGATCTCGCGATCGACGGCGGCGCCCTCACAGGCCTGCCTTCGACCGTGGTCGACATCACCACAATCGACGACGACGGCTCCTGGCAGGTTTTGCGCCAGGGCGCGCTTTCCGCCGGCGACCTTGCCAGCAGGATGGCCTCGGTCGGCCTCGGCTAACAGCCGGTCTCGCCGCGGAAGGGCAGCCGCACGGTGCGGATCGAGGTGTTGTCCTGCTCGTTCGACTCGAACAGCAGTTCCTTCGGGTCGACGGTCATTTCATAGGCGAAGCAGCCGCGCAGACCGGAGACATTGATCCACTGCTTGTCGTAGGGGGCGGGATAGATATCTGACCAGCCGACCGAGGTGCCGAGCGTGACCCCGTCCTGGAAGGGGTTCTGGTTGCAGCCCGGGTAGTGGCGGCTGTTCGGCGCCTGCGGTCCCGGTCGGGTCAGCTCGAGATCGCGCAGGCAGTAGTTGAGCTTGGGGCTGGCGCGGACCACGCCGCCGACCTTGCCGTCGGGTCCGACCCGGCGCAGGTCGAACCGGGCCAGCTGGTGGACCTTCCAGTAGAAGCCGCCGAAGTAGGCACCGACGCCGGTGAAGCGAAGCGTCGCCCCGCCGGCCACGTCGAGATGGCCGCCCCCGGCCCGGTAGATCCGCTGGACCGTCCGCATCGTGCGCCAGCCGTTGCGGGTGCCTCGCAGCTCCATCGGCCCGCGGCCACGGCTGCGGACGTCGCTGGTCGCCCGCAGCAGCTTCCAGCCGCGGCCGGAGTCCTGCAGGTAGATCTCGTGCGCCGGGGAGATCCGCAGGTTCGGGCACAGCAGGGTCTGGGCTTCGGGGCCTTCGCACGGATTCGGGGTCGTGGCGCCGCTGGCTGCAGGGGCCACGGCCAGGGCGCCGAGCACCGCGGCCAAGACGGTAAGGCGGACTCTCACCCGTCCCAGAATATCCCGGCGCGTTGCTATGGTCGCCCGAGCCGTGAGCGAGCTGCCGGACAACTTCCAAACCGCACCGCTGAGCGATGTCGATCCCGACATCGCCACCGTGCTCGAGCGCGAGCTGGGGCGGCAGCGGCGCACCCTGGAGATGATCGCCTCGGAGAACTTCGTGCCGCAGGCGGTGCTGGAAGCGGTCGGCTCGGTGCTGACCAACAAGTACGCCGAGGGTTACCCCGGGCGCCGCTACTACGGCGGCTGCGAGGAGGTCGACGTCGCCGAGCAACTGGCGATCGACCGCGCCAAGGAGCTGTTCGGAGCCGATCACGCAAACGTTCAGGCCCACTCCGGTGCGCAGGCCAACAACGCCGCCTACATGGCCTTGCTGGAACCCGGCGACACCTTCCTCGGCCTCGCCCTCGACCACGGCGGCCATCTCAGTCATGGGATGAAGATCAACGTCTCCGGCAAGCTCTACAACCCCGTCCCCTACCACGTCCGTCGCGAGGATCTGCGCATGGACATGGACGAGGTCCAGCGGCTCGCCCAGGAGCACAAGCCGGCATTGATCGTCGCCGGCTGGTCGGCCTACCCGCGCCAGCTCGACTTCGCGGCCTTCCGCGAGATCGCCGACTCGGTCGGGGCCAAGCTGATGGTCGACATGGCCCACTTCGCCGGCCTCGTCGCCGCCGGCGAGCACCCGAACC
>DASSFS010000070.1:0-9100 GCA_035694165.1 Solirubrobacterales bacterium | reverse complement strand
CGGCCGCCGAGGCTGAGTCTGCTGACGCTCCCGCCGCCGAGGAGGCAGAGGCCCCTGCCGCGAAAGCGGCGCCGGCCGAGCCGGATCCGGCTGATGATCTTCCCTGGAAGGAGCGGCGCAGGCTGGAACGGTCGCGGCGTCCGAGTGAGGCGAAGCCGACTCTTAGCCCCGAGGATCGGGCTGCGGCCAGGGTCGAGGCCCGCAAGGCCAAGGCTGGCGAACGCCGCCGAGAGCGCGCTGCGGCCAAGGCCAAGAAGGGCGAGCCGCGCACCGGAACTGCTCCGGCCGAACGAGATGCCAACGCGGCAAAGGTCCGTCAGGGCATTGTCGTCTCCAACAAAGGCGACAAATCGATCACCGTCCGCATCGACATCGCTCGCCGTCACCCAACTTACGAGAAGATCGTCCGTCGCTCGCGCACGCTGCACGCGCATGACGAGCGCAACGAGGCCGGCGAGGGCGACGTCGTTCGCATCACCGAGACCCGGCCGCTGTCCAAGACCAAGCGTTGGCGCCTGGTCGACGTTGTCGAGAAGGCGAGGTAGAGCGAAGTGATCCAGCAGGAGTCGAGACTGAAGGTCGCCGACAACTCGGGCGCTCGCGAGATCCTCTGCATCCGCGTCAAGGGCGGTTCCCACCGCCGCTACGCCAGCGTCGGCGACGTGATCACGGCCACGGTGAAATCGGCGAGCCCGCAGGGCGCCGTCCGCAAGGGCGAGGTTGTGCAAGCTGTTGTGGTGCGCACCCGCAAGCCACTGGGGCGCCCCGACGGCACCTACATCTCCTTCGACGAGAACGCCGCGGTGCTGATCGATCCCGCCAACAACAACCCCCGCGGGACCCGTATCTTCGGCCCGGTGGCGCGCGAATTGCGCGATCGCAACTTCATGAAAATCATCTCGCTGGCCCCCGAGGTTCTCTAATGGCAAAGTCGATGCGTATCCGAACTGACGACCAGGTGGTCTTGATCAGCGGCAAGGACGCCGGCAAGACCGGCCGTGTCGTGCGCACTGACCCGCAGCGCCGCCGCGTCTTCGTCGAGGGCCTGAACATGATCAAGCGCCACGAACGTCCGCGCTCCCAGGGCGATCTGAAAAACGCCCAGGCTGGCGGGATCGTTGAAAAGGAGGGGCCGATTCACGTCTCCAACGTGATGCTGCTCGATCCCAAAGGCAACAAAGCGACGCGCGTCGGCGTCCGCCGCGACGACGGCGGCAAGCGAGTGCGCTACGCCAAGAGCAGCGGGGCGGCGATCGACTGATGGAGGCGACCGTGACCCCAACCTCACAGGCGGCCCCGCCGGCACGCCTGCGCGAACGCTACGAGCAGGAGATCCTGCCCGAGCTGATCAAGAAATTTGGCTACACGACGCCGATGCAGGCGCCGCGGCTGCTGAAGGTCACCCTCAACATGGGGCTTGGCACCGAGAAACAGGACAAGAAGTCCTTCGAATCGGCGCAAGAACAGCTGGCGCTGATCGCCGGTCAGCACCCGAACGTGCGCCGAGCTCGCAAGTCGATCGCTTCCTTCAAGGTGCGCGAGGGGATGCCGGTCGGTGTCTCGGTGACGCTGCGCCGGGCGCGGATGTGGGAGTTCCTCGACCGCCTGACTTCGATTGCGGTGCCGCGGATCCGCGACTTCCGCGGCCTCAACCCGCGCTCGTTCGACGGCCGCGGCAACTACTCGATGGGCGTCAAAGAGCAACTGATCTTCCCCGAAATCGACTATGACTCGGTCGATGTGGTGCGCGGTCTCGACATCACGATCACGACCTCGGCGGCGACCGACATCGAGGCCTTTGAGCTGCTGCTGGGACTTGGAATGCCCTTCGCCCAAGAGGGGCGTCCTGGTCAGGCCGCCAAAGCCGAGGCGGAGGCCGAGGCCGAAGAGGAGCAGCGCAAAGAGGAGGCTCGACTCAAAGCGGAGGCCGAGCAGGCCGCGCTCGAGCAGTTGAAAGAGGAGAACCCCGACGCTTACGCCAAGCCCGAGACCGATGAGGGCGAGGGCGAGGAGGGCGAGGACGCCGGCGAGGGCGGAAACGACGAGGCGGCCGAGGACGCGGCCGACCAGGAGAAGAATTCAGATGGCTAAGACTTCCCAGAAGGTCCGACAGGGCCGCAAAGCAAAGTTCAAATCGCGCAGCTACAACCGCTGCCGGCGCTGCGGTCGCCCGCGCGCCTACTATCGGAAGTTCGGCCTCTGCCGGATTTGCCTGCGCGAGGCCGCACACGAGGGGTATATCCCCGGCATGACCAAGTCGAGCTGGTAGGACAAAGAAGATGCAAACCGACCCGATCGCCGATTACCTGACCCGGATCCGCAATGCCATCCGCGCGGGCCACGACGAGGTGGACATTCCCCTCTCGGGCCTGAAGATGGAGATGTCGAGGATCCTCAAGGAGCAGGGCTACATCAAAGACTTCCACCGCAAGCCGGCCACGGTCGGCGAGGCGATCAACGTCAGCCTCAAGTACACCGAGGACCGGCGCCCAGTGATCCTGGGAATCGAACGCGTCTCGCGCCCCGGTCGCCGTCGCTACGTCGACCACAAGAACGTGCCGCGGGTCCAGGGCGGCACCGGAACTGCCATCGTCAGTACCTCCGTCGGTGTGATGACTGGCCACGAAGCCCGTGCCAAGGGCGTCGGCGGCGAGGTTGTCGCGTACGTCTGGTGAACCCATGAGTCGAATCGGAAGAAAGCCCGTCCCCGTTCCGGAGGCCGTCACGGTCGAGATTGCCCCTGGCAACATCGCCGTCAAGGGCCCCAAGGGCGAGCTGACGCAGGTTTACTCACAGGACATGTCGGTCGAGCAGAGCGACGGTGTCGTCACCGTCGCCCGCCCCACCGATCGCGGCGAGCACCGCGCCCTGCACGGGCTCACTCGCAGCCTGATCGCAAACATGGTCGAGGGCGTCACCGACGGCTTTGAGAAGCGCCTGGAGATCCAGGGCGTCGGTTACCGCGCCGCTCTCAAAGGCAAAAACCTGGAGCTGGCCCTCGGTTTCTCCCATCCGGTCTCGATCGAGGCGCCGGAGGGGATCGAGTTCGAGGTTCCCCAGCCGACCGAGGTCATCGTTCGGGGAATCGACAAGCAGCTCGTCGGGCAGGTCGCCGCGGACATCCGCAAGCGCCGCCCGCCCGAGCCCTACAAGGGCAAGGGAATCCGCTACCGCGGCGAGCAGGTACTGAGAAAGGTTGGAAAGCGCGCATGACCGTCATCAGCAAGGCTCAGCAGCGACTGCGCCGCCGCCGCCGGGTTCGCGCCCGGGTCAGCGGCACGGCCGAGCGCCCCCGCCTCTCCGTTTTCCGCTCCAACCGCGGCATTTTCGCGCAGCTCATCGACGACCGTGCTGGCCACACCTTGGCCGCGGTCAACTGGATCGAGCCGGAGCTGCGCAAACTCACCGCTACAGAGCAGGCGACGAAGGCCGGCGAACTGCTCGCTGAGCGGGCCAAGGCGGCTGGGGTCGAGACCTGTGTCTTCGACCGCGGCGGCTACCAGTACCACGGCCGCGTCAAGGCCCTGGCCGATGGAGCACGCGAGGGAGGGTTGGCCTTCTAGTTCCGCTACGGTGGGCCGCTTGCAATGAAGGGAATGGATACGAAAAACGTGGAGACCGTCAGCCCCCGTGGGCTCGACCTCCAAGAGCGCGTGATCGAGATCAACCGCGTCGCCAAGGTCGTCAAGGGCGGTCGGCGCTTCTCCTTCACCGCGCTGGTCGCCGTCGGCGACGAGGAGGGCGTGGTCGGGATCGGTTACGGCAAGGCCCGCGAGGTCCCGCTGGCGATCCAGAAGGGCGTCGAGGACGCCCGCAAGAACTTGATTCGCGTGCCCAAATACGGTCAGACGATCACCCACAGGATCATCGGCCGCTTCGGCGCCGGGCACGTCGTCCTGCGCCCGGCCAGTCCTGGTACCGGCGTCATCGCCGGCGGCGGCGTCCGCGCTGTGCTCGAGCTCGGCGGCGTCCGTGACGTGCTGACCAAGAGCATCGGCACGCAGAACCCGATCAACCTCGTCAAGGCGACCATGGACGGACTGGTCCGTCTGCGGCGGCCGGAGGAGGTTGCGGAGCTGCGCGGCCTGACCATCAAGCAGGTTCTCGGGCTCGACATGAATGGAGCTTCTTCCACCAATGGGGAGCACTTGGCGGCGGGTCCTGTCGCGGCAGAGGACTCCTCGTCCTCGCAAGCTGCGGGCGAGGAGCCCACCGCCACGCCACCCGCCGGAGAGGCCTCGGCAGAGGGAGCTGATGAGGCTCCGGCCGCGGAGGCGAACGCTCCGGCGGAGGCTGAGTCCGTCGCCGTTGAGGAGACCTCGCCGCCGGAGGAGCCGAAAGCTGAGGAGACTTCGCCTGAGGAGGCATCGGCTGGCGAGGAGAGCTCGTCGTGAGTGCGGTGAAGATCAAGCAGGTTCGGTCCGCCAACGGGACCAACCCGGATCAGAAAGCGACCTTGAAGGCGCTGGGCCTTGGACGGATCGGCAAAGCCGTTGAGCGCAAAGACTCACCGCAGCTGCAGGGGCAGCTTCGCGTCGTCTCGCATCTGGTCGAGGTGGCGTGATGGCTGAGACGCCTCGTTCCGAGGAGATCGGGCTGCACAATTTGAAGCCGAAGCCTGGCTCGAAACGGCCGCGCAAGCGACTCGGCCGTGGCGAGGGCAGCGGCCTCGGCAAGACCTCGGGCCGTGGCCACAAGGGCGCGGGCTCGCGCGCCGGTGCCAAGCGAAAGGCCAACTACGAGGGCGGCCAGAACCCGATCCACATGCGGATGCGAAAGCTGCGCGGCCCGCACAAAAAGCAGTCGATGCCGTTCGAGAACTTCCGCACCAAGACGCAGCCGGTCAATCTCTCTGACCTCGAGGAGCGCTTCGAGGTCGGTGCCGAGGTAACCCCGGCGACGCTCAAGGAGAAGGGGCTGGCCAAGCGCTCGGTCCCGGTCAAGATCCTCGCCCGCGGCGAGATCAAGAAGAAGCTTGACGTCCACGCGCACGCGTTCAGCGCTGCCGCCAAAGAGCAGATCGAGGCGGCCGGCGGTTCCTGTCACACTCTGGAGCCGTAATGCTCAAAACTATTGCGAACGCCTTCAGCGTCGCCGACATTCGCAAGAAGCTTGCCTTCACCGCGGCGATGCTGCTGCTGTACCGGCTCGGTGCCTACATCCCGGCGCCGGGCGTCGACGTCAACGCGGTCAAGGAAATCGAGAGCAACTTCCAGGGCTCCGGCATCCTCAGCTTCCTCAACACTTTCTCGGGCGGAAGCCTCTCCAGGCTCTCGCTCTTCGCGCTGGGGATCATGCCCTACATCACGGCCTCGATCATCCTGCAGCTGCTGACCGTGGTCGTCCCCTCGCTGGAGCGGTTGCAGAAAGAAGGGGAGGTCGGGCAGCAGAAGATCACCCAGTACACCCGGTACCTGACCGTCGGCCTGGCCTTCGGCCAGTCACTGGGCTACGTCTTCCTCTTCCGCTCGTTCGGGCGGGAAGCTGGCACCAGCGTGCTCGGCGCACTCACCTTCCCCAAGGTTTTCATGATCGTCATCGCCCTCACCGCCGGCTGCACCCTGCTGATGTGGATGGGCGAGTTGATCACCCAGCGCGGGATCGGCAACGGCATCTCGTTGATGATTTTCGCCTCGATCGTCGCCTCGCTCCCCAGCGGCATCACCAAATGGTGGGACAGCCCGGACCAGGTCTTCGTCGTGATGATGCCCTTCGTCGCCCTGGCCGTGATCGTCGCGATCGTCTTCGTCCAGGAGGGTCAGCGCCGGATCCCGGTCCAGTACGCGAAACGCGTGGTCGGACGGAAAATGACCTCTGGCGGCTCCACCTACCTGCCTCTGCGGGTCAACATGGCCGGCGTCATCCCGGTCATCTTCGCGGCCTCGATTATGGCCTTCCCGCCGACCGTTGGCCAGCTGCTCAACACCCCCGCCGCACTCGACTTCGCCGCCTTCTTCGGCCCCAATACCTGGGCCTATGTGGTCGGCGAGGTCTTCTTCATCATCATCTTCACCTACTTCTATACGGCGGTCACCTTCAACCCGGTCGACCAGGCAGACAACCTGAAGAAATACGGCGGCTTCATCCCCGGCGTCAGGCCCGGCCGGCCAACCGCTGAATACCTGGACCGCATCCTCTCTCGCCTGACTTTCCCCGGCGCGCTCTACCTCGGCGCGGTGGCGGCATTGCCGACGATCTTGATCAGCCAGACGTCGGCAAACTTCTTCTTCGGCGGTACCTCCATTCTGATCGTGGTCGGCGTCGCGCTGGACACGGTCAAGCAGTTGGAGGCACAGCTGATGATGCGCAACTACGAGGGCTTCCTCAAATAGGCTGAGGGCGCTGCAAACCGGCGCATCTCGGGGTCTTCGGTCGGTCTCCTCGGGTCACGCACTAGAGTGCGCTCCCCTCGTCGACCTCCCTGCATCCCCCGATCTGCTTGGTTTTCGCGCCCTCGGGTGGAACGATCAAATCCAATGTCTGAGCTGAATCTCGTACTTCTAGGCCCGCCCGGGTCGGGCAAGGGCACCCAGGGCGAGCGGCTGCAGGAAGACCTGCGCCTCCCCTATTACGCCACCGGCGACATCCTCCGCGCTGCCGTGCGCGACCAGACAGAGCTGGGTCGGACGGCCAAGGAGTACATGGACCGTGGCGATCTCGTCCCCGACGAGGTGATCGTTGGGGTCATCGGCGAGCGGATCTCCTCGCCCGAGGCGCTCGACGGCTTCATCCTCGACGGCTTTCCCCGCACGATGCCCCAGGCGCAAGCGCTCGACGCCAAGCTCAGCCAGCTGGGGCGGGGGGTGACCGCCGTGCTCTTGATCGACGTCTCCGACGACGAGGTTGTGCGTCGGCTGGGCGGACGGCGGACTTGCGAGGAGAACGGCCACGTCTTCCACATCGAGTTCAACCCGCCCGAGCAAGAGGGCGCCTGCGATCTCGACGGCAGCAGGCTGATCGTTCGCGACGACGATAAGCCGGAGGTGATCCGTCATCGGCTCGAGCAGTACCACGGCAAGACCGAGCCGTTGGTCGACTACTACGACCAGCGCAGCGTTCTGCGTCGGATCGACGGCGCCGCAACGCCCGACGAGGTCGCCGAAGAGATCCGCCGGACCTTGGCGACGATGCGCCTCGAGCAGGACGAGACCGTTTAGCGCCCTCCCAGGAGGACTAGCGTGTACAACCGAATGATCATCCGTAAGACGCCTGAGCAGGTAGACAAGATGGCGGTCGCCGGGGAGATCCTCGTCCGCTGTCTGAAAATGCTCGAGTCGAAGGCGCGCGCGGGCGTCACCACCGGGGAACTCGACGCGGCGGCGGAGAAGTTCATTCTCTCGCAGGGCGCGACGCCTGCCTTCAAGGGCTACCGCGGTTTCCCCGGCTCGATCTGCGCCTCACCCAACTCGATGGTCGTTCACGGCATCCCCGGCGAGTACGAGCTGAAGCGCGGGGACGTGATCTCGATCGACGTCGGCGTCGTCAAGGACGGCTGGGTCGCCGACGCGGCGATGACCGTGCCGATCGGCGAGGTCGGTCCCGTCGCCCGCAAGCTCCTCGACGTAACCAAGGCGTCGCTCTTTGCCGGGGTTGAGCAGATGCGTCCGGGCAACCACCTCGGCGACGTTTCCGCAGCGATCCAGCGCGCAGTGGAGATCGAGGGCCTCTCGGTCATTCGCACCCTGGTCGGCCACGGGATCGGGCGCGACATGCACGAGGAGCCACAGGTCCCGAACTTCGGCGAGCCCGGCAAGGGCCCGGAGCTGGAGGAGGGGATGGTGCTGGCGATCGAGCCGATGGTCAACGCTGGCGGACCGCTGGTGCGGATGGACGACGACGGCTGGTCCGTCTACTCCGAGGACGGCTCTCTGGCCGCCCATTTCGAGTTCACGGTCGCGGTCACCGCTGACGGTCCGCGCATCCTGACTCCCTGGCACGAAGCCGACTAGGTGGATCAGGAGACCTTCTCCGCGGTTGACGAGTTCGTGGCGGCGACGCTGGTGCCCCACGACGAGGCGTTACAAGCTGCGCTCGACGCGGCCGAGGCCGCCGGGCTTCCACAGATTCAGGTCTCGCCGCCGCAGGGGAGGCTGCTGCAGATCCTGGCGCGGCTGCAGGGGGCGCGAACGGTGCTGGAGTTCGGGACGCTCGGCGCCTACAGCACGATCCTGCTTGCCCGGGCCTTGCCGGAGGACGGTTGCCTGATCACGCTGGAGGCAAACGCCGCCTTCGCCGAGGTTGCCCGCGGCAACATCGAGCGCGCGGGTCTCGGCGACGTGGTCGAGCTGCGTGTAGGCCCTGCCCTGGAGGCGCTGTCGGTCCTGAAGGACGAGGGTGCGGGTCCGTTCGACCTCGTGTTCATCGACGCCGACAAGGTCAACACGCCCAACTACTTCGCCTGGGCGCTCGACCACTGCCGGCCCGGCAGCCTGATCATCGCCGACAACGTCGTCCGCGACGGCAGCCTCGCCGACGCCACCAGCCCCGACCCCGCCACCAAGGCCCAGCGCCGCTTGCACGAGATGCTCGCCAACGAGCGCCGGGTCACCGCCACGACGATCCAAACCGTCGGCTCCAAGGGCTACGACGGCTTCACCATCGCCTTGGTCGAGGGTTGATCTGAGGGACGGCCGGGGTGCCGATGCCCCTGCGCGTGAATTCAGTCGCGCCCCCTAAAGGGGGCGGCTCCCGAACATGGTGCGCGCCTATGGCGCGCAGGAGTCAGATTGCATATCGCGGCCTTCGGCCACATTCCCCCGAGGCTCACCCACCCCCTCCCCCACGGCACGCTTGCGCGCTTCGGAAAGCTGGACAAGACACAGGCTGCCTCGTCCCGAGCAGATATCTACCTAGACAAAGCACCGTCCCCGCGGTCGAGAGCAGCGTGATCGCGTCAGCCGGGGTGCTGATGCCCCTGCGCGTGAATGTCGCGAAGCGGCGGAAATGCAATCCGGTTATTGCCCGCCATAGGCGGGCAGCATCATCGGGAGCCGCCCCCTTTAGGGGGCGCGACTGAATTCACGCGCAGGGGCATCGGCACCCCGGCCGTCCCTCAGATCAACCCTCGACCAAGGCGATGGTGAAGCCGTCGTAGCCCTTG
>DASSFS010000069.1:0-47108 GCA_035694165.1 Solirubrobacterales bacterium | reverse complement strand
GAAGCTCGCGGCCGAGGGTCTCGGCAAAGGCCTGTTGTGCCTCCACGGTGCGCGGCCCGGGCGCGGCGGCGAAGGCGGTGCCGTCGAGCGCCGCGACGGCCTGGATCTCGCGCGTGGTCGAGGCGAGGAAAGCCTCGCTGGCGGAGCGCAGGTCCTCGACGTCCCAGGCGCCCTCTTCCACATGCAGCGCCTTGATCAAGCGGTCGCGGGTGATCGACTCCAGGACGCCGTTGTCCAGCGCCGGCGTGCGCAGGGCGCCGTCGGGGGAGACCCAGAAGATCGCCGAGGTCGGCGGCTCCAGCACGATGCCCTCGGGCGTCACCAGCACGGCCTCGTCGGCGCCGCGGCCTTTGGCCAGCCGGCTGGCCTCCATGTTGGCGGCGTAGGACAGCGACTTGACCCCGTTGAGGATGACCGAGGGGGAGTAGGTGACCGTGGCCAGGGCCAGCGTCTCGCCATGGTCGGGAATCGGCTCGGTGGCGGCGATCCGGCGGCCGCCGCGGGTGACGATCAGCCGCAGCTGACCCTCGACGTCGCCGGCCTCGGCCAGCAGGGCTGCGATCTCGCGCTCCAGTGCCGCCCGGTCGAACTCCAGCTCGATCGCCGCAGCGGAGCGCTCGAGCCGGTCGAGGTGATCGACCAGCGCGAACGGCTTACCGCCGTAGAGACGAATCACCTCGAAGGCGCCGTCGCCACGGTAGAGCCCGTCGTCCTTCATCGGCACCATCGCCTCCGCCGTCGGAGTGACGGTGCCGTCGACGCTCGCCAGCTCTGTAAATCCCACGGTCACGGTGCCGCCGAGGCTATCTAAGTTCAGCGGCGCTTCCCGCCGGCCCTGAGACGTGCGAGGGCGCGCTTCCAGCGGCTCGATGCCGGTTTCGGCTGCGTCTCGTCGATGATCCGCCGCAGCTCGACGCCTCCTCTCCCGAAGTGGGATATTCCCCGCCCGTTCAGCGCCGAGACGAAGAGCAGGCAGACGATGTAGAAGCCGGCAAACGCGGAGACGCCGATCTCGATCCGATAGATCGCCTGCGCCTGGAGGGCGTACTCCGGCACCGGACGCGGCACCTCTGTTCGGATCGCGAGGAAGACGGCCGCGACGATCGCGAGAAATGCGAGTGCGGCGAAGCCATAGTTTCGCAGCCAGGCAAGCACTTTCGCGAACCTCGCTCCTCCACCTCGCCCCCGTCGCCGCATGGATCCCCGTATCCGTCCCGTTGCCCTGCCGGCCCCTGTGGTTGTTCGCTGCCTGCTGACTGAGCGCCTCCGTTGCTGCTTGGAGGCTGTGGATAATGCGAAAACCTCTTCTAACAGTACGGTCTAGTACGTGTCAAGGAACTCCTCGTTATCTTGCGAAGAACCGGGAAACCGCTTTGCAATGCGGTTTCGGTGAAAGTTTTCTCACTGGTTAGTACCTTAACGCCTATTCGTTTTTGAACCGTAAGTAACGGTTACTGATGCGTTGCATGTGTGAGTACGGTCAGACCGCTTCGAAGACCGTTGCCAGGCCCTGGCCGACCCCGACGCACATGGTGGCGATGCCGAACTTGGCGTTGCGGCGACGGAGCTCGCGGACGAGGGTGCCGGTGAGGCGGGCGCCGGAGCAGCCGAGGGGGTGGCCGAGGGCGATGGCGCCGCCGTTGACGTTGAGGCGCTCCTCCTCGATGCCGAGCTCGCGGGCGCTGGCGAGGACCTGGGAGGCGAAGGCCTCGTTGAGCTCGACCAGGTCGATCTGATCGAGCGTGAGTCCGGCGTTGGCGAGGGCGCGGGGGATTGCCGCGACCGGGCCGATGCCCATGTAGGCGGGGTCGACTCCGGCGACGCCGGTGGCGACGACGCGCGCGAGCGGCTCGACGCCGACCTGGCTCGCGCCCTCCTCGGTCCCGATCAGCAGACAGGCGGCGCCGTCGTTGAGGGTCGAGGCGTTGCCGGCGGTGACGGTGCCGCCCTCGCGGAAGACGGGCCGCAGCTTTGCGAGCTTCTGCAGCGAGGCGTCGGCGCGGGGTCCCTCGTCGGCCTCGACGAGGATCGTTTCGCGACCCTTGGGCGCCTCGATGGGGGCGATCTCCTCGGCCAGCTTGCCCGCCTCCGCGGCGGCGACGGCGCGCTGGTGGCTGCGCAGGGCGAAGGCGTCCTGGTCCTCACGGCTGATCCCGTAGCGCTCGGCGACGTTCTCGCCGGTCTCGCCCATCGATTCGGTCGAAACGCCGAGCGCGGCCATGCGCGGGTTGATCATGCGCCAGCCGAGGGTCGTGTCGTGCATCGTCTGCGGGCCACGGGGGAGAGCCCGCTCGGGCTTCTCGATCACCCACGGCGCCCTGCTCATCGACTCGACGCCACCGGCCAGGTAGAAGTCGCCCTCGCCGGCCTTGACCGCGCGGGCGGCGGCGTTGATCGCCTCCAGGCCGGAGGCGCAGAGGCGGTTGACGGTGGCCCCCGGCACGCTCTGCGGCAGCCCCGCGAGCAGCGCCGCCATCCGCGCCACGTCGCGGTTGTCCTCGCCCGACTGGTTGGCGGCGCCGAAGTAGACGTCGACGATCCGCGCCGGGTCGACGCCGCTGCGCTCGACCACGGCCGCGATCGTGTGCGCGGCCAGATCGTCGGGGCGGACGCCGGAGAGGGCGCCGCGGTAGGACCCCATCGGAGTGCGGATCGCGTCTAGGACGTAGGCCTCGGACATCGGCAGGAACCGTATCCTGGTGGGGTGTGGTTCATTCTGGGGACCCTGGCTTTGGTCGCGTTCATGGTCGGCGTGCTGGTGCTCGTCGGCCGTTTCTACCCGGGCACGAACGCCGATCTGATCGACTGGAAGCCGACCCGCTCGCCTGAGGTCGAGGCGCAGAACGAAATCGACGACATCCGCCAGATGATGGAAGCGCAGAACGAGATGCGCCGCCGCCGCGGCGCCCCCGAGATGACCGAGGCGGAACTGCAGGAGAAGGTCGCCGAAGACGAGCGACTGCGACTGCGGGGCCGCGGCCCCTTCGAAGCGACCTAGGAAGAGTTGGCGCGGGCGCTGATCATCGGCTGCGGCTGTCGCGGCAGGGAGCTGGGAGTGCAGTTGCTGACGGCCGGCTGGGCGGTGCGCGGGACCAGTCGCAATGAGCCCGGCCTGGCGGCTATCGAGGCGGCTGGGATCGAGCCGGCGCTCGCAGATCCCGACCGGGTTGGAACGGTGCTCGAATTGGTCGGCGACGTCGCCGTCGTCTTCCACCTGCTGGGCTCGGCCCAGGGGGACCCCGAGGCGGTTGCGGCGATCCACGGGCCGCGCTTGGAGCGGCTGATGGAACGGCTGGTCGACACGCCGGTCCGGGGGGTCGTCTACGAGGCGAGCGGGAGCGTCGATCCCGGCCTGCTCGAGGCCGGGGCGGAGACCGTGCGAGCCGCTTCGCGGACCTGGCGGATCCCGGTCGAGATCGCCGTCGGCGAATCAAACGACCCCGCCGGGTGGTCCCAGAAGATGATGGATGCGGCTCTGGGCCTGCTCTCTCCAGCCCGCGGAGTCAAATAGTTAAACTCGGATGGGAATTAAGGTAAATGTCCGAAAAACGAATACGCGAGAGGAGCCGGTTCGATGGCGCTGCAACTCGGTGACATAGCACCAGATTTCGAGGCCGACACGACCGAGGGCCGGATCAAGTTCCACGACTGGATTGGCGATTCGTGGGCGGTTCTGTTCTCGCACCCGAAAGACTTCACCCCGGTCTGCACGACCGAGCTCGGCTACATGGCGAGCATCGAGCCGGAGTTCGCCAGGCGGGGCGTGAAAATCATCGGCCTCTCGGTCGACCCGCTCGACAAACACGAGGCCTGGGCGCAGGACATCGCCGAGACCCAGGGGACGGCGCCGAACTACCCGATCATCAGCGACGCCGACTTCAGCGTCTCCAAGGCCTACGGGATGCTGCCGGCCGACGTCTCCGGCGACGCGGCGGACCGCACCCCGGTCGACAACCAGACCGTGCGCAACGTCTTCGTCATCGGCCCCGACAAGAAAGTCAAACTCATCCTCGTCTACCCGATGACGACCGGGCGCAACTTCGACGAGGTCCTGCGCGTGATCGACTCCCTGCAGCTGACCGCGCAGCACAAAGTCGCGACGCCGGCCCAGTGGCAGCAGGGCGACGACGTGATCATCGCCGGCTCCGTCTCCAACGACCAGGCGAAAGAGATTTACCCCGAGGGCTGGGAGGAGCCGCGCCCATATATCCGCATCGTTCCCCAGCCAGCCGGAAAGTCCGACTAGCCGAGGCGGTCCAGCAAGTCGCCGAGGATCCGCGCGGTTGCTCCCCAGATCAGATGCCCTTCCACCTCATAGGTGGGGGTGTGGATGGGGATGCCGCGCCGGACCAGGCGGCGGATCTCGTAGTTCTCCCTCAGCAGGTCGAGAGAGAAGGTGAGGACGGTCTCGACCTCGGCGGGATTGGGTTGAAGCGACAGCTCGCCGGGGTGGGGGATGCGCCCGACGAACGGGTGCACGACGTAGTTGGTGACGAAGGTCTTGGTCGGCGGCAGGCTCTCTCCGACCTCGACCACGGCCGGGTCGAGGGCGATCTCCTCTTCGGCCTCGCGCAGCGCCGTCGCCTGCAGGTCGGCATCGCCGTCGTCGCGGCGACCGCCGGGGAAGGAGATCTCACCGGCGTGGCGCCGCAGGTCCGCCCGGCGCTCGGTGAAGACGAGGCCCGGTTCCTTAGGCCAGCCGTAGAGCGGCAGCAGCACCGCCGCCTCGACCTCCCTGCCGATCAAATGATGACCTGGACGGTGCCGCCGTCGACCGACCAAGCGGCGCCGGCGACGTAGGAGGCGCGCTCGGAGCAGAGGAAGACGATCGCGCTGGCGATCTCGGCCGGGTCGGCGAGGCGGCCGATCGGGCGCTTGGATCCGGCTTCGGCCAGCGCCTCCTCGCGAGTCGCGGCGCCGCTGAGGTCGCGTGACTGGTCGAGCAGGCCGCCCGGGTCCATCCACATCTCCGATTCGACCGGGCCGGGGCAGATCGCGTTGACGAGGACGCCGGTCTTGGCGTAGCGGTCGGCGAAGAGGCGCGAGAGCGAGAGCTCGGCCGCCTTCGCCACCGAGTACTCCGGCATCGACGCAGAGGGGCGCTTGCCCGCGGTCGAGCAGACGTTGACGATGCGGCCCCAGCCGCGCTCAGCCATCGCCGGGGCGGCGGCGCGCATCGCCCGCAGCGGCGCCATCACGTTGAGCTCGTACTGCGCGCGCCAGTCCTCGTCCGGGATCTCGTCGAGGTCGCGCCAGCGGGCCGCGCCGGCGTTGTTGACGAGCACGTCGAGGCTGCCGAAGTATTCCCTGGCGACCGCCAGCATCCGCTCGCCCGCCTCCTCCATGGTGATGTCGAGAGGAAGCACAGCGGCACGGCCGCCGGCTGGCGCGCCGGCGCCGTCGGCCTCTTCCTGGACCTCCCGCAGTCGCTGCTCGTCGCGGGCGACCAGCAGCACGTTGGCGCCCTCGGCGCAGAGCTGGACGGCGGTCTCGCGGCCGATGCCGCGACTGGCGCCCGTGACGACGCAGGTGCGTCCGCTGAGGCCGAGGTCCATCAGGCCGCCTCGAGGCGCTCGGAGACGACGACCCTGGCCTCGCCGGCGAGGACTTTGTGCACCGGGCAGCGGGCGGCGATCGCGAGCAGGCGGCGGCGCTGCTCGGCGTCCAGCTCTCCGGGCAGCGCCACGGAGACGTCGAACGAGTTGGGGATGAACCCTTCGTACTCCATGTCGACGCTGACTTCGACGCTGCCGACGTCCCAGCCTTTGTGCTGCGCGTACATCTCCATCGTGATCGCGATGCAGCCGGCGAGGCTGGCGCCGAGCAGCTGGGTCGGCCGCGGTCCCGTGTCGGTGCCGCCGGCCGCCGGGGGCTCGTCGACGATCATCTCGTGCCCGCCTTCGAGGTCGACCTCGTGGGCGTAGCCGTCGATGCGGCGGGCGACGATCCTCACGGCTAGGACTTGCCGCGGCCCTCGAACAGGGCCGGGTCGTCGACGTCGGCGAAGCGAGCCATCGCGTAGGCGAGGTCGGAGGCGCGGTTGACGAAGTGGATCACCGTCTCGCTGCTGAGCTCGTCCGCGTCGGCGAGGGCCGAGATCCGGCGCTCGGCCCGGCGGATCACCGTGCGGGCGACGTCGAGCTGGGCCGAGAGGGCATTGCCGCCCGGGATGACGAACTTCGGCGGCAGCTCGACCTCGGCCATGTAGCGGTCGATCAGCCGCTCCAGCTCGGCGACCATCTCCTCGGTGGTGCGGCTGACCCCGTCTTCGAGCCGTCCGGCGGCCTCCGGCGCCGTCGCCAGTTCGGCGCCGGCGACGAAGAGGTCATCCTGAAGGCGGAGGATGTCGGCGGCCAGCTCGGCCTCCTCAGGACCACAGAGGGCGCGGGCCACACCCAGCTGCGAGCAGGCCTCATCGAGGGCGCCGTAAGCCTCGGTGCGACCGTGGTGCTTGGGGATGCGCCCGCCGTACCAGAGCGAGGTGCTTCCGTCGTCGCCCTTCTTGGTGTAGATCTTGACCACGGGTCGATCCTACGCGGCCGCCTCAGCGGACCGGATTGAAAGCGAAGCCGGTCATCACCTTGGGGAAGAAGTAAGTGGACTTCGGCGGCATGTTCTCCTCGGTGGCGGCGACGGCGCGGACCTGGTCGACCGGGACCGGGCGCTGGATGAAGGCGACGTCGAAGTTACCGCGGTCGACCATCGCGAGGGCGTCGGGCACGCTCTTGGCGTACTCGAGACCGCGCCGCTCGTCGATGTCGTGGTCGCTCATCCCGGCCAGGCCCTTGAGGACGAGCGTCTCGAGGATCGCCGAGTCGAGCCGGCGGTAGGCCTCCGGCTTGCCCTCGAGCTGGCGGTCCAGCCCCGCGACGTCCTTCAGCCGCAGCCGGTAGGCCTGCTTGTGGAAGGAGTCATAGAAGCCGAAGACGCCGACACCCTCCTCGCCGGTCGGATCGATCTCGGAGATGTCGATCTCGGCCGCGTCGAACAGCTCGCGCAGGCCGCTGCCGAGGCGCCGTTGGCGCTCGGGGTCGTCGGCGAAGCCGGAGAGCAGACGGTGGGTGGGGAAGACCGTCAGCCCGGGATCGTCGAGCCCGGTCAGCGCCATCAGGGTGTAGTTGTGCGGTCCCTCGCCGCCGATCTCGTCGCGGAAGGCGCGGGCGGTCTCGTAGCGGTGGTGGCCGTCGGCGATCAGCAGTTCGGCGCCGGCCAGGCGCTCGCTGACGGCGGCGTGGACGGCGGGGTCGGTGACCTGCCAGACGCGGTTGACGGTGCCGCTCTCGTCGGTGGCTTCGCCCCAGGGCTCGGGCGCCAGCGCCGGCTCTACCAGCGGCCAGGCGTCCTCGGTGCTGAGCGAGAAGATCGGGGAGAGGTTGTAGCCGGTGGCGCGGGTCAGCTCCAGCCGGTCCAGCAGCGGACCGGGATGGGTGCGCTCGTGAGGGCGTACGCCTTCGTCGTAGTCGACGACCCGGACCCGGGTGAGGATTCCGTGACGGCTGTGGCTGGAGCCGTCGGGCGCGGTGTAGTCCTGGGTCAGCGCCCAGATCGAGGGCTGCTCGTCCTGGACCAGCACGCCCTCCGATTGCCAGGCCTCGATCGTCTCCGCTGCCTCCAGGTAGGGATCGCCGCCCGGATCGCTCGGCGGATAGGCGGCGTCGAACGGTTTTGGCAGGTCGATCTCGACCGCGTTGTAGGGCGAGCGATCCAGCAGCCGCGCCCGGCCGGCGGAATCGATCACGTCATAGGGGGGAGCGGCGACCGCGTCGAGCGAGCCGACCTTGCCGAGGTCGTAGTGCAACGCATTGAAGGCACGCACGTCCGCCATCGGGGTCCACTCTAAACTGAGCCGCTCGGGGCGTGGCGCAGCCTGGTAGCGCGCCGCCTTTGGGTGGCGGAGGTCCCCGGTTCGAATCCGGGCGCCCCGATCTTCAAGGAAGGGTTGGAAGCTGATCCGCCCGATGGACGGTTAGGTTCATCCCGTGATCTGGCGGATTCTGCTGACCGTTCTCTTCGCCGGCGCCTTGGCCACGACGTTCGCCCTGGAGAACTTCAATCCGGAGATGTCCGGCTATCCGTTGCTGGTTGTCTGGCTGGTGGGATGGGGCGTTGGCTTTCTGGTCGGGCGCTGGTGGGCGGTACTTGCCGTTGTGGGCGCTTTGGTCGGCCGGGTGATTGGCTGGGACCCGGGCGAAAGCGACGGCAACCCCGCGCTCTGGTGGCCCTACGTGGTGATGACGATCATCTTCTTCGGGACCCCACTCCTAGTGGGTTGGGTGGCCTCCGGAGCACGCGACAGCATTGTTTCCCGCCGCTCCGACTAGCGCGGGTCGAATTGACTCGCGGGTCCCGCCTGAAATCCTTGGCCCCGATTTGCCTTGTGGACGTTTGTTTGGTGGGGTAGCCCGAGATTGTGTCGATAGGGCGAGGACGATGAACGAGAGCGATCAGATCGCGCACCGCGTCGAGCGGGCGGTATTCGAAACCGACAGGCAGCTCGTCGTCGGCGACGTGACCCTGCCGCCGGAGGGCTATCAGAGCCGTTTTTCGGACGTGCTCAACCGCGGTGACTCCCAGTTCCTGCCGCTGACCAACGTCGAAATCACCTCGCTGGCCGATGGCACGGTCAGCGAGCGCCCGTTCGCCGTCGTCGGCAAACAGCAGATCCGCGTCGCTTACCCGTACTTCGCCTAGAGGGTCCAGCCGGCGCGGTTGCTCAGGCGCTGGCCCGGCGTGCCCGGCCCCGGTTCGCATAGGAGCCGAGATCGATAACGAAGGCGAGGATGACGATGAACCACTCGAAGCCGGAGACGCGGTCCGAGCTGGCACTCCACATCACCGCGTAGGCGAGCGTCGTCCACGGCAACAGGAAGAAGCCGAGCAGGGGCACGAACCAGTCGTCGAAGGCGCGGCTGAGCAGGTCGCTGAACAGCCACAGGGCGAACAGCGCCAGCCGCGGCGAGATGAAGGCGAAGAGTACGACCAGGCAACCGATGGGGAAGACCGTACCCCGTTGGTCGGCTAGGAATCCACGAAAGCCAGCAGGTCGGCGTTGAACTCCTCTCTATGGGTGACCGGAATGCCGTGCGGCGCTCCCGGATATTCCTTCAACTCGGCATTCGGGACCAGCTCCACCGATTTACGTGCCGCGGCGACGATCGGGACGATCTGGTCGTCATCGCCGTGGATGATCAGAGTCGGGACGTCGAATTTCTTCAGGTCCTCGGTCAGGTCGGTCTCCGAGAAGGCCTTGACGCAGTCGTAGGCGGACTTGTAGCCGACCAGGATGCTTTGCAGCCAGAAGTGGTCCCGCACGCCTTGGGAGACTTTGGAGCCATCGCGGTTGGCCCCGTAGAACGGTGCGCTCAGGTCTTTGTAGTACTGGGAGCGGTCGGCAACTATGCCAGCGCGGATTTCGTCGAATACCTCCATCGGCGTTCCTTCGGGGTTGGCGTCCGTTTTCAGCATCAGCGGTGGGATCGCACTCAGCAGCAGCGCCTTGGAGACGCGCTCGGTGCCGTACTTGCCGATGTAGCGGGTCACCTCGCCGCCGCCGGTCGAGTGGCCGACGAGCACCGCGTCCCTGACGTCCAGCATGTCCAGCAGAGCGGCCAGGTCGTCGGCGTAGGTGTCCATGTCGTTTCCGTTCCAGGGTTGGCTCGAGCGCCCCCCACCGCGGCGGTCGTGGGCAATCGCCCGGTGGCCGTTGGAGGCGACGGCGAACAGCTGCTCATCCCAGGCGTCGGCGGTGAGCGGCCAGCCGTGGCTGAACACCACCGGCGGTCCCTCGCCCCAATCCTTGAAGTAGATATGCGTGCCGTCGTCGGTGGTGAAAGTCGCCATGGTCATCTCCAGTGTTGAGTTGGACTCGACTGGCGACCTCCCGACCCCTCGGCCTCGAATCACGATACCCACTCCGGGACACCGGCTCTCGAGGTGTGGGTGTGTTCCTACGGGAAGAGCAGGCTGCGGCCGCGCAACAGGGCGGCCGTGGCAGCGGCGGCGCGCTCGGCGGCGATGTCGACGGCCTCGGGCGGCTCGCCGAAGTTGCCCTCGAGCAGCATCGTCGCGTAGCCCTGGGCGAGGCTGGCCAGGGCCTCGACCAGGATGGCGGTGGCCTCCTCGTCACCGCCAGGAGCGAGCTTGCGAGCAGGGGTGGCGACCGCCTCCAGCACGGCGGCGCTCGCCTCGGCCAGCGCCGGATACCTGGACTTGTCGAGCCCGGCGCCGAACAGCGCCTCGAACATCGGTCGCCGCTCGGCGGCGAAGCGGACGTAGGCGGCGATCGCGGCGGCGAGCTGGTCGGCCGGCGCCTCGTGCGCGGCCAGCGCCGGGTCGAAGCTGCGCTTCAGCTCTTCGCAGGCGGCCGTCGCGCAGGCGGCCAGCAGCTCGTCGCGGTCGGCGAAATGACGGTAGGGGGCGGAGATGCTGACCCCGGTCCTCCGCGCCGCTTCCGCCACCGAGAAGCTGTGGACACCGTTCTCGTGGATCAGTTCGAGGGTGGCCTCGACCAGCGCCGCCGGCAGGTCGCCGTGGTGGTAGCTGCTGCGTTTCTGAGCCTTCCGCACGTCCCCGACTCTAACCGGCCAGCAAAGTAAGAGAGATTCACATATATTGACGAACCGAGACTTGGGGTCGTGGTGCGACGACAAGTCTCGGTTCAACTCAGACCAGTGGCGAACGGAGGAATCGATGGGGGAGAAGTGGACGGCGGCAGACATTCCCGAGCAGGCGGGGCGCACCGTGGTGGTCACGGGCGGCAACAGCGGCCTCGGCCTTGTCGCCGCGCAGGCCCTGGCGGCGGCCCATGCCGATGTCGTACTCGCCTGCCGCAATGCGGAGAAGGCCGAGGCGGCGGCGGGCACGATCCGCGCCGCCGTTCCCGGCGCCAGGATCACGGTCGAGTCACTCGACCTCTCGAGCCTCGACTCGGTGCGCGATTTCGCCGCTCGTTTCGCCGCTGAGCGCGACGGCCTCGACCTGCTGATGAACAACGCCGGCGTGATGGCGCCCGGCGAGCGCCGCCTCACCAGCGACGGCTTCGAGATGCAGCTGGGGACCAACCACCTCGGTCCCTTCGCGCTCACCGGCCTGCTGCTGCCGCAGATGCGGGGACGGGAGGACGCCCGCGTCGTCACCGTCAGCAGCACCGCGCACAAATACGGCCGGGTCCGCTTCGACGACCTCCATGGCGAAGGCAGCTACCGTCGCTGGCGCGGCTACGGGCAGTCGAAGATGGCCAACGTCCTCTTCGCTCTCGAGCTGGACCGCCGCTTGCAGGGGGCTGGCTCGGGGGTGAAGAGCCTCGCCGCTCACCCTGGCTACTCGGCGACCAACCTGCAGTCGGCGGAGCCGCCGGCGCTCGACCGGGCAATCTTCGCGATTACCAACCGCTTGCTTGCCCAGGGCCCGGAGATGGGCGCGCTGCCGCAGCTCTACGCCGGCACCCGTCCCAACCTCGACGGCGGCCTCTTCATCGGCCCCGACGGCTTCGAGGAGCAGCGCGGCCACCCCAAGGTCGTGCGCCCGGTCAAGGCCGGTCGCGACGAGGAGACCGCGGCCCGGCTCTGGGAGGTCTCCGAAGAGCTGACCGGGGTCAGCTACGAGTTCGTCTGAGGCCGACTGGACAGCCTGCGTAACGTAGGTGGCAGGAGGAACTACATATGAACCGACTTGGAAAGCTGATGACGATGCTGAATCCCGAGAAGACGCAGGTGGTCTCGCCCGAGGATGCCCTCCCCGGTCGCAGCGAGCCTGCCTTCGAGGTTCCCGACACCCATGCTGTGCTTGGCACTCCGATCAAGCCGCCATTCCCGGAGGGGATCGAGGTCGCCTATTTCGCCCTCGGCTGCTTCTGGGGCGCAGAGCAGTTGTTCTGGGGTCTTGACGGCGTCTATACGACGGCGGTCGGCTACCAGAACGGCACCACGCCGAACCCGACCTACGACGAGGTCTGTTCGGGCCGGACCGGTCACGCCGAGGCCGTCCTGGTCGCCTTCGACCCGCAGAAAATCTCCTACGCCGACCTGCTGAAGGTCTTCTTCGAGGAGCACGACCCGACCCAGGGAATGCGCCAGGGCAACGACGTCGGCACCCAGTACCGCTCCGGCATCTACTTCGCCAACGACGCCCAGAAAGCGACGGCGGAGATGGCGCGGGACGCCTACGACGCCGACCTGCGGGCCGCCGGTAAGGAGCCGATCACGACCGAGGTCGAGCCGGCCGGGCCCTTCTACTACGCCGAGGAGTACCACCAGCAGTACCTGCACAAGGTGCCGAATGGCTATTGCGGCCTGGCTGGCACCGGAGTCTCCTGCCGCATCCCGGCAGCCGCTTCCTAGAGCCGCAGCGATGTGCCGCGGGCGCGGCGAATAGCATCTCGCGCCCGTGGCACCCTCTTTCGGCTCCTACATAGCCGGCAGCTTCGCCCTGATCGGGATCGTTGCGTCGCTCGGCCTCGGCGGCTACTGGCTGCGTCGCTGGATCGTGCCCGAATTCTCCGGCGCCCTGGCTCGGCTCGCCGACGCCACGATCGCGGTCGCCCTGCTGGTCGTCTCGCTGCAGATCCTCGGCGCCCTCAGCATCCTCTACTTCGGCTGGATCGTCGTTTTCTGCATCGCGGTTGGGCTCGGGGCGGCGCTGCTCGGGCGCGCCAAAGCGCCGCGCGACGGCGAGGAAGTGGAAGCGCCCCGGGTCGAGACGATCGCCTTCCTGATTGCGCTCGGGGTCGCCTCCTTCACCGTCGCCGAGTGGACCTTCCCGTCCCAGTCGAGCCTCGATTTCGGCATGTTCGGCGGCGATACGACCTGGTACCACATGCCCTTCTCGGCGGCGATCGCCCAGGACCACTCGACCGCGCCGCTCCACTTCACCGACCCGCTGCGGCTGGCGGCCTGGTTCTACCCGGCCAGCACCGAGCTCATCAACGGCGCCACGATCGTCCTTTTCAAGAGCGACTGGCTGGCGCCGCTGCAGAACCTGATCTGGCTGCCGATCGCGCTGCTCGCCGCCTGGTGCGTCGGCCGTCCTTACAAGGTCGGCCCGGCGACGCTGGTCGCCGCCGCGATCGTCCTCGACTCCGGGGTGATGATCGAAACCCAGCCCGGCGAGGCCCGCAACGACATCATGGGCTTGGCCTTCCTGCTCGCCTTCGTGGCTTTCCTGATCAACGGCCACCAGCGCCGCGCGCCCGCCAGCGGGGCGGTGCAGGACACGCCCGAGCGCGACGCGCCGCTACTCGACAAGGGGCCCCTGATCATGGCCGGGATCGCCGCCGGCCTCGCCGCCTCGGTCAAGCTCACCTTCCTGATCCCGGTGGCGGCGATCACGATCGGCGTCGTCCTCTTCAGCGGCAGGGGGCGCCGTTGGACCACGGCCTGGGTGATGGCGGTGCCGATGCTCGTGGTCGGCGGCTATTGGTATCTGCGGGCGGCGTTCAAGACCGGCGGCAATCCGATCCCGCAGGTCAGTTGGGGACCGCTCAACCTGCCCACGCCCGACCAGATGCCACTCGACCCGCGACCGCGCTTCGCGGTCGCGCATTACCTGACCGAACCGACGATCTACCGCCGCTGGTTCTTCCCCGAGCTCGACAACGCGCTGGGGCCGCTCTGGCCGCTGATCCTGATCATGGCTGGCGCCGCCGCCGTCTACATCGTCTGGCGCTCGAACAACAAGATCCTGCGCGTGGTCGCCGCCGCGGCGCTGGCGACCGCCGTCGTCTACATCTTCACGCCGTTGACCGCGGCCGGGCAGGAGGGCTCGCCGACGGGGTTCTTCACCAACACGCGCTATCTGATCCCCGGCCTCCTGCTGGCCTTGGTGCTGCTGCCGATCGCGCGGCCGCTGCGGGCGCCCGATGCGAGGGCCTGGAAGACGCTGCTCTTCTTATCCGGGGTCTACGCGATCACGGTGCTCTCGACGCCGCGCTGGTTCACGACCTACATCGTCGGGACGATCTTCCTGACGCTGTTGCTGGTCTGGGCTCCGGCCGCGCTGGGGCTCGGCCGCGCCCGCGGCAGGGTCAGCCGCGCCTTTGTGGCTGGGGCGGCGGCGGTGCTGGTGCTGCTGGCCGTGGTGCTGGGACGGGCGCAGGAGGTCCAGTACGCCGATCAGCACTACGCGAACCCGCTGCCCTTCCTCGGCGAAGGCGGTCCGCGCAAGGCCTACAACTTCGCCCGCAACCGGCGTGATGAGCGGATCGGCATCGTCGGCTCCAGCGAGATCATCTTCGGCCAGTACGGCTTCTACGGCGGCCACCTCGACAACGAGGTCCAGTACATCGGCGAGGAGGGGCCAAACGGCACCTACCGTCTGGCGACCAGCTGTGCCCAGTTCCGCCGCCTGATCAACGAAGGCGACTACGACTACCTGATCATGAGCCAGTACACGCAGGACCTCGGCCCCTACAACGCCGACATCCCCAATCCGTACCAGTTCCCAATCTACGCCTGGGTGAAGGACGATCCGGCCCTGAAGCTGGTTATCGAAGAGCCGGAAATCGTGCCCCAGCCCGACTACGTCTTCAAGGTCAACGGCAAGCTCGACCCGGCCGGCTGCGCCGGGCCCGGCGGCGGCTGACGGCGCTAGGCGGGCGCCAGGGCGTGTTCGCGGATCAGCTCGGCGGAACGCTCGGGCTGCTCCCACCAGAACATGTGGCCTACGTCCTCCAAGGTCTCGAGCTGGGCGCCGGGGATCTGCGAGGCGATCAGCGGCCCGTTCGGGTAGCCGAGCACGCGGTCGACGGTGCCGTGGATGACCAGCGTCGGCGCGGTTACTCCCGGCAGTCGGGCGTTGGTGTCGTGGGCGGTGATCGCCTGCAGCTGGAAGCCGACCGTCTGGCGGGAGGCCGGCAGCGCCTCGGCCATCGCGATGAACTCCGCGTAGCGGCTCTCGTCCTCGCGGAAGCCGGGGGAGAGATTGAGATCCCACATCGCTCGGTGGACCCGCTGCGGGTCGCCCGACTGCATCGCCTCGACCATCCCCTGGAAGTCGGCCGGGTCCATCAACTGCGAGCCGGGCCCGCCGCAGTAGCTACAGCCGATGGTCAGCGAGCGCAGCCGCTCGGGATGGGCCAGCGCCAGCTCCTGGGCGATCATGCCGCCCATCGAGATGCCGAGGACGTGAGCGCTCTCGATCTCCAGCGCCTCCAGCAGCGCCGCGGTATCGGCGGCCATCTCGGCGATCGAGAACGCCTCCGTGGCGGGGCTCGAAAGCCCCATGCCACGGTTGTCGAAGGCGATCACCTCGAAGCTCTGCTCCAGCAAAGAGGAGAACGGCCGCCCCCAGGCCAGATGGTTGGCCGTCATCCCCTGGATCAGCAGCAGCGGCTCGCCCTCGCCGGCGCGCTCGTAGTTCAGTTCGGTCCCAGGTAGGGACACCTTCGGCATGGGGCCGATGGTATGCGAAGGGGGCCCCCCGCGGGACCCCTTCGGCGTGCGGATCTGTGCGCCTCGGCGCTAGGTGCCCGGCGCGAACACGGTGAAGGCGACGGCGTTCGATGGTTCGAGGACGAGCGGTTCGCCCAGCAGCTCGAGGGTGTGGACCTCGAGCCGGCCGGGGTCGCAACCGACGACGGCCCCATTGGCGAGCGGCTCGACGAATTTGCTTTTTTCCCCGCCGGAGTTTGCAAGGTCGACGGACGCGATCGGATGATCGATGTTCGTCCCCGAGGTCGGCGTCAGGCAGTAAACGCCTTCCTGCGCTTTCTCAACGGCAGCAAAGCCGGGGTGGTCGCCGACGAAGACGATTTCTTCCCCGACTGCTACGGACGCGAAGGCCCCGCCGTTGGTCAGCCCCTGCGTTCCCTGGGGCCCTACCGGCCCAAGGTCTCCCTTCGTGCCCTTCAGCGTCGCCACCGCGCTCGCGGTCAGCTTGCTCGCGTCGATGGTTCCTTTCTTGATCTCCTTGCCGGTGATCGCGCCGTTCTTGATCTGCTTGGCGCCGACGCTGTTCTTCGGTAGCTGGGTTGCGGCATAGGCGCCACCGCCCAGAAGCATGAACAGGCACAAGGTCGAAATTACGTTCGCGTACGTCAGCTTCCCTCTCAAGGCTTGCATCCTCCCCATTGGTGAGATCCCCTTAAGCGCTCAGCATGACTGCTGCTCAGCGGTCAGTCAAACTAGGCCCCGCCAGCCCCCGTAGCTCAGTGGACAGAGCACCGGCCTTCTAAGCCGATGGTCGCTGGTTCGAATCCAGCCGGGGGCGTTGATTCTGACGTGGTCGAACCGCAGGCAAAGAGAAAGACGGGTAGATCTCCGCGAGGGAAGGGGCTTGGCAGGCCATAGGATTGCGGTTATGAGTTTGCCGGCTTTTCGAATCGTTGCTCCGCGCACTGCGCTCCTTGATATTCGCCAGGAGTTCTTCGACGACGAGCTCTTGGAAGTCAGCGAGATCAATCTTCGTCCCTTGCCCACTCAGCTGGTGGACCGACGCCCTCTAGCCCAGATGGAGCTATGGGAACTAGTCGTTTCCTTCGTCCTCGGTGTCGGCTCAAACGCGGCATATGACGGTCTACGCGCCATAGCTGAACGCCGGGGCGATGTGGTTGAGTTTGGGTCCGTGGTTGACGGTGAAGACGAGGCTGAGGGCGACAAGCCCGCGCCGTGATCCCGGATCTGCCGGTCGCACAGAGACCCAGGCTGAGGTCGCTCGCTGGCAGATATTCATTCGACCCTTTCAGTCTCATCACCTTCGCGTCTCCGGATCCACCCGGCGAAGACGAGCAGGCGTTTATTGCCGACAACGTCAAGTACCACGCAGCTCAATCCCATGAGAGCCATCACTGGATTCAGTGGCAGGGCACGACGATCGGCGCCTTCCTGACCGCTCTTCGGCACTCGTCGGAGCAGGCCGTCTTTCTACTCGAACGCCTGCCCACATCCGATCGCCGCCGTCTCTCCTCTGAACGCACCTCCACCACGCCGCGGCCGATCGTGCAGCTGGCCGACGATCAGTCACTACTGGCCGAGTCGGGTCGCGATTCGCAGCCGCTCGGAAGCCTGGTGCAGACTTGGTACGACCATCTTGTGCTGCACAAGATGTTTCTTGATTCCTCTGCCATGGCGGGGATCCCATGGGATATGTCTGCGGCCTTCGCGGAGAGCCTCGCTGATGTGATGGAGCTGCTAAGCCGAGTCGGTGTTGTCGCGGACTACGACTACCCGAGTGCACGCGCCGCCTTCAGCCTTCCCGAGTCCAGCCACACCGTTTTCGCAATTGCCGGGAAGCACCTCACCACTTCAGCGATTCTCGAGGCCGCCGCAACCGTCAACGAGATGCTGGCATTGGTCGCGGTTGGAGGCATCATGAGCCCCTCTCGGAGAGAGGCGGCACTGTCCGACGTGGCTTCGCGGTTGTCCACTGGTACCTACGGACTGGCACGCGAGATTTTCGACCGTACGGTGCCGCTCCTGGCAAGGACCCAGTCGAGCCCCTGGACGCTCAGCCTGGTCTGCGACATTGCCCTGAATCCTCCTCTTCCGCCGATCGTTACTTCGCAGGGTCAACTCGACTGGGCGGATGTCTACCCGCCATTCAGGTTCGTGCGGGCCTGTATTGCCTTGGAGCGAGTCGGCCGCGGGATCGACGTCACCTCGACCCACGACGACTATGCCGAGCTGATCTCCGATGTGTGCTCCGAGGCGGGGCTAACGGATCCGACCCAGTACTGCCCCCGACTAACCGCCCACCAGGGGATCGATTGGCTGTCCGCCTGCGGGTTGGCTCCGGGAGAACTGCCAACGGATGCCGGCCTCACCGCCGAGCACTCCTATTTCGACTATCTCCTCTGGGGGATGCAGAAGTTCTGGGATTTGAGGCAGGAAGATCTGCCTTACGTGATCAACTCAGGATGGTGCAGTACGTGTGGCGAGCGGTTCGAGTTGCTGCTCGACCGCGAGGGCGCAGGTTGGTTCCGCCCGCCACTCTGGGCTCTAGCGGACAAGTTTGGCTATACCGAAAGCATTGGAGTTCCTTTCGGCTCCTGGCTCGCTACCTCCGCAGCCGGGCATGCGGCTGCGCATGAGTTCATGCTCGACACGGCCCTCCACCTCGCCTGGCTTCCGCTGCAACTGCGCGAAAAGATCCACGAAGTCCTTGCTCGACAGTACGAAGCACTCCTCGTAGCGGACCCATAGCCGCGGTGAGTGCCTGCGCATCACTCAAAAAAGGAGGAAGTCATGGACGCGATAGAGAAACGCGAACATGCGAGCGAAGAGCTGCTCAGCCAGCTCGTCGCTGATCTCTGCCTTCGTCGTCTCGTGATGCCGGATTCGGAAGCCGTTGCCGATGGCGGTTAGTTGCTGCATCTCCTGCTCCAACAGTTCAGCCTCTCGGGGATCGGCGCCTTCGGTGGCGGCGCTGATCAGTGTCTTGACTCCTGTTCTCTTGTCCTGATGGAGCATCGTCTTGGCGCGCTCAAACGCGTCCCAGAGCGGCTCTAGGGCCTCACGTCGCACTCGAATGTCCGGGTCGCGGAACTTCTCGATGGCAGACTCAAGCAATTCATCGAATGCCGTGTCGCGGGTGCCTGGCAGATCACCAAGCAACTGCTCTTCGAGGGCGGGTGAGGCCAGGTGCTCGATCTTGCCTTCCTCGTCGAGTTCATATGCCATGCCGCCACGAGACAAGAGCAGATTGATCCGCTCCCGCATTTCGGTCTGTCCCTTATCTCTGTCGAAAGTCAGGTGATTGTGGCCGTAGAAGCCGTGATAGCTACGCTCGCGTGGCGCGCTCGCATGCTGAAACATGAACTGCAATAAGTCGAGGGCGGCCAGATACGGAGGCATCACATCTGGGCGAAGGGGCCAGACGAGGCCCGGGATCTCTGCTTTTAGCGAAAGTTCCAGCGCCCACCGGTCGCAGCCACAGACCCCTTCTCCGTCTTCGCAGTGCTCGGGGAAGTCCTTCCCAAACCAAGCGCTATTGACCCCTCGCGTGTAGAGGGCGACAATGCCGCCCCAGATCTCGGGGGTCAGCTTCTCCTGTTGGCGTGGGCGTTGGCCGCGCACTTCATCGCTGTAGTAGCTAACAGGCACCGGCTTGAGGCTAGACGATCCCCATCAACTCTCGGCCGAGCTATGTCATCCCTGCAGGGGTGAGACGACGGGGGTGTACGCCTGCGATTTCCCGAACTGCCGTGTGCCGGCGAGATCGCCCTCGCCATTCGATGGGCTGTCGGGTGCCGGCTGTTTTATCGTTGGATTCGGGGAGCCGGGTGCGCTTAACCTTTCCCTTCTGATCGGGTGCGACGGCATGACGGGGACAGGCGAAATTTCCCTGCGCCTAGCTGCGAGACCAGACGACCTTCCCGCAGCGAAGCGCCGGGTCTCGCCGAAGGGCACGCCATGGGAGGTCAGCCGAAACGCAGGGCCACGCGATGATGAGGTGCACGTCTCCGGACTTGAGATAAACCATGAGTTTGATGCGACCCCCTCTCCCCTGAGCGGCGCTGCATTCATAGGCTTCTTCATCGAGGTCCCGGTCGAATTCATCGCATTCGGGTTCCGTGAGCTGCTTCGATGGAAGATCGGCGATCGCATGCTCGACCTCGTTGTCCGACGTTCCGCATGCGGCGAAGATCAATGCCGATGCGAGCAGCATCGCTAGCAAGCCGCCGAATTGTCGCGGTCCATCCATGCAGTCAGGTCCTTACCGGCCGCCCTCGGGAGGCGGGATCTCAAGTTGCTTGCAGATTGACCGCACCAGCTTCCAGTCGATCTCGCTGTGTCGCGGGACTGCGGACCGAGGTCCGGTCTGCGCGACCCAGCGCGTGTGGTTGCCACCCTCGTCGAGCTTTCGGCATCCATGTTTTCGCAGATGCTGCTCGAGTTTTCGTCGCTTCACGCGACTTTTAGGTGCAGCAGCTCGCGCTCGCGCTTCTCGCCGGGCTCGGGGGAGAGCATGAGTGCCAAGGCGTCGAGCACGTTGTCTCGCGCCTCCTCGCGGCTGCGGCCCTGGCTTAGCGCGCCAGGCACGGCCGGGACCGAAGCGACGATCCAGCCTTCCTCGCCATCCTCGTAGAGGATCGTCAGGTCGAGGGTCTCGCTCATTAGGCGAGTGTAACGCGGCCTTCAACGCTCAACGGGCCAGCGATATCCGCTCGACCTCGATCCGGGCGACGAGGTTCGTCTGTGTCCTACCGGGGGCGTTCCGGCCGCGGGCGGCTCCGCCTAGAACCCGGGCGGGTGGCGGACTACGTAGCCGTCCGTCGGGCGGCTGCCGAGATGCCAGCGAGGGCCGGTGCCTTGTTCGGTGCCGGAGGTGTCGAAGCGCAGGCCGGCGATCTCGGCGAAGGTGTGGCTGGCGTTGGCGTAGACGGTGATCCACTTGCCGGGGCCGGGGGAGCCCCAGCCCTCGAGCTCGCCGGAGGTGAGCGGGCGCGGGATCATGCCGCCGCCGTAGAGGGCGAAGCTGACCGAGCCGGAGCAGTCGTAGCCGTAGGAGTAGAAGGAGCCGTGGCCGCCGCCCCAGATATAGGGGCGGCCGATGATCGCGTTGGCGTTGTCGATCACGTCCTGGACCTGCTGCGGGGCGTTCGGCGGCGGCAGGGCGATGCCGGTGAGCAGGATCGAGGTCGACTCGCCGCCGCCGGCGTGCATGTTGGCGAAGATCTTTTCCCGCTCGGCGCTGCTGTGGTGGTCGACCTTGGTCCCGTTGGAGCCGGCCGAGGCGGGGGGGAGCGTCGAGGGGTCGCCGGGGACGATCGGCCCGGGCGGGTCGTGGGGGTCCGGGGCTGGCGCCGGGTCCGGGGCGGCGGCGGCTTCGGCGGCGACGCGCTCGCGGGCTTCCATCAGCGCCAGGCCTTGGCCGAGCGAGCTGATCGCCTCATCGGCGCCGCTGCTGGCGGCGATCGCTCCGAGGACGGCGCTGCCGAGCGCGCTCAGGGCCGCGCCGCCGGGTTGCCGTGGGCTGGGCTCCTCAGCAGCTGCAGTGGCGGCAGGCATCAGCACCGCGAGGGCGAGGAGGGGGCCAAGGGCAGCTTTACGAAGGGATTCCATTTTAAAAATGCGGAAGGAACACGATAATGACCGCAACGCTAGTCATCCCAGTCGCCTCCCGGAAAGGATTCGCATGAGCTCCCAGCCCTCAGCGCCCGACACGATCGTCCTCATCCACGGCTTTTGGGTTACGCCGCGAAGTTGGGAGGACTGGATCACGCACTACGAGAAAGCGGGGATGAAGGTGATTGCGCCGGCCTACCCGGGGTTCGAGGTGGAGGTCGAGGCGCTGAACGAGGACCCCTCGCCGATCGAGGCGGTAACCGTGCCGCAGATCATCGAGCACCTGGAGTCGGTGATCACTGCGCTCGACAAGCCGCCGATCCTGATCGGCCACTCGGCCGGCGGGGTCTTCGTGCAGGTGCTGCTCGACCATGGCTTCGGCGCCGCCGGGGTGGCGATGAACTCGGCCCCGACCGAGGGCGTGCCGATCGTGCCGCTCTCGCAGGTCCGGGCGAGCTGGCCGGTCCTGAAAAACCCGGCGAACCGGCACCGAGCCGTCGCCTTGACCCCCGAGCAGTGGCATTACGCCTTTACCAACACGTTCAGCGACGAGGAGTCGCTGCGGCTGTACGAGCGCTACGCGATCCCGGCCTCGGGCTCGATCTTCTGGGAAAGCGCCTTCGCCAACCTGACGCCCGGGCACCAGAGCTCCTACGTCGACTACAAGAACGACGAGCGGGCGCCGCTGCTGTTCATCTCCGGTGGCGAGGACCACCTGATGCCGCCGAGCATCCAGCGCTCCAACGCCAAGCACTACAAGTCCGACACCGTGACCGAGGTGAAGGAGTACGACGGCATGCCCCATCTGCTGCCGGCTCAGGAGGGCTGGGAGGAGGTCGCCGACTACGCGCTGACCTGGGCCAAGGACCACGCGTGAAGGGAGTCCGCGTCACCCATATCGGCGGACCGACCGTCCTGATCGAGGTCGGCGGCTGGTCGCTGCTGACCGACCCGACCTTCGACCCTCCCGGCCGCAAATACAACTTCGGCTGGGGGACGAGCTCGCGCAAGCTCGACGGGCCGGCGGTCGGCGTCGCCGACCTCGGGCACATCGACGCGGTCCTGCTCTCCCACGACCACCATGACGACAACCTCGACGACGCCGGGCGGGCGATGCTGCCCTCGGCGGACGCCGTGGTGACGACGATCCCAGGCGCGAAGCGGCTCGGCGGCAATGCCCGCGGGCTGGCCGCCTGGGTGACGACGCGGTTGGAGGCGCCGGGACGGACTCCGATCGAGATCACCGCGACGCCGTGCCGGCACGGGCCGCCGTTCAGCCAGCCGCTCGTCGGCGAGGTGATCGGTTGCGCGATCAGCTGGGAGGGCCAGGAGGACGGAGTGCTTTGGATCTCCGGCGACACCGTGCTCTACGACGGCGTGCGCGAGGTCGCGCAGCGGCTCGAGGTCGACACGGCGATGGTCCACCTCGGTGGAGTTCGTTTCCCCGTCACCGGGCCGCTGCGCTACACGATGAATGCGGCCGAGGCGGTCGAGCTCTGCGAGGAGATCAAACCCAAAACCGTGATCCCGATCCACTACGAGGGCTGGAAGCACTTCCGCCAAGGGCGCGAGGCGGTCGAACACGAATTCGCCGGCGCCCCGGAGCGGTTCCGGCGCAGCGTCCGCTGGCTGCCGATCGGCCAGCCCGTCGACCTCGGCACATAGAGGGCGCGACCCTCAGGTGTTCTGGTACAGCGGGCCGTCGCCGCCCTCGGGAGTGGTCAGGCGACCGCCCTTGGCGGTGATCGCGCCGCACTGGACGCAGTTCGTGTAGTTGACGATCACCTCGACGTCGCCGCTCTCCGGCGCGTCCTCGGGGATCTCGTAGACCCCGGCGGGGCACATCCAGGTCCAGGTCTCGGCGATCTCCCGCGGCACGGTTTTTCGCACGCGGATGTGGTTGGGAGCGTCGTCGCGGGTGACATTGCCACTGATGAAGACACTGGAGAGCTTGTCGAAGGTGTACTTGCCGTCGGGCTGGGGGTAGCCCTCTTTGGTCTTGCCGATAAACATCGGCTGGGCGTCGTTGCGGTGGATCTTCCAGCGGCCGCCGGGGAAGCGGCCCTTGGTCGCGATCATCAGGTTGACCAGCGGCCCGCCTTTGAGCAGGCCCTTCTGGAACGGCTGGCGGGTGTTGCGCTGTTCGTAGAGTTCCTTGCCGATGAAGGAGTCCTCGACTGCCTGCTCGTAGGCGCTGAAGTCGTTGCTGTCCTCCTTCAGCGAGGCGTAGATCGACTCCGCCGCCAGGATCCCGGCCTTGATCGCGTAGTTGACGCCCTTCAGCGCCGCCAGGTTGATCATGCCGGCCGCGTCGCCGGCGATCACCGCTCCCGGTGCGGAGAGTTTCGGCATCGCCCAGTAGCCGCCGGCCGGCAGGGCCTTGGCGCCCCAGCCGACTCGCTCGCCGCCCTCGAGGATGTCGCGGACCAGCGGGTGGGTCTTGAACTGCTGCAGGAGGTCGTGAGCGGAGGTGGTGGCGTCGGCGTAGTCGAGATCGAGGATCCAGCCGATCGAGACCAGGTCATCGCCGGTTTTCTCGTCCACCATCGGGTAGATCCAGGAGCCGCCGATCTGGTGGTACTTGGCGGAGATTTTCAGCGGCCAGCCGGCGAGCGTGTGGATCACCCGATCGAGCGGCTTCTTCACCTTCCAGACCTCTTTGACGCCGAGCTCCCAGACCTGCGGTTCGCGGCCCTGGTCGAGGTCGAACTCGCCCACGGCGGCCTCGGTCAGGTGGCCCCAGCAGCCCTCGGCCAGCACCGTCGCCTTGGCGGCGATATCGGTGCCGGGCTCGAAGTTGCCGAGCTCCTCGCCGTCTTTGCCGCGGCCCTTGTCGCCGGAGCGGACGCCGACGACGGCGCCGTCCTCGACGATCAGCTGCGTCGCCGAGGTCTCGGTCAGCAGGTAGGCGCCCGCCTCCTCGGCCTGGGTCTGCATGTAGCGGCAGAGGGCGGAGACGGAGACGACCTCGTTGCCGCGGTTGTGCTGCGGGGGCGGAGGCGGGATGCGCAACTTGCGCTTGCCGTTGGGGAGGACGTAGACCGACTCCTTCTCGACCTCGCCAAAGCCGAAGCCCTCCTGGCGCCATTGCTCGCGGGTGAGGTCGGGGAACAGCTCTTCCAGCGCTTCGGGGCGCATCACCGCGCCGGAGAGGTTGTGGCCGCCGCAGGTCTTCGCCTTCTCGATCACCGCGACCGGGACTTCGCCGAGCTTCTCCATCGTCTCGGGGTCGTCGGCCAGCAGCTGCAGCAGGCGGTTGGCGCAGGCGAGCCCGGCGGTGCCGCCGCCGACGATCGCGACGCCAATCTCGATCCGCTCGTCCTCGCCGTCGAGGGAGCGCTTGACGAACTCCTTCTCGACCTCGACAGGGGGCGGGTAATCCGCCGGGGAGACCTTGCCGCTGCTGGAAGCCATGTGACAGCCTTTCGTGTCGATTGACTCGTCAGTCAATGGTATCGACACGGTGGGAAATGCCGGGTGGGTCGAGTTTGTATCGCTATGTGGGACAAACTCGACCCAGGTCGACCTCCAGGGGTCAGCAGGCGTGGATCGAGGCGGCGCTCTTGACGACCTCGAAGGCGCTGCCGGGGATCCGCTTCAGCTGGTTCAGGTTCTCGTCGTCCCAGCGGCGGTCGCTGCTGCCGCTGAAGAACCAGTTGGAGCCGTTGTCGGCGACGATCAGGCCGTAGCGCTTCATCGCCTCGGCGATCGTGCGTGCGGGGCCGCTGAAGCCGCCGAGTCCGTAGCCGGCCTTGAGCCGCAGTCGCAGGCCCATCGGTGGGGCGCTGGCACTGGCGGTGTCGCCGGCGCAGTGAGAGGCGGGGTGGATCCAGGCGTCGCGAGTGCTCTCGAAGGTGACGCGGATCGCGTGTTCGAGGTGGCCGGTTGCGACTTCGTCGTAGCGGACGAGGCCGGGGAAGATCGGCAGCCCGGCGGCGTCGGCGGAGGTCCAGCCCTCGGGGCGGAGCGCCGCCGAGTCGAGGTCCCAGGCGACGCCGGAGTCGGCGTTCCAGTGGGGGCGCGGGCGCTGCACGTAGAAGGCGCGGTAGAGCTCGTAGAGCGTGCAGGTCGACTTGTCGACGGCGAGCACGTGGCGGTCGCCGTCGCTGCCGTTGCCGCCCTCGACCGGGGCGCCGGCCGGGACCGGGAAGGGGCCGCGGTCGCTCTCCTCGCCGTAGGCGGTGTAGTTGACGGGCAGCCGGCGCTGGCCCGGGCCGACGACCGCGAATGGGAGGCCGTAAGGGCGGGGTGAGCCGAAGTCAGGGTGGAGGTGGTCGGCGCCACTGCCGTTGATGTAAGAGATGTAGGCGGCCGAGCGCGGGTCGCGCGGAGCCTTGGAGATGTCCTGGTTCCAGGCGGCCTGGTTCGGGAGGGACGGCGCGCGCGGCGAGAGTGAGGCGGGCGGGTCCGGGAAGACCTGGCAGGAGCCGAGGTCCGGGTAGGGGCCAAGTGCGTGGGCCGGGGCGGCGGTGGCCGCGAGGGCGAGCGCAGCCAGCGCCAGCGCCGGGAGAACCGCGCGTACCCACGTTTGAGGCCCCTCTAGGGGCACAAACGGTGGAAACGTCACCCGGGCCGCTGCTCCTTGCGCACGGTCAGCTTGCCGACCTCGAGCTCCTCGACTTCGAGCTTGCCGATCTTGGCCCGGCGGATCGCCAGCTTGCCGACGGCGAGGCGGCCGATTGCGAAGCCGCCGATCGCAGCGGCGCCGACGGCGAGAGCGCCGATCGCCATCGCGCCGCGGGCGCTGGCGCCGGTTGCGGTGGCCGGGTGGGACGCGTGACAGGAGCGGGAAGCACAGAGCCTGGGCATGGCGCCAACCGTAGCGCGGTTAGCCTGGGACTCCGATGAGCGTGGACGAGCGTCCCACCCTGTTGGCGATCCAGCACGTGCCCTGGGAGGGGCCGCACCGGATCCTCGACGCCTGCGGCGCGCTCCACATCCACACCGTGAAACCGCTTGCCGGCCAGGAGCTGCCGGCGCACGATGAGGTGGCGGGCGCGGTGGTGATGGGCGGGCCGATGAACGTCGATGAGGTCGAGCGCTTTCCCGGCCTGGCGGCCGAGCGCGAGTGGCTGGCCGTGGCGGTGGAACAGGGGATGCCGGTGCTAGGCATCTGCCTCGGGGCGCAGTTGCTGGCGCGAGCGCTTGGGGCGGAGGTGAGGCCGGGGGAGGGGCCGGAGATCGGCTTCGCGCCGGTCGAGGTGAGCGATCCGGCCGACCCGATCCTCGGCGGGCTGGCTCCCAGCACCGAAGTCCTGCACTGGCATGGCGACGTCTTCGACCTGCCCGACGGGGCGACGCCGCTGGCGTCCTCCACCCGGACCGAGCACCAGGCCTTCCGCGCCGGCAACGCCTGGGGAGTGCTCTTCCACCCCGAGGCGGACTTCGCCTTGGTTGAGGCCTGGCTGACGGTGCCGGAGATGATCGACGACGCGGTCGCGGCGCTCGGCGACGCCGGCATCCATGCGCTGCCGGAGCGGGCGGCTGAGGTCGAGGCGGCGCTGACGGAGCGCACCACGCCGGGCTTCCGCGCCTTCGCTGAAATCGTCGCCAGCGGGTAGAGGGGCGAAACCCGCACCGCGACCGCAAGGAGGACCGCATGGACGTCTGCCTGATGATCGAGGGCCAGGAGGACGTGACCTGGGAGGACTGGCGGGCGCTGGCGGCGAGCTGCGAAGAGCACGGGGTGGGGACGATGTTCCGCTCCGACCACTACCTCTCGGTGTCCGACCGGCGCGAGCGCGGCTCGCTCGACGCCTGGACGACGATCGCCGCCCTGGCCGCGGTGACCACCGATTTGCGGCTGGGGACGCTGGTCTCACCGGCGACCTTCCGCCACCCGGCGGTGCTGGCGAAGTCGGTCGTCACCGCCGACCACGTCTCCGGCGGGCGGGTCGAGCTCGGCCTCGGTGCCGGCTGGTGGGAGGGGGAGCACGAGGCCTACGGCTTCTCGCTGCCGCCGATCGGCGAACGGATGGACCGGCTCGAGGAGCAGCTGGAACTGATCCCCCGCTACTGGGAAGACGGCCCCTTCAACTACCAGGGCGGCTACTACAGCGCCACCGACCTCGACGCGCTGCCGAAGCCCGTCCAGAAGCCCCGCCCGCCGCTGATCCTGGGTGCGAAAGGCGGTCCCCGGACCGTGCGCCTGGCCGCCGACCTTGCCGACGAGTACAACACCACCTCGGCGACCCTGGTCGAACTGGGAGAGCTGCGCGCCCGCCTCGACGAGGCCTGCGAAGCCGGGGACCGCGATCCAAAAACGCTGCCGCTCTCCCTAATGACGACCTGGCTGGTGGCCGGGGACGAGGACGAACTGCGGGACCGCGCCTCGCGCCTGGCGCAGTGGCGTGGGGAAGGCGACGACGGCGAGGCGTTTCTGGCCAAGGCGCCGGAGACCTGGATCGTCGGCACCGTCCCCGAGGCCCTCGAGCGACTTCGCGACCTTGCCGACGCCGGCATCACCCGCGTCATGGCCCAGCACCTCCTCCACCGCGACCTCGACGCCATCGAGACGATCGGCCGCGACGTAATCCCCGCCCTGGCCCGCTAGATTTGAAAGCCGCGTGGTGGCAGTAGCTCAGTTGGTAGAGCTCCGGCTTGTGGTGCCGGCGGTCGCGGGTTCGAATCCCGTCTGCCACCCTTTTTGGAGTCCCGCAAATGGGAGCCTCGCCTCGAACGGCCCCGTTTAAGCCGGCCTGCCAAAAACCGCTCCGATCAGGCAGAAACTGTTGACCCTCGCCGAATTTGCGGGGAATGATTGCCAGGCTCTCTTTCCACAGGGCCCCAATCAGCGGAGTTTTCACGCAGTTAGCGGGGATCTTCTAGTTGGTCCCGGGGGTCTTCCACAACCTCCGGCGGGGTTGGACTTCGCTTCCTAAGGCGGGATAGGCGCTCCGCGGCTCCGCATATCCACAGGGGTCTTTGAGCTAAGAAGGACCGAGTGAGGCCGCTTCCCGAGTCGGTTTCTGAGAAACGACCTGGTATCGGGGAGCATTACCCGATGCTGTAATCTGCTTTTCAGCATATGCTTGATACCCACCTTTCAATTCACTGAAAATGGCCCACGTTCAATCGTTTTGGGATGACCGCGGACAGCGTGCTCAAGCGCCGCTCGAGCGAGCCGAGATAGAAGGCACGGAGTTCGTCAGAGATCCCCACGGCATGTGGCGTTACGCGGACACCTGGATAGCTGTCCCGGGTGCGCGGGACGTGACGCTGACTGACCGTTTTCGCCCGAAACAGATTGTCAACGCTGATGGAGATGTGGAGCGGGTGATCGTTGACGGTCATTCCATCGCCGCTCATCCCGACCTCTTGGACTGGTGCCTCAGTGATGGAACCCCGATTAAAGCCAAGGGCGAGTTGATTGAGGTCTTGGTGCCTTACGAGCTATGGGAGGCGCGCGATCGCATCCCAAGCGAGCTGACCGTTCCCGAATTGGAAGGCAGCGAAGCCGAGCAGCAGGTCGCTGCTGCGGAGCGCAAGTACCGAGAAGCGGAGCGGGGGCTTGAACGTGCGGCTGAACAGCGAGCCGAGGTTTTGCGCCAGCACGCTGGCGAAATGACCCGCCAAGAAGCGCGGGCGATCACCGGCTTGAGCGTTGGTCGTATCCAGCAATTGATTCGCAGTGAGCAGGTCAACGCGCACGAGCTCCAACTTCTCAAGCTCTTTGCGCGCGGCCCGATCTCGAAAATGGAGGCCTTGGTGAACCTTGCCGGTTCCACGAGCTTGCCCACTGAGCCGGAGCTACTGAACAACCTCGTGGGAGAGATGGAGGCACGGGGGTTTCTTGACCGTGACCCGCGGGGAAGAAACGGGGTTGGGCTTTCCGAGCTCGGCAAACAGGTTGTGTACAGCCAGGCCGTGGCTCCGGGTCCTGAGGGGGATTAGGGGCCCGAGGATGAACCCGCCGGCCCGTCCGATCCGCGCCGAGTTAAACGACGCCCTGGTCGGAGGCATTCGCAAGCGCGGTCCGGATACCTTCGGGATGGTCATCGAGGCTTTGGCTCGCCTAGCCGTTGGCGTGCTGACCTTCCTTGTTCTGTTCGGGCTGAGCAAGATCGCTGGCTATGAAGCCACGTCGGTTGCGCCATTCGCCGGGATGACCGGGATCTCAGGATTGGTCAGCTGGTTGGTTATGCGCAGGCCCAAGGACAACGGTGGGCGAGATGAATCGAGCGACGACGCCCCGACGTCCTAACCCTGAGGAAAACAGGTACCGGATCGCAGCCGTTCTTACATAACTGTCACGGCTTGGAAACGGAAAAGAAACAAGACAGTTCGTTACGCCAAGCAGGCTGGCGGCCGTCTCGCTTCTCGCCCGTCCGACTGCTCAAAAAGGAGCTTCCTTGCCACGCCTCGGCCTGTCTCGCCCCGCCCGCCCGCTGCTGCTTGCGCAGTTTGGAGTGGCGCTGATTGCGCTGCTCACGATCTTCGCTGCTCGCGTCCCCGCTTCCGCTCACGCGGAGGTTGGCGCGTTTAAGCACGTCACCTCGTTCCGGGTTGACACCGGGCAGGTCGAGATCATCGATGCGACTCCTGATGGGCGCACGATCGTTGGGACTCAGGGCAACAACGTTGCCTTCACCGACATCACCGATCCGGCTCACCCACGCGATATGGGGGCCCTGCCGATGGGTGGCTCGGTGCCGACCGTCGCCGTCTCTCCTGACGGCAGCTACGCGCTGGCGGGCATCCAGGACGCGCCGAAAACCGGTGACCTGATCAAGGTCGTCGACATCGAGGAGCGCCGGGTGATCGGGCAGGTCGCCGTCTTCGAGGGGATCGACTCGGTGGCCTTCAGCCCCGACGGCGACTACGCGGTCGCGGCGATCGAGAACGAGAACGGCGCCGAGGCCGGCCTGGTTCAGATCATCGACCTCAAAGGTCCCAACCCGGCCAACTGGGACGTGCGGGACGTGCCGGTACCGGTTGGGCCGCCGCTGATCAACGCCGAGGACGCCCAGCCCGAGTACGTCGACATCAACACCGAGAACAAGGCTGTCGTCTCAATCCAGGAGCAGAACGGGGTGATGATCGTCGACGTCCCCACCGGCAACATTGAGCAGCTCTGGTCCGCCGGTGAAGTCGACCGACTGGCCGACATCCAGGACAACGACATCATCTCCTTCACCGATCCCTACAAAGCGATCCGCAATCCCGACGCGGTCGCCTGGACGCCGGATGAGGACTACTTCATCGAGGCGGACGAGGGCGAGGAGTCCCTGACCGGCGGTCGTGGCTTCACGATCCGCAAACCCGACGGCACGATCATCTTCGAAGCCGGCCTGGAACTCGAGCAACTGGCCGCCGAACGGGGTATGTACCCGGACAACCGCGCCGACAACCGCGGCATCGAGGTCCACGGCGCCGGCACCGGGCGTTTCGAAGGCACTGACTACGCCTTCGCCGCCGCCGAGCAGGCCGCCTTCCTCGCGGTCTACCGGATCGACGACCCAGAGAACCCCGAATTCGTGCAGCTGCTGCCGACCGGCGGCGAGCCGGAGAGCGTGCTGACCATCCCCTCGCGCAACCTCGTCCTCACCTCGGATGAGACCACCGGCTCGATCACGATCCTCCGCGGGATTCCCAAATGGGTGCGGGACCGCTCCGCCCCCGACCTGGTCGCCGACGGCGAGTTCTGGAAGAGCTTCGACGGCCTCGACTCGATCGGCGACGGCAAGTTCGTCGCGGTCACGGACAAGAAGCTGATTCCGCCGGCGATCTGGATGCTCGACTCGCGGGCGCCGCTGGGCGAGCCGACCGTCTCCAAGCTCGCCCCGCTCACCGGCCTGACCGGCGACCCCGATCCGCAGGACATCGCGGTCGACCCCAAAGGCGGCTACTGGATCGCCAACGAGTCCGGCTCGCAGGCGCGGATCGCCCACGTCACCGCGGCCGGCGTGATGGACGTCAACCTGACGCTGCCGGCCTCCGGCACGCTGCCCACCGGATTCGGCAACACGACGACCGGGATCGACGTCAGCGCCGACGGCAGCAAGGTCTACTTCTCGACCGCCGCCGGCGGCATCGGCGAGCTGACTCCCGGACCGAACACGTTCCGCACCTTCATGACGCCGCTGGTGCGCGAAGAAGTCAGCGACCTCGCGCTGACGCCCAACGGCGACCTGGCGATCGTCGAGACCCAGGTCAACCACGCGATCCTGCCGCGCGATCCGGTGATCTCGCGGATCTCGCTGCCCGCCAGCGGCACCAAAATCCCCGTCACCGACAAGACCGAGCTGCTGCACATCTACAAGCAGCCGGCGTTCGAACAGAGCACCGGCCTGATCGAGGCGCTCGCGGTCACCGACGCCGGCGACGTCTGGACGCTGCGCAACAACGACGGCCACGCCGACAGCGAACTGCGCGAGCGCGGCCGCCTGCTGCCGCCGAGCGCGGTTGAGCCGCCCAGCGTGGGCCTGCCCGGCGCCGTCGCCGGCGGGCCGATCACCGACGGCAACGTGCTGTCGATGCGCCGCGACGGTTCGCGCCTGCTGATCGGCGGCACCTTCACGATGGTCGGCCCGCAAACCGGCAACGCCGCCGTGCTCGACCCCGAGAGTGGCGACATCGCCCAGAGCCCGGCCTTCGTCGGCTCGATCAGCGACGCGATCCCGGACGGCAGCGGCGGCTTTTACGTCGGCGGCGCCTTCACCGGCGTCGGCGCCAGCACGCAGGCGAAACTGGTCCACCTCAACGCCGACGGCACGGTCGATCCGACCTTCGCCCCGGTGGTCGACGGCACCGTCAGCGGCATCGCCCGCAGCGGCGACCGGCTCTACATCAACGGCAGCTTCGCCAACGTCGGTGGCCAGCCGCGCAACCGGCTCGCCGCGGTCAATGCCACTACCGGCGTGCTCGAGACCGGCTTCGATCCGCTGATCGTCGGCAGCAGCGTCACCGACGTCTCGGTCCAGGGCTCGACCGTCTACGCGGTCGGCAACTTCACCAGCGCGATGGGCTCCCCGCGCAAAGAAGCCGCCGCCTTCGACGTCAGCGGCCCGGCGGCGACGCTGAGCCCCTGGGCGGTCGCAGCCGACGCAACGATCACCCGCGTGGTGGCGACCCCGGCCCGCGTGCTCGTCGCCGGTACCTTCACCACCGTCGGTGGCGAACCCCGCCTTCACCTCGCGGCGGTTTCGCCCAGCGATGGCAGCGTCGAGAGCGGCTGGGTGGCCGACGCCGACGGCGTCGTCGTCGATATGACCCGCGCCGGCGACAACGTCGTCCTGGGCGGCTCGTTCGACGAATTCCTGGGCGAGCCGGGGAGCATCGTCACGTTTGATCCGGCCACGCGCCAGGTCCTGCCCGGCTTCCAGACGCCGTGGACCCCTGGCGCCCAGGACACGATCGGCAAGATCGCCGTCGACGGCGACCGCGCGGTCGTAATCGGGCAGTTCACGACGCTCGGTGGCGCGGCGCACGCCCGCATCGGCGCCTTCGACGCCACGACCGGTGCGGTCGACGCCGAGTTCGATACGGGCCTGAGCGGGTCGCCGTCGGCGATCGCGGTCTCACCGACCGGTGTCTTCATCGGCGCCAGCGCGGGGCTCACCTCGATCGGGAAGTCGCGCGGCGGCATCGCTGCCATCGACCTGACCGACGACGAGGTCGAGGACTGGAACCCGCAGCTGAGGGGCACTGTGCACGCGATCGAGGTGGTCGGCTCACGCGCCTTCGTCGGCGGCACGTTCACCACGGTCGACGACATGCAGTCGCGCAGCCTGGCGGCGGTCGACCGCGAGGGCGGCGAGGTTCTGTCGAGCTTCGACCCCGAAATCGCTGGCGGCGCGGTGTTCGCGCTGGCGGCATCGCCGGACCGCCTCTACGTCGGGGGCGACTTCTCCGGCGCCGGCGGGACCAGCCGCAGCCGGCTCACCGCGGTCGACCCCTGGAGCGGCGAGCTCGACCCCAACTTCCGTGCCGACGCCTTCGGCGGGCCGGTGCGGACGCTGGCGCTCGACGGCGATCGCCTCTACGCCGGTGGCAGCTTCACCTCGATCGGCGGCCGCGCCCAGGCGCGCCTGGCGGCGCTCGACGCCGTCGACGGAGCGGTTGATCCCGCCTTCGATCCGTCGATCGGCAACGACTCGGTCGAGAGCCTGGCCCTCGATCGAGCGGCCGGGGACCTCTACGCCGGTGGCAGCTTCGACTTCGTCGAGGGTGTCAGCCGCCAATTCCTGGCGCGGTTCGACGCAGCCTCGGGCCAGGTGGAGAACGAGTTCGCCGGGCGGGTGGAAGCCAAAGAATTCCTTGCCGCCGTCGCCGAGGTCCAGCTCACCGAGAGCAGGGTGATCGTCGGTGGCGCCTTCACCGGAGCCGGCGGGTCCAAACACAGCCGTCTCGCGGCCTTCGCCAAGGCCGATGGCCGGGTCATCGACAGCTGGAGCCCGGAAGTGTCCAACAACGGGAACGAAGGGGTCAACGCGATGGCGGTGCACGGCTCGCGGGTGATCGTCGGCGGGACTTTCACGCAGATCAACGGCGTGGACCACCAGGGTCTCGCCTTCTTCGATGGGCTGGCGCCCGCCAGTCAGACGCCGCCGGCGATCTCCGGTGACCTGGTCGAAGGCTCGCAGCTGAGCTGCGCGCCGGGGACCTGGCAGAACGACCCGACCTCGTTCACCTACCAGTGGCTCCGCGACAGCGCCCCGATCGCGGCCGCCACCGAGCCGACCTACACGACGGTGGCTGAGGACGTCGGCGCGGCGATCGCCTGCGCCGTCGCCGGGATCAATCAGACGGGTGGCTCGGAGCCGGTGTCCAGCGCCTCGGTCATCCCGACCCCGGGCGTGCCGAAGCTGTTGAGCGCGCCGGCGATCTCCGGCCTCGCCAAAGTCGGCCAGACCCTCAGCGCCGACAGCGGCCAGTGGCGCAACAGCCCGACCTCGTTCGCCTACGAGTGGCTGCTCGAAGGCGAGCCGGTCGAGCCGGCGGCAACCGCTGCCACCTACGTCATCACCGAGGCGGACGCCGGTCTGCGGCTCTCCGTCCGGGTGATCGCCACCAACGCACAGGGTGCGAGCGAGATCGGCACCAGCGAGGCGGTGCGTGTCGCCGGCCTGCAGGGCGGGCCCGGTGATCCCGGTGAGCCAGGTACGCCAGGCGAGCCCGGCACGCCGGGAGCCCCGGGCACGCCTGGAGCACCCGGTGCTCCCGGCGATGACGGTGCCCCCGGTGCAGCGGGGGAGCAGGGGCCGGTTGGGCAGCAGGGCGCCGCCGGCGTTGCCGGCAAGGACGGCGCCCCGGGCCCGGCTGGCGCCCAGGGCCCCGCCGGCCCGCGCGGCAGCCGCGGCGAGAACGGCCGCGACGCCAAAGTCACTTGCAGCCTCCAGCGCCGTAAAGGCGGCCAGCGGGTCGTCTGCGAGGTGACCTTCACCGGCAAGGGTGCCGCCGGTTCCCGCGCGGTTCTCACTCGCAACGGCCGCGTCTACGCCACCGGCACCGCGAAGCGACTGCTGGCGACCCGCGACCTGCCCGCCGGTCGTTACGTTCTGCACCTCGGCGGCCGCGACGGGCAAACCGTCGCGGTTGTGCTGGGGCGCGGGGCCGAGGAGGGTCCAGCCGCCCGGGCCGATTGACCCTCGGTGGAGGCCCAAGTAGCCTCAAGGCGCCCACCTTTATTCGAGAAAAGGAGACCAGCATGGAGGCTCACTCAGCAGCCGGGAACATCGTTCTGGTTCACGGCGGTTTCGTGGACGGCTCCGGTTGGCAGGGTGTCTACAGCGCCCTGAGGAGAAACGGCTACAGCGTCAGCGTCGTCCAGAATCCGACGCTTTCTCTCGAGGACGACGTCACCGTGACCAAGCGCGTCATCGACGCGCAGAGTGAGCCGGTCATTCTCGTTGGCCACTCTTACGGCGGAGCGGTGGTCACCGAGGCTGGTAACGACCCCAAAGTCGCTGCTCTCGTCTATATCTCAGCCTTCGTGCCGGACCAGGGCGAGTCGGTGGAAACGCTCATCGCGAATCCGCCGCCCGACGCACCCGTGCCGCCGATTTTGCCGCCGCAGGACGGGTTTCTGTCCCTCGATCGGGCAAAGTTTCCGGCCTCGTTCGCAGGGGACCTGAGTGCCGAGCAGGCAGAGTTCATGGCCGACTCCCAGGTCCCGTGGGGCGTCGAGGCTCTGGCTGGAAAGATCAATGAGCCCGCGTGGCGGTCCAAGCCGAGCTGGTACTTGATCGCGACCGAAGACCGGATGATCCCTCCGCCCGCCCAGCGCGAGATGTCAGCCCGAGCGGGTTCGACCGTTACCGAGGCTGCGGGGAGCCATTCGATCTATGTGTCGCAGCCGGCAGCCGTGGCTGCACTGATCGAAAAGGCTGCCTCCGAGGTGGGATCAGCCTCGAGCTAAGCGGCTGGTTCCTTCGGCGATCCGCCCGCCGCCGGCGGGGCCTCGCCGTTCCGGGCCTCGATCGCCTTCAGGGTCTGCTCGAACCCCTTTTCCAGTTTGCCTTTACCGATTGCCCCGACGACGACTTCGAGCAGGCGGCCTTTGAAGTTCTTACCCTCCCGCACGACGACGGCGTCCACCTCGGTCTTCCCGTCGGGCTGTGGGGTGAGGGTGTAGGTGTGGCCGGAGTGGCGTCCCCACACATTGGAGTCGGTGGTCGTGAGGACGACGTGTTTGGGATCGGACCAGTCGTAATGCAGCCGCTCCCAGATGCCGGCAGAACCCTCGGTGACGTCGGCCTCGCCGGCGCCTTTGTCGTGCACCTCGAGGTATTTGTCGTCGCTGTTCGGGAAAAGCTTGGAGCGGCCTGGCCCGAAGTCGGTCAGCCCGGCGACGAACTGCTCGGGGGTCGACGTCGTCGTCTCCTTGAAGTGAAGCGTCGACATGCGTGCTCCTTCCTGGACGAGCCTCGTTGCTCTTTCGATTCAGGCTACTCCGCGAGTCTCACCGCGCAAGGGCAGCGCACTAGCGATCCCCCGCCTGGCGGTTGTATTACGCTGTAATACAAATGGCAACGCGGGACACGCAAACCTTCTCGGCTCGATGGGGCACCGACGTGGTCGACCGGTTGGAGCGACGCAGTGAGATGGCCGGGACCAACAAGTCACGTCTCGCCGAGCGCTACGTCGATGAGGGTACGCGCATGGATGACCACCCCGGCATCATTTTCCGTGGGGGACCCACCGGCCGCCGCGCTGCTTTGCCCGGTGGGCCAGATGTCTGGGAGCTGATGGCCACGCTCAAGAGCGGCAAGGCGCGTGGGGAGGATGCGATCTCGGCCACCGCCGAGCTGCTCAATCTCACCGACCCGCAAGTGCGGACCGCGGTCCGCTACTACGGCGCCTTCACCGACGAGATCGACCGTCGGATCGCTCTCAACTCTGAGGATGCAGATGAAGCCGAAGCGGCCTGGCAGCGCGAACAGGCCGCCTTGGCGTGAAGCTCCTCCTCGACGAGCAGATCAGCGGAAAGGTCGCGGAACGGCTCCGAGACCGAGGCTGTGATGTCACGGCCGCCACAGATGATCCGAGCTTGCGAGGAGTGAGTGACCCCGACCTCTTCGAGGTTGCCCAGCAGCAAGGCCGAGCTCTGGTCACCTACAACCGTGTCGACTTTGAACCAATCCTCCGCGAGTACGCTCAGACGAATCGCGAGCACCACGGTCTGGTGATTGTCCACCCGAGGCGCTTCCCGAGTTGGGAGTTTGCGCGGTTGGCCACGGCGATAGAGGGCCTGCTGGCGGGGCCTACTTTGGGGATGGCCTTTCTCGTCTGGCTTCAGGAGCCAGGGCGCGGCGCCTAAGCGCTGGGATCAACGCCCAGCGTCACTCTTGCCGTAAGGCCATCGCGGGCGAGATCGTTGCCGGCTGGAGTGAGGTGGAGGGCCGAGCTGGAGCCGCCCTGATCCCGAAAGATGAAGTCGGCTTCGCGGGCGGTGATTTCGGCGGTATTCCGGTTGTAGGGGGCGAGGGCGAAGACCTCGGCGTCGCGTCGGTCGGTGGTGAACAGCTGGCCGGTGTGCGAGACGTAACCGCCGGAGTAGGTGTCGTTGCTGCGTCGCCCGCCGGTGTGGACCTTGACGTGGATGTGCGTCGTCCGCCCCGGGTACTGGCCTGGATAGATGGTCGCGAACTCGGCCAGGCCGTTGCCCCCGGTCATCTGGATCCCGCGCAGGTAGGTCTCGCCCTCGCTGCTCTCTGATGGCTCCCCCGAGTAGATGCCGAGCCCGTCGCAGTGCCAGATGTCGACGGCGGCATCGCGGATCGGCTCGCAGGTATTCGCGTCGACGACGGTCACAGCGAGCGCCAGCGGCACACCCGGACGATCCTCGACGATGTCCCGGCGAACCCGCGCCAGGTCGATGTAGAAGGGACCTTCGTCCTGTCTGGGCGTCAACACGCAGTCCGGCGTGGTCCTGCCGCCTTTCGCCACAGATTTCGCCAGGTCGTCCTCGTCAGCGCCGCAGGCGTAGAGGGCAACACTTGCCAGCGTCCCTGCTGAGAGCGCCATCATCTCGCGCCGCCGCATCGGATTCTGAGGATCGGTCATGACCCACCTTCAACTTTACTCGCGGCTTCCCGACGGACGGGTTCGCAATATGGTGAGTAACCTGACCGGTGTGAGCGGCGGCGGGGGAGTGAGTCTTTTCGGTGCGCCCCTTCCTCACAACTCAGTGGAATGGCTTGCCATGCTGATTAGCTTCTGGGCGAGTCTCGGCACGGTGCAGGTCGCGTTGACCGCGTTCATCGACCATCATCTCGGTCGTCCGGTCAAACTGAGGCTGAGCGGCTACATCTTGCCTCTCGGCTGGGTTGCATGGGGGAGTGCGTTGATTTACGCAGAACTGGGTCCGCTGCGAGTGCTCATCGTGCTCTTGGGATTGCTGGCGATGCTGGTTTCGGCTGCCGAGCTCCGCAGAGCCCGCGACAACGCGATTCCTCAGCCCGAGGGCGACAGCGCGTGAGCCAGAGACGATGAGAGGCTCGGACAAAACCGCTCTGGCCGCGACCGTCGTCGGCACGCTCGCAGTGAGTGTGGTGGGCACGGCGCTGAGCGTGCTCCTGAACGGATTTGTGGCTGGTTTTGTCGCCCTCGGCGCGCTCTGCCTCGTCGTCGCCACGGTCGCGCTGTGGAAGCCGATTGCGAACCGAGTCCTGAAGGGCCGGGACGAAACGGCGGTGCTGAGTGCCGGGCTCGAGGATTTTCAGGAGTACCTATACGAGTGGGCTGAGCCAGCCAGGCCGGGGCCAGGTGCCTGGCTGGTCGTGCTCGTGGTGGTTCTGCTGGGGTTGGTCGCCGGAGTCGGTTTCTCGCTGGTGGTCAGCGGCGACGACTCCCGCCAGGACCGTTCAGTCGTGTCCCCGGACCGACGAGAGGCCCCGCAGGGTCGTGGAGCGCCGAGCAGCGACAACACGGACAAGGCTCCGCTTCGAGCGGAGCCTCCCCGACAGGCGCCCTCCAGCGCACCCAAAACCTATGCACTCGAGCCCAAGGGCTCCAGCGGCGGCAGTGTCGGTGCTGGTGGAGGGAGCTCTTCGCCTCCAGCGTTAGCGGAAAGCGGTGGCCGGCCTCCGCGAGAAGAAACCACGGTCCGGCCGGCCCCAGAGGCGCCTTCCGCTTCCTCTCCACTCGTCCCGATTCTGATCGCGATCGCGGTGTTGGCGGCCATCTCCATAGGTGTGGTCGTGCTTCGACAGCGGCGCCAGCGGGATCGCGGGTCACCCACGGAGGTTCATCGCTGACGCCACGAGAAGTGCCCTCTTCGAGCTCAACGCAACGATCTGAAGGTGGTGCGTAGCTCTTCCGAGAACAGGTCCGGCTTCTCCCAGGCGGCGAAATGACCGCCTTCCTCGAGCTCGTCGTTGAAGTGGACGAGCTTGGGATAGGCCTCCTCGGCCCAGCTTCTGGGCGCTGGATACAGCTCGTCCGGGAAGACGCTCACCCCGACCGGGAGATCCACGCCCTTGACGTCGAAGAAGCCCAGCTTGCTCTCCCAGTAGAGCCGGCCCGAGGAGACGCCCGTGTCCGTCAACCAGTAATGGGTGATGTTGTCGAGGACGTCGTCCCGCGAGAGGCCGCCGGGATGCCCGGCGAATGCGCGGGCAATCAGCTCGTAGCTGCGGACGTCGTGATCGATCATCCAGGCCGCCAACCCGACGGGGGAGTCGGCGACGCCGTACAGCGTCTGCGGCCGGTTCCCCATCTCCTGGGCATAGCCGACGCCGGTCGCGAAGAAATGGACCAGCACGTCAAAGGCCTTCTGCTCATCTGCGGAGAGGCCCGCCGGAGGTGGATCGCCGTGCTGGACCGCCGCCGAGACATCGGGCTGAACAGTTGCTGGCATGTTCGTGTGGATGCCCAGCAATCCAGGGGGCTTCAGCAGGGCCATCTGCTCGGTGACCGCGTTGCCCCAGTCGCCGCCCTGGGCAACGTATTCCGTATACCCGAGGCGCTCCATCAGGACGATCCAGGCGCGCGCCACGCGGATTGGGTCCCAGCCGGTCTCCGTCGGCTTGCCCGAGAATCCGTAGCCGGGAATCGACGGGATGACCAGATGGAACGCATCGCCGGCGCTCGCCCCGTTGGACATCGGATTGGTGAGTGGGTCGATGATCTTCAGCTGCTCGACGGTCGAGCCGGGCCATCCATGGGTGACGATCAGCGGCAGCGCATCGTCATCCTCGGAGCGAACGTGGATGAAGTGGATGTCCACTCCGTCGATCTCGGTGATGAAGTGCGGGAGGGCTGCGAAGCGCTCCTCGAACTTGCGCCAGTCGTAGTCCGTCGCCCAGTACTCGGCAAGGGCCTGCATCGTCTCGAGCTGCACCCCCTGGGAGGGATCGACCTCTCGGTCGGGCCATCTGGTCGCGTCGATCCGGTTCCGCAGATCGGTCAGCTCCTGATCCGAAACGTCGAACGTGAACGGCCGGATCGCGGCGTCGGCACCTGCGGAGTCGGTTGGGTCCATGTTCGGCTGTGTACCCGGTGTCAGCGGCTCCAATCTGCCGGTCGGCGCCTCAGCGGCTGATGACTTCGGGCGGCGGGGCGAACATTCCTCGCTCTTCGTCGGGTCGGCCGAAGACGATGTCGGCGAGGGAGATTACGCCGACAACCTCGCCCTCTTCGCAGACCGGAAGGTGCTGAACCTCGTTCTCGCGCATCCGCCTCGCCACCATGGCCGCGTCCTCCTCAGGGGAGCAGATGACGGGGTGCATGGAGGCGACGTCGCGGACGAAGGCGGCGAGTGGCTCGCGCCTCTCGGCGATCACGCGGACGACGATGTCGCGCTCGGTGAGGATCCCGGCGCACTCGCCTTCGGGGTCCAAGACCGGGATGCCACCGACCCCGCTGACTCTCATCAGCTGCGCGGCTTCCACCAACGTCGTGTCGGGGCGAACCGCGGCGACATCCGTGCTCATGCGATCGCTGACCGTGGCCATGTTCCGTCACCACCTCTTCCTCAACATCGTCCTACCCAATCGTGGCCCTTCTAAACGGCCCTACGAGCGCAATACGGCTTCCTCGGCAAATGCGACCAGCTGCTCGGCTTGGCGCATCGACTGTTTGAGCTGTGCTGCGCTGATTGTCAGGAAGCCGTAGTGGGCTGAGTCCTTGAGACCGATCAACTGGCGCATTTTTGCGGCCGCTGCTTTGCCCCCCGGCGTGATCTGCGCGAGCAGATCAGCCGCGTCATGGTGGTTGTCGGAGCGTGAGCGCCGGCCCAGCGTTGCGCAGCAGGCGGCGTCGGCCGCAGCGATTCCGGCGAGGATCGCGATCGAGGCCGCAACTCCGGAATACTCGAGATCGGGATCGCTGGCGTCGGCCGTGAGCTCGGCGACGTCCAGGTAACGGCGCGCCTGGGTGAGCCTCTGACCTGCCTGTGGGGTCCCGCAGGCTTGGGTCCTTCCGCCTTTGCGCGCCACTATTTTCGCGCCAAGAGCTTGCGGATGGGAATCCCGGCGATGTCGATCGCGTCGGCGTCCAGCTCGCGCAGAACGGGTGGGCGCCTGCGCCGCAGGCCGGGCACCCTCTTCTCGGCCAGTTCGACGACCCCAGCCTTGTTGCCAGTCCAGCGCTGCACGCTCGCCGCTAGCTGATCGACTTGCGAGCGCCACATTTCGTCCTCCTCCTCGATGGCCGCAGGCCGAACCAGGAAGAGGTCGATGTCGCTGTGGGTGTCGCCATCGCCCCGCGCCGCACTGCCGAAGAGCGAGAGGTGCAACGGCTCGACTTTCCAGAGATCGACAAGCTCACGCAGCCGGCGAACGAGCTCGACACGAGCCGTCGCCATCTCCTCGACCGCCGAGGCGAGCAAGTGGTCGTAGTTGAAGGTGTAGAGGAATGCCTGTCCTGCCGCACTCCGGTCCACGAGGCCTTCCTCGACGAGCCGGTCGAGCACATGCTGAACTCCGGTCCGCGAGCGATTGATATGTCGCGCCAACTCGCGACCGCTGCGAGGCTCGCCCGAGCCAGCGAGGGCGACGAGCAGGGCAGTATCTATCGTCGGCGAGATTGCGGTGTAGGGCTTAGCCACGTTCATCTGCCTAAATATAGATCATAGGAACTAAATTTAGGTCATATGAACTAAATCTCGGTCGGGTCGTGTCCTCGGAGGCTCGGGGTTCCCTAGCCCATTGAGCCCTACGCCCGAAGCTCGGCTCGGCGGTGCGCCGTCGCGTCCTCGACGACGGTGCGGGTCGCGGGGTCGATGACGACGCCGTAGACGTCGGCCGCCTCCGCGAGTGAGATCAGGTCGTCGCGGAAGTCGCGCAGGACGAGGGCGGTGTCGCGTTCGACCGGCGGGCCCATGCCGCCGCCATTGCCGGAGACCGCGCGGTAGATCTGCCCCGCGCGGGCCGCGCGGGGGGCCATCTTCGGGGCGACGCGGACAGGCTCCGCGCCCTGGTGCTCGAAGCAGCTCATGCTGCCGGGGTGGCCGTCGTGGCCGCCGTCCAACCCCCACGGCGCATAGGTGTGGGTGTCGGACTCGCTGGCGATGAAGCCGTCGACGAGGAACTCGAAATCGCGCTGGCCGCCGACGCCGCCGCGGAACCGGCCGTGGCCGATCGGGTTGTCGTTCAGCTGCCAGCCGGCGCAGCGCAGCGGGTACTCGGTCTCGATCTCCTCGATCGGGGCGCAGCGGGTGTTGGTGAACAGGGTGTCCATCGCGTCCATGCCGTCTTTGTTCCAGCGGGCCCCGTAGCTCCCCTCGTAGATGTCCCAATGGCCCCAGTAGCGGCCGTCTTTGACGCCGGTGTAGCTATAGGCGCCGAGCACGGAGATCCCGGCGCAGCAGCGGTCCGGGACGATCTGGGCGAAGGCCTTGAGGATCACGTCGGCGAGCACGCAGGCCGGCATCGAGCGGCACAGCGTCGGCGTCGGGAAGGTCGGGTTCGCCATCGAGCCCTCGGGGGCGGTGATCGTCAGCGGGCGCATGATGCCCTCGTTCTGGGGCACCTCGACGTGGCTCTCGGTGTCGAGCAGGACCGAGCGCACGACGGTGAGGATGACCACGGTGACGGTGCCGCGGAAGGGCATGTTGATCGCCATGTCGGGGATCTGGGGCGCCGTCCCGGTGAGGTCGACTTCGAGCTCCTCGCCGCGCACCCGCAGCGTGCAGACCATCGGCAGGTTGCGGTAGGCGGGGTCTTCGATCTCCGGGAAGCCGTCGCTGATGCCCTCAGCCCGGTACTCGCCGTCGGGCAGGGCGGCGATCTCGGCTCGCAGCATCCGCTCCGAGTAGTCCTCGGCCCAGCCCTTCGCCGCCAGGACCTGGTCGGCGCCCATTTCGTCCATCAGCTCGACCAGGCGCCCGGCGCCGACCTCGGCGGCGGCGATCTGCGCCTTCAGGTCGCCGATCGTCAGCTCGGGGATGCGGACGTTGTCTTCGATCATCTGCCAGAGCTGGCCGTTGTCGCTGCCCGCTTCGCGCAGCCGCAGTGCGCGCAGCCGCAGCCCGCAGGCCCAGTCGTCGATGGCGTCGATCACCGAGGTTCCGGGCTTGGCGCCGCCGATGTCCATGTGGTGGCCGGTCGTGCAGGAGTAGGCGACGAGCTCGCCCTCGTAGAAGACCGGCACGATGATGTCGATGTCGGGGGCGTGCGAGGCGCCGAGGTAGGCGTCGTTGTGGATGAAGACGTCGCCTTCGCGGATGTCGGCGGTGCTTTCGCCGCGCTCCTCGAGCACCTTCCACAGCCCCTGTACCGCGAACGGGAACGGGCCCATCTGCAGCGGCGTCGTATCGGCCTCGGAGAGCTGCCAGCCGTCGGCGGCGATCAACGCGCAGCCGATGTCCTCGGACTCCTTGAACAGGATCGAGAAGCTCATCCGCACCAGCTTGCGGGCCATCTCGAGTGAGATCCCGCTGAGCCGGCCGTTGATGACCTGGGCGGTAATCGGATCGATGCTCATGTCGTCTCCCGGCATGGTCAGTGGATGGTCAGTAGGAGGTTGCCGACTTCGTTGCGGCGCAGCGTCACCCCGGGCGGGATCACGGTGGTCGAGTCCAGCTGGACGACGATCGCTGGCCCCTCGATCTCCTCGCCGACCGGGATCCGGTCGCGTTCGAGCACCGGCGTCTGCACGGCGGCGACCGTCCCGGCCTGCTTGAAGTAGACCTCGGTGCTGCGCGGCGGGGCGTCCCCGTCGGCGGGGACGTCGTCGATGCGGACGCTGCGGATGTGGGGGAGGGAGCCGATCGCGGTGACCCTGAGGGTGACGAGCTGGACGTCGAGGTCGAGGAAGCTGTGGCCGAACTCCTCCTCGTGGCGCGCGTGGAAGCTCTGGCGCAGCGCCTCCAGGGTGGCTGGGGTCAGCTCGCCGTCGGGCACCGCCATCTTCAGCTCGTAGCTCTGGCCCTTGTAGCGCAGGTCGGCGGCGCGGTCGAGGCGGATCGCGTCCTCGGGACGCCCGTCGGCGCGCAGTTGCGCCCGCAGGGCTTCCTCCTGGCCGGCGAAGATGCGCTCGGCCTCAGCGGGGGCGAGCTCCGACAGCGACCGTGGGTAGGACTGGCCGACGTCGTAGCGCAGGTCGGAAGTGAGCAGGCCCGCCGCCGAGGTCACGCCGGGATTTGGCGGGATCAGCACCTCGGGGATCTCCAGGATCCGGGCCAGCTCGGCGGCCTGCAGCGGGCCGGCGCCGCCGAAGGCGCAGAGCAGGAACTGCCGCGGGTCGAGGCCGCGCTCGATCGTCTTCGTGCGCAGCGCCGCCGCCATGTTCTCGTTGACGATTCGCACGATCGCCGCGGCGGCGTCGACCGTCGAGCGGCCCATCGCCTCGGCGAGCGAGCCGACCACCTCGTGCGCGCGCTCGTGGTCGAGCTCGAGCTGGCCCGCGAGCGAGCTCGGCAAGCGGCCGAGGACCACGTTCGCGTCGGTCACGGTCGGCTCGGTGCCGCCGCGGCCGTAGGCGGCGGGGCCGGGGTGGGCGCCGGCGCTGCGCGGTCCCACGTGCAGCGCATCGGCCCGGTCGAGGTAGGCGACGCTGCCGCCCCCAGCGCCGATCGTCTCGATGTCGATGATCGGGACCATCACCGGGTAGCCGGCGATCCAGGTGTCGCGCGCCCGCGCCTCGACCAGGCCCTCCTCAGTGACGATGCCGATGTCGGCGCTGGTCCCGCCGACGTCGAGGGTGGCGAGCAGGCGGCGCTCCTCGTCCTCGCGGCCTGATCCCGTCGCCCAGACGCCGCCCATGACGCCGCCGACCGGGCCGGAGAGGATCGCCCGCACCGGGTAGCTGGCCGCCACCTCCGGCGTGGCGGTGCCGCCGTTGGACTGCATGATGTGGAGCGGCGCGGTCACGCCCGCGTCGCTGATCCGGCTGCTGAGGCGCTCGATGTAGCTCTTCATCGGCGGGCCGACGAAGGCGTTGATGCAGGTGGTGGTGAAGCGCTCGAACTCGCGGAACTGCGGCACCACGTCGCTGGAGGTGCAGACGAAGGCCGCCGGCATCACCTCGCGGACGATCTCGGCGGCGCGGCGCTCGTGCTCGCCGTCGAGGTAGGAGAAGAGGAAGCAGACGGCGACCGCGTCGACGCCCTCGTCGCGCAGGTACTCGGCCGCGCCGCGCACGGCGGCCTCGTCGAGCGGGGTCAGCACCTCGCCGTTCGGCGGCGCCAGCCGCTCGGGCACCGGGCGCCGGAACTCGCGCTCGACCAGCGGCCGCGCCTGCCAGGGGATGTCCTGCTGGATCGAGTAGTTGTGCGGGCGCTGGTGGCGGCCGATGTGGATGATGTCGCGGAACCCGTCGGTGGTGATCATCCCGGTGCGGGCTCCCTCGTACTCGAGGATCGCGTTGGTGGCGACGGTGGTCCCGTGCATGACCAGGTCGATCTCGGCCGGGCTGACGTCGTTGGCGGCGCAGAGGTCGCGGATGCCGCCGGCGATCGTCGCCGCGATGTCCTCGCCGCTGCTGATCTTCATCACCTCGACCCGGTCGGCGTCGTGGTCGAAGTAGACGAAGTCGGTGAAGGTGCCGCCGACGTCGATTCCTATTGCCTTCATGCCTTGGTCTCCTCCGGCGAGTGGGGGTCGAGCTCGCGCTCGCGATCCCAGGACGAACCTGCGGGGTCTGGGTCTTCGGCGATCAGCTCGCCCTTGCGGACGCGCATCGAAGGGGTGCGAGGGAAGGGGCGGTCGCGGAGCTCGACGTAGCGCGGCAGCTTGTGCCGCGCCAGGCGGCCGCTGCAGTAGGCGACGATTTCCCCAGCCGAGAGGCTGGTGCCCTCGACCAGGGCGACATGGGCCTTGACCTCCTCGCCGTGCAGATCGTCGGGCACGGGCACTACCGCGACCTCCTCGACCGAGGGGTGGGCGCGGATCACCTCCTCGACCTCCGAGGCGGCGATGTTCTCGCCGCCGCGGCGGATGATGTCCTTGCGCCGGCCCTGGAAGAAGAGGAAGCCACGCTCATCAGCGCGGGCGAGGTCGCCGGTGTGCAGCCAGCCGTCGCGCATCGTCTCCGCGGTCGCTTCGGGGCGGCCGAGATAGCCGCGCATCAGGCCGGGCGCCCGCAGCGTGATCTCGCCGGACTCGCCGGTCGGCACCTCGGCGCCGCCTTCGTCGATCAGGCGGACCTCGGTTTCCGGGCAGGGGACCCCGATCGATCCCGAGCCGGTCATCCCCCGCTCCTCGGCGAGCGGCATGCCGATGACCAGGCCGGTCTCGGTCAGGCCGTAGCCCTCGACCCAGGGAAAGCCCCAGCGCTCGTTCATCGCCGCGTGGAGGTTGGCGGGCACGCCGATCTGCAGGGCGAAGCGCATTTCGTGGTCGCAGTCGCGCGGATCGGGCGGGGCCTTCAGCAGCAGGCTCGGGATCGAGGCGACGGCGAAGAGCTGGGTGACGCGGTTGCTGCGCACGACGTTCCAGAACCGGGAGACGCTGAAGCGGCGCATTGCCACGAGCGTGGTGCCGGCATGTAGGGAGAGCAGCATCATCCAGGGGGGATCGCCGTAGAAGAACTGCAGACAGCAAAGCAAGCGGTCCTCGCGGCGCAGCCCGTAGAGCCGCTGGTAGAGGTCGACGAAGCGCAGCCAGTAGTCGTGGGCGAGCATGCAGCCCTTCGGCGGCCCGGTGGTGCCGGAGGTGTAATAGACGTTGGTCACCGCGCTCGGATCGACGCTTGCCGCGTCGAGGTCCAGGGGCTCGGCTCCCTTATATAGAGCGAGCCCGTGTGGCTCGCAATCGCCGACGGTGACGACGTGGGCCAGCTGGGGACAGCTGGGCTGGAGGCGTTCGACCAGCGCCCGCGTCGATTCCCCGGCGATCGCGACGACCGCGCCGGAGTCGCGCAGGACGTGGCCCGCGTCGTGCTCGCCGGAGCCGTGGTTGACCGAGACGAGCACGCCCCCGGCGGCCGCCGTGGCAAGCCAGGCGACCATGAACTCGATCCGGTTCTCGAGCATGATCGCGACCCGGTCGCCGGGCTCGATCCGCTCGCTCAGCCAGCCGCCGAAGCTCTCGACTGCCAGCCGCAGCTCACCGCGGGTGATCGTGGCTCCGTCCTCGAAGACGATCGCGGGGACCTCGGGGTCGCGGGCGCAGGCGCGCGCCGCGAGCGTGACGATGTCGCGCACGTCGCGCGTCGGGCCGGCGGCGACGGGTGGCCCCCAGGACGGCGCGCTCATCGGGCCTCGCTCCAGTGATCGGCGTCGGG